>CAZBCJ010000063.1:0-6773 GCA_964490545.1 uncultured Flavobacteriaceae bacterium | reverse complement strand
CTTGGTATATCAGATGTTGAAGAATAATGAATTCCAAGATCAGCAGTAATATTATTATTTGGCTTAAATAATACCTTCTGCATAAAATTGAACTGGGAATAGTGTGTGAATTTTTGAACTCTAGGATTTGGATTTTGGATAATTGAGTCAAGTCCATTTATAATATCAACATATTCGGGTCTTAAATAATCAGATAAGCCATATTTCCCCATTGTTAAATTATCAAAATCATTTCGTGAAAAACTAGTTAAAAGCGCCCATTTTTTAAAACCTATATTTATATCAAAATGTCCTGTTTTTTCATTACTTGCAGACGCACTACGTAAAGTTGAATTAATTAACATTAATGGGGTTTGACTTTCTGAAAATTTAGGTTTTTTAGTATAAAAATTCATTGCTCCTCCAATAGCATCACTTCCATACATAACAGAACTAGATCCCATAATAATCTCTGTATTTTCTATGGAGAATGGATCAATTGAAATTACATTATGGATATTCCCTGCTCTATAAATCGCATTGTTCAGTCTTACCCCATCAACTGATAATACCAAACGATTAGTAGAGAAGCCTCTAATTATTGGGCTGCCGCCTCCTAGTTGACTTTTTTGAATATAAATATGGCCACTCATATTCAATAGATCAGCACTTGTTTGAGGATTACTGATAGTAATGCCTTGTTTATTTATTTGAAGTATCTTTTGTGGAATTTCCTTAATATCTTGGGCAAATCTTGAAGCAGAAATTATAATTTGATCTAAAGATTGTGCATTCATTGACAACAATACCACATCTCCTATCAGGTGTTTTTCGATTGATCTTGTTTTATAAGAAAGGTGCTTAAAATTAACTAATTCATTATTATCAAAAGAATCAAGCAGAGCCTTACCATCAAAATCAGAAAAAATATTCTTCCCCGTATCACTATACACAGCCACCCCAACAATAGGCTGCATGGTTTCTGAGTCCAAGAGAAAAATTTCCTGAGAATAGTTAATTATACTGCAGAAAAAGAAGAATATGTATATAATTTTTTTCAATACTAACTAAATATGTTTTTAACTATTTCTAATGATTTAATTGGTTTAAAATTATTAATATGTAATTTATAATAGGTTAAAATAATATCTATAATTTCTATCTTATCTTTAGAATTTAAAGTTGGTAAAGGATTAGTATCAAATTTTATGCCTAAAATTTGATTAAATAAATTTAAACTGTCTCCAGTAATAGAATATTCACTAGTTTTTGATTTTTCATATGATCCACCTTCTAGATTAAAATACTTGAGTTTATTATTTAATAAATCTGGATAAAACCCTAAATATCTTGTTAATTCAAGCAAGAAAATCATATGGAAATAAGCATTGGATTTATTTATATCATACCAAATTAAAGATTGCTCTATATAATTGTATAATTGTATTTCTCTTTTTTGATGCGTAATAATATTTGTTAGTACTTCAGACAAAAACATTATTACTGACATCTTTACTAAATCTGTATGAGAAGAAATATAATTATGTTTTATCTCAATGTCTTTAATATATTGTAAATCTCTTTTTGAATTATAATTAAACTGGATTTCTAGGATAGTTAACTCTTGAAAATAAACATATTTAATTTTATTTTTTTTTGAATTTTGTCGCCCTCTTACAATGAAACTGATAGCGCCATATTCCTTAGTAAAGGATTTTACTATCATATCATTATCCTTATATCTAATTTTGGATAAAACAATTGCTGATGTTGATGTAACCATTATCTAATAATCATAATTTTTAAAATCTTAGTTTCATAGGTCTCCAGTTCAGACAACATTACAATATATACTCCAGATGACACAGATTTACCTGCTAAGTTCTTCCCATTCCAAAAAGCAGTTCCTCCATCAATCTCTAGGTTAAAATTATTATATCTTGAATTTATGTTGGATTGTGCTTCAGCAACTAAATTTCCTTCAATATCGGTAATTTTTATATTTACATTATCAGTAATTCCCTTAATTTTTATTTTATCATTTTTCATGTTGAATGATGGTCTAACAGGATTTGGGAAAACATAAGCATTCTCGAAATTTGATTCTGTTGCAGATCCTCCAGTATTGTAGCTTACTAAACCCTTATCAGTCCCTATATAAACTATTCCATTATGTTGATCAATGGAAATGTCATTTATGTTATTTGATGGAATAGGCGAATTACTTTTCGTAAAATGATAAATTGTTTGCTGGCCATTCTGAGAAAAATAAAAAATTCCTGATCCTATTGTGCCAACCCACTTATTATTTGCTCCATCCACTTCTATATCAGAAATAAATTGCTGTTCTAATAACTCCTTTGGTATGCCGTCCTCCAATATTACAATGGGTTGAGTAATTACATTACTATCAAAAAAATTAATAGTATTATAAAGAACCCTTAGTCCTTCAACTGTGCCAATCCAAAGATGATTATTTTTATCTACTGCTAAACTTCTTACATAAGGGGATGGCAAATTAGCTTGTTCCATATCAAATATTTTTTTTAATAATGGTGATCCTGAATTTTCATTGAATCCAATTAATCCTGATCTTAATCCTCCAATCCATTTATTGCCTAATTGACCTATTTCAATATCACTAAATCCTAATTCATCATTTAATCCATCTGGAATTATGTCAGTAAAATCATAACTTTGCCACTGTCCTGAATTAGGGTCATATGACTTTAAAGGATTGTCAACTCTTGAATTCAAAATCCACAAAACCCCTGAATCATCAAATTCAGTGTCAGATATTCGAACACTTGTGTAATTAGGATCAGATATATCTATTGATTCTAGTGGAGTATTTGTATTATCTAGCAAATTAATTATCTCATTATCAATAATTTCCAATAATCCCCCATGAAATGAACTAATAAAAATATGATTATTGTTAAATGGATCTATTGAAATACTATTTAAGTTTACTGAATTTGAAGGGAGACTATCATAAACAATATTGTTCCAATTTGAATTATAATTACTTATTCCCTTATATTTTAAGGGGTGAGGATTATAGTACAAACTATATTCACCAAATGTAACCCATAGGTCATTATTAAAATTTTCTGTTGAAAAAATATTGTTATCCAATGGCCCCTCCGGATAAATAGAACTATAATTATCAATGTTATTAGAATCTAGTTTTAATATTCCTATATCCTCTGTTGCTATATATATATTATTTGAATTAAATAATGCAGAATTAAAATTTGTTTGAAAATTAGAGCTATTTATTGGAGTATTGATAATATTGAAATTAATATCATATATAGATGTATTGTTATGCGTTGTAATAATAAAACTCTCAGATATATACCTAATATCCTTAATAATTTCACTGGAAGTAAATAATTCAGAAATATTTCCATTTTCTATGTTATATATCTTATTCTGATCTGAAAAATAAACCGTATTATCAGTAGAAAAAATAGAATAAAAACTTCCTGATGTAACCTCGCTCCAATTATTAAAATCAATTAAATTAGAAGAGATTAGTGCTCTTTTTATTCCCTCAAAATTCTTACAAGCTGCATAGATATATTCTCCTAAAACTGTGGTCTCAGCAACACTTACCTGTGCTCCGCTAATTCCTATAAAGAAAGTGTCTCCAAATTCTAAACTATCTAAATTGAAAACTGAAACCCCATAATCAGTAGAGATATATGTATGCTGATCAAACTCATTAAAATTATTTATTCTCTTATTACTTGGAGATATAGTGGTTTTGTCAATAATGTCATAAATGCTAAAAATATTGCTAGTATTAAAATCAATGACTTGAATAAGGCCATTGACAAAGCCGGCAATTAGTTTATTATGATCTACACTAAAATAAATTGAGGAAATAGCCTCTCCAGCTAAACCTTCTTTTGTTGTAATTTTAGTCAATTCAGAAGTCTGGGTATTATATATAAAAATCGAATTATCTGATGAAGCATATATATACGGTTCATTTGATTCTAAATCATTAACATTATTATAAGAAAAATGAGTTTCCCAAAGAGAATTTATTTCCTGGGCAGTTGAATTAAAAAAACTCAAAAATGTAATAAAATATATAAAACGCTTGTACATAAAAATATTTAAAATATATATTCTCATGTACTAAACGAAAAATATATCACTATAATATATTTAAATTGAATTAAACTATGCCTTGAGCTAACATAGCATCTGCGACTTTAACAAATCCCGCAATATTCGCCCCTTTAACATAATCAATATAACCATCGTCTTGCTTGCCATATTCTATACAAGAATTATGAATATCGAGCATTATATCTTTTAGTTTTTCATCAACTTCTTCTCTAGACCAATGATATCTTAGAGAATTTTGCGTCATTTCTAACCCTGAAGTAGCAACCCCTCCTGCATTGGATGCTTTCCCTGGAGCAAATAATATTTTTGATTTATGAAAAACTGATATTGCATCTTTAGTAGAAGGCATATTAGCCCCTTCACTAACACAAAAACAGCCATTAGAAGTTAATTTTTTTGCATCATTTTCATCAAGCTCATTTTGGGTTGCACATGGCAAAGCAATATCACAGGCAGTAGACCATGGCTTTTCCCCTTTATTAAATATAGATTTTGGATAGTTCTTTACGTATTCACTAATTCTTCCCCTTTTGACATTTTTTAAATTCATTATATATTCCAGCTTCTTCATATCAATCCCATTGCTATCATAAATAAAGCCTGAAGAATCTGACATTGTTAAAACCTTAGCTCCTAAACTAATAGCTTTTTCAGCTGCATATTGAGCTACATTGCCTGATCCGGAAATAACTACATTTTTATTTTTAAAACTGTCCTTTTTTAATAACAGCATGTTCTGTGCAAAATAAACAGTCCCATAACCAGTTGCTTCTGGTCTAATTAAAGATCCTCCCCAAGTAACTCCTTTACCAGTTAAAACGCCTGTAAATTCATTATTTAATTTCTTATACATTCCATATAAATAGCCTATTTCTCTGCCTCCTACGCCAATATCTCCTGCAGGAACATCAGTATTAGGGCCAATATGTCTATATAATTCTGCCATAAAAGCTTGACAAAATCTCATTATCTCATTTTCACTTTTACCTTTAGGATCAAAATCACTTCCTCCCTTTCCTCCGCCCATCGGTAAAGTGGTTAGACTATTCTTAAATACTTGTTCAAAAGCAAGAAACTTAAGTATACTCATATTTACTGTTGGATGGAATCGCAATCCTCCCTTGTAGGGGCCAATTGCTGAATTCATTTGTATTCTGTATCCTCGATTTACCTGAATTTCTCCATCATCATCAACCCAGCATACTCTAAAACTTATAACTCTTTCTGGCTCACACATTCTTAACAGAACATTATTGCCATGATAAATATCATTATTGACAATATATGGGATTACTGTTTCAGCTACTTCTTCTACAGCTTGCATAAATTCTAATTCATGCCCATTTCTTTGTCGTACTAAATCTAGGAATGCTTCAATCTTTTGTTTCATAATAACACTTTAAATTGAAAATAAAATCAATTATTATATAATTGGTAAAAATTTATAGTTAAAAATAGTAATTTAATAAATAACCTACTCATAAAATAGTAAAAATCAATTCTTAATTTATGGCCTGTTTTAAATCTTGAATTAAATCATCAGAATCTTCAATTCCTACACTTAATCTAATTAGTGAATCAGATAATCCTGACTTTTCTCTTTCTTCTTTAGGTATGCTGGCATGTGTCATTGATGCAGGATGGCCGCACAAAGATTCAACTCCTCCAAGGGATTCAGCTAGCGTAAAAATTTTAAGTCTCTCCAAAATTTTAAAAACATCCCTGTTATTATTGCTCTTTACTTTAAAAGAAAGCATGCCTCCAAAATCATCCATCTGCTTATTTGCAATATCATGATTCTTATGGAAATCAAATCCTGGCCAATACACATGATCAACCCTTGTGTTAACATTTAAAAAATCAGCAATTTTTTTTGTGTTATCACAATGCCTTTGCATTCTAACATGCAATGTCTTTATTCCTCTAAGAACCAAGAAACTATCTTGCGGCCCACATATTGCTCCGCTTGCATTTTGAATAAAATACAGTTTATCTGCCAAATCTTTATCATTTAGCATAATTGCTCCTAAAACTACATCACTATGTCCCCCTAGATATTTAGTTGCTGAATGCATTACTATGTCAGCCCCTAAATCAATCGGCCTCTGCAAATAGGGAGTTGCAAAAGTATTGTCAACAGCTAAAAGGATATTATGCTTTTTTGCTATAGTTGATAGAGCTGCTATATCAATAATATTTAGCATTGGATTTGTTGGTGTTTCAGTCCATATTAATCTAGTATTTTGATTGATTAATTTCTCAATACTAATAATATCCTGCATCCCTGCAAAATGAAATTTAATTCCATATGTGCTAAATATTTTTGTAAATAACCTGTATGTCCCTCCATACAAATCATTGGTTGAAATAACCTCATCTCCAGGTTTTAATAATTTAATTATTGCATCAATAGCTGCTAGCCCTGAAGCAAAAGCCAATCCATAGTTTGCATTTTCTATACTAGCAAAAGACCTTTGAAGTGCAGTTCTAGTAGGATTATGTGTTCTGGAATATTCATATCCTTTATGATTGCCAGGACTTGATTGAGCATATGTTGAAGTTTGATAAATTGGAGGCATTACAGCGTTATAGCTAGTGTCTAGTGATTGTCCTCCATGGATAGTTTTAGTGTTAAATTTCATACAATA
>CAZBCJ010000062.1:0-6985 GCA_964490545.1 uncultured Flavobacteriaceae bacterium | reverse complement strand
CTTTTCATTACTTATTTCATCATTTTCATATATATACTTTATAGTATCTTCTCTAGTGTTATGCACCACTGTATAAGGTTCACCCAATCTAAATATTCCGTAGAAAGAAGACCCATCAGGACTGGTTTTTTTACCACTACCATGAGGTTTGTAATAAAATTCTCCTTCATAAAAAGATCCATTTAAATAGGTTTGTTTTCCAATCCCTAATTTTTCTCCATTTATATAATTCCCTTTATATTCATATATCAACTCATTATCAGCGTATTTTTTTAAGGTTCCAAAACCACTTAACTTGTTTTCAAAGCAATCTCCATCCCACGACAGGCTATCAGTATCATTTAGGTCTATATCAAAAACAAGACAGCCGTTTGTAGATTTGATCCATCCATCATCTAGTACAATTTCTTTTGGTTCTTCTTTAACAGACTCACAACAAAAAACAAGAATACATATTAAAATAGTTAGTAATCGATTCATGCTTAAAACATTAACATTTAGTATAAAGTTAAAAAAAAACTAGACAACTTCCTTAATAAAAATTCCAATTGATAGAATAATAACAAAAAGCCCAAATCCTTGCTTTAGTTGATCATCAGCAACCTTATTGCTATAATATTGGCCTACATATATTCCTATAACAGATATAGCAGAAAATAATAATAAGAAACTCCAATCAATAATTTGAACTTGTATATCACCTATAAAACCTATTAAGGATTTTAAAGAGATTATTGCTAGTGAAGTAGCTATAGCATGTTTCATTCTAAGTTTTGTTAAAATAACTAACACAGGTATTATAATGAAACCGCCACCTGCACCTACAAGACCCGTTATTAACCCAATTAAAGATCCCTCAGCTAGTATTATAAGCTTGCTAGGTGCAAGAGTTTTTATGCCTTTCATTTTAACTATTGTCTTAGGTGATTTCTTAACCATAAAAAATCCAGCAATTATCATTAAAATTGAAAAAAGAAGCATTATAAATTTTTCTTCTGTTAGAATAATAATATCAGTTGTTATAATTATTTCAGGAATAAGCATTATTAAATATTTTCTAGTGATATACACAGAAATAATTGCTGAAATAGAAAAGAACAATGTTGTATTATAATCAATCATCTTACTCTTTAGATTCTTTATTGAACCTATAAGAGAAGTAATTCCTACAATAAACAAAGAGTATGCTGTAGCTAAAACAGGGTTAATACCAAACAAATATACAAGAATTGGCAAAGACAATATTGATCCTCCACTACCAATCAATCCAAGGATCAATCCAACTAAAAATGCGCCAAAATATCCTAAAATTTGAATTGGATCCACTACAGTTTATAGATATAAATATATTATGTTAATATAAGCTTAATATTTGAGATAATACACAGGATTTAAATATCTTTATTAAATATATATATACATAATTAATGAAGAATTATTTTTTAATAATTACATTTCTTTTTAATTCTTTAATCTTGTTTTCACAAGAAATATCAATTAAAATAGTTGAGATAAAATCCTTAGATACTAATACTATTACTAATTCGAGTTTTTCTTTAAAAAAAATTGAGGTTAAAGGTTTAACAAATAAGAAAAAAAATAATTACTTCAATTATAATTTAGACTTTGATATTCTTTCTAAAGAAAATGTAATTGATATCACCAAATCTACAGAATTAGTAACCCCAACATGGATTATAAAACAAAAATTTAAAGAAGGTTCTCAAAACAAATCAGAAATTAAGGCAGATTATTACCTAGGGAATTTAGAAACTCAATCAAAATATATTATCATTAAATGCAGAGATCATGAGTACGTTGATGGAGATAGAATAAGATTGATGTTAAACAACTCAATAATTCATCCTAATATTTTATTAAGTTCTGTTTTTTATGTCATTGATATTGATCTTGATGAGGGTTATAATAATATTGATTTTATTGCTTTAAATGAAGGTGATTCAAGTCCAAATACAGCACAACTTGTAGTTCTTGATGAAAATGGGGTAGTCTTGTCAAATAAAAAATGGCTGATTTATACTGGATATAAAGCTCAATTAGTAGTATATAAAAAATAAATTAGCTGTTTAGCATTACAGGCATTACAAGCATGGTAATTTCTTCACCATCCTCATAACCATTTACAGGTTTTAAAATTCCCGCTCTGTTGGGGAGACTCATTTCAAGACTTATTTCATCAGATTCAATGTTATTTAGCATTTCTATAAGAAACCTAGAGTTAAAACCAATTTCAATATCTTCACCTTTATAATCACAGGTAAGTCTTTCTTCAGCTTTGTTGCTGAAATCAATATCCTCAGCTGAAATATTTAATTCAGCCCCAGCTAATTTTAATCTTACCTGATGTGTAGTTTTATTAGAAAAAATTGAAACCCTTTTCAATGAATTTAAAAACTGAGTTCTATCAATTGTCAAAATATTTGGATTTTCATTAGGTATTACAGCTTCATAATTCGGGTAATTTCCATCTATTAATCTACATACTATTATTAGGTTTTCTAGAATGAACTTGGCATTAGAATTATTATACTCTATAGTAACCTGAAAATCTTCATCGATAATAGTTTTTAGTAAATTCAAAGGCTTTTTTGGCATTATAAATTCAGCTAATTCAGATGCCGAAACATCTGTTCTAGTATATTTAACTAATTTATGTGCATCAGTTGCTACAAAAATTGACTTATCTTTAGATAATTGAAAGAAAACACCACTCATTACTGGTCTAAGATCATCATTCCCCGCAGCAAATATTGTACTATTTATTGCTTTTAGTAGAACCTTGCTAGAAACTTTTGCCTCAGACGGATTATCTAAAGTTATAGCTTTAGGAAACTGTTCTCCATCAGCATAAGCTAAAGTGTATTTTCCATGATTAGAATTTATTTCAATTATATTGTTTTCTTCAACTGTAAATGTTAAAGGTTGATCGGGGAATGTTTTGAGTGTGTCAATTAATAATTTAGAAGGGATAGCTATATTACCTTTGCTTTTACTATCAACCTCTATTGAAGAAACCATTGTAGTCTCTAAATCACTTGAAGTTATTGTAAGGTTTGAATTATCAATATCAAACAGAAAGTGGTCTAAAACCGGTATTGTATTAGTTGCGTTAATTACACCACTTAGTACTTGTAATTTCTTTAATAGAGCTGCACTAGAAACAATGAACTTCATATAAAAATATTAACAAAATTAAATTACACAAATATATTATAATCAGATAAATTAGTTAAATAAACTTATCAACACAAATCAATTATTTTAAAAAATTTATAGTTATAGAGTCTAATATTTTTAAACCTAACAATGATGCTGCTGTACCAACATTTGAAGGGTTGCTTTTATATATTGCAATCTCTAAATAGTTAGAGGAATTAAACAAGGCTAATGCTCTGCCTTCATCATTTCTTTTTTCTTCTAAAATATTATAATTTACAATTTCACTATAATTATTGTAGATTCTTTTAAACTTGTGATTTCTTGCTGAAATTTCATATTTTCTTCCTTTTGAAGCCTCTTTAAAAAATGAGTGTTTAATATTGGTGACTACATTTCCATAATTGTCTATATATATTACACTTCCTATAATTTGATTTTTTTCATCATTTACAAAAGGAGCTATAGATTTTACTGATCTAATTTTGGTGATGCGTTTTCCTATTATCTCTGGTTGGCCACCTTTAGCTAAATGACAAGCTACTTGAGTAAATATTTTAAGCGTAGAATCTTGTGAGTCTGTTTTGTTATGGATATTAATTTCAAAAATTTCATCAGGTTTTATATTGTTGCAAACAATACTCATAATTCCGTTATCAGCACAGATAAAATACTGTTCATTGAGTTTTAGTACTATATGGGAGCATTCTGGAGTATTTTCAGAATCTACACCAATTATGTGTATAGTTTTTTCTGGAAAATGTTGATATGAATTTTCAATTACATATGCTGCTTCCATTATATTGAATGGAGATATTTGATGTGATATATCAATTATGTTTGCTTGAGGAAAATCAGAAATGATAGCCCCTTTAATTTTTGCCACAAAGTGATCCTTTGTTCCAAAATCTGTAATTAAGGTTATAATTGACATATAAATTGTTGATATTTTCTTAAAATATGTGCCTTAAAATTATGTATTTTTGATATACAAATCTAATAAATCATTTCTACAATCTTAATTAAATAAATTGAACGAGCGAGTAATTAAAATAGAAAAAATTGATCCAAAAGATTTATTTGGTCCTCAAAATAAAAACATAAAATTTATTAAGCTAAAATTTCCTGAACTAAAAATTATTGCCAGAGGTGATAAAATAAAGGCTTATGGAAATAAAGAAGATTTAAATGATTTTGAGGAAAGGATTAAAAAAATAATCAATTATTTTATTGAATATAATATAATATCAGACAATGAAATTGAGATGTTGCTTACTAATTCAAGTGCTGATACGTTAACATCAAAGAGAAGTTACAAACCAATTTTACATGGTGCTAATGGAAGGGTAATTAAAGCAAAATCATTAAATCAGAGAAGAATTGTTGATGCAGTCTTTAATAGTAACATGGTCTTTGCAATTGGGCCGGCAGGAACTGGCAAGACCTATACTGGTATAGCTTTGGCTGTAAGGGCTCTAAAACAAAAGGAAGTTAAGCGTATCATTCTTACAAGACCTGCATTAGAAGCTGGCGAAAATTTAGGATTTCTTCCTGGTGATTTAAAAGAAAAAATAGATCCATATATGCAGCCATTATATGATGCATTAAAAGACATGATCACTTCTGATAAACTAAAGAAATATATTGATGATGAGACTATTCAAATTGCTCCTTTAGCATTTATGAGAGGTAGAACTTTAGACAATGCTTTTGTTATTTTAGATGAAGGCCAGAACACAACTCATTCCCAAATGAAAATGTTTTTAACAAGAATGGGTAAAAATGCGAAATTTTTAATCAATGGTGACCCTGGCCAAATAGATTTACCCGGCAGAATAAAATCTGGAATTAAGGAGGCATTACTTATTTTAAAAGAAACAGATGGTATTGAAATTGTACGCTTAAATGATGGAGATATTATAAGGAATACTCTAGTTAAAAGAATAATTAATGCTTATAAAAATATTGAAAATACTAATTAGGGTTAATGAATAATTCGATAATTGAAACTAATTTTAATTTTCCAAATCAAAGCAAAGTTTACAAAGGTAAAGTTAGGGATGTTTATACCTTAAAAAATGATTTGGCAGTAATGGTTGCGTCAGATAGAGTTTCTGCGTTTGATGTAGTAATGCCTAAAGGTATACCCTATAAAGGACAAATCTTAAATCAGATTGCTGTACAAATGATGAATTTAACTTCAGATATTGTGCCTAACTGGTTAATTTCATCTCCTGATCCAAATGTGTCAATTGGTCATTTATGTGAGCCATTTAAAGTAGAAATGGTAATTAGAGGCTATTTGTCTGGCCATTCAGCGAGAGAATACAAAAAAGGTAAAAGGTTGCTATGTGGTGTAAAAATGCCAAACGGAATGATAGAAAATGACAAGTTTCCAACTCCAATTATTACCCCTGCTACAAAAGCTGAATTTGGCAATCATGACCAAGACATAAGTAAAGAAGAAATTATAAAAAGAAATATTGTTTCAAAGAAGGATTATGAGGTTTTAGAAAGTTATACTAAAAAATTGTTTGATAAGGGAAGTGAAATTGCTAAGGAAAGGGGCTTAATACTAGTAGATACAAAATATGAGTTTGGTAAAACGAAACAAGGAAAAATCGTATTAATTGACGAAATACACACACCAGATTCATCTAGATACTTTTATTTAAAAGACTATAAGGTGAGACAAAAAAATAAAGAACCACAAAAGCAATTATCGAAAGAGTTTCTTAGGCAATGGTTGATTAGTAATAATTTTCAAGGACTTAAAGGGCAAGTTGTTCCTCATATGTCAGAAGAATATGTATTAACTGTGAGTAATAGATATATCGAGCTTTATGAAAATATAACTGCAAAGAAATTTATTAGAGCAGATAATACTAACTTGGAAAATAGAATTGAGAATAATATTAACAATTATTTAGAAACTAATTTTGGAAATTGAACAATTATTTTCAGACATTTCATCATTTGTATGGGGCTTCCCATTAATAATATTACTTATTGGTGGAGGATTGTACCTAATTGTCTATTCTAGATTCATTCCTTTTAAATATTTTTTTCATGCTATAGATGTAGTTAGAGGCAAATACGATAATTCTAACGATGATGGTGAGATAAGTCATTTTGCTGCATTATCTACTGCCTTATCTGCGACTGTTGGAATGGGTAATATTGCAGGTGTTTCAGTTGCAATATCCATCGGTGGGCCTGGAGCAATTTTTTGGATGTGGGTTAGCGGTATAATTGGCATGTCAACTAAATTTTTTACATCATCATTAGCAATAATGTTTAGAGGAAAGGACTCTGCTGGAAATATACAGGGAGGACCAATGTATTTTATAATTGAAGGTTTAGGTAAAAAATGGAGAGCCCTAGCTGTATTTTTTAGCATATGTGGTTTAATAGGAGCTTTGCCCGTTTTCAACGTAAATCAATTAAAACAAGCTGTAAATGATATCTTGTTGATCCCAATGGGATACGAAGTGAGTTTTCAAACAAACTTCTTGATAGGTGTGTTGTTGATCATTGTTACATCCATTGTGATACTTGGCGGTCTTAAAAGAATTAGCTCTGTAGCATCAAAACTAGTCCCTTTTATGGTGCTAGTATATATGCTTTCTGTTATAGCTATTATAATTATTAATATAGAAGTATTACCTCATTATATTAAACTAATATTTTACGACGCATTTACAGGTTCAAATTATAGAGGAGACTCAATTACAGGAGGAGTATTGGGTTCATTAATTATATTAGGAATTAGAAGAGGAGCTTTTTCAAATGAAGCAGGTATAGGTAT
>CAZBCJ010000061.1:0-7055 GCA_964490545.1 uncultured Flavobacteriaceae bacterium | reverse complement strand
CTTCAAATGATTACTAGTGATAGAAATCAGGATAAATTATTGATAATTGATGAATCTTCTGAAAATAGATCTTCCGGTTTTCCTGTAATTACATTGGATAAAGAGAAAAATAAAACAATTATCGCTTGGACCGAAAACAAAGAAAAATTTAAAATAAAAACTGCACTAGTAGATAATTTGTTTTTTTATAAATAATAGATCAATTAAATAGAAATGGTTTTCTTATTTTTGTCAAAATTTATTTCATTTAATTATATAACATTATAAATGAATTCACTTATCAAATCCGCTACTATAATTGATAAAAAAAGTGAATTTCATAATTCTAAAGTTGATATCCTAATCGAAAACAATATTATAACTAATATTGGCAAAAAATTACCGAATCCAAAAAACTATCAAGAGATATCACTAAACAACTTGCATGTATCAAAAGGTTGGTTTGATTATAGTGTTTGCTTTGGTGAGCCTGGATATGAAGAAAGAGAGACAATTTCAAATGGAATTAAAGTAGCTGCAAAATCTGGTTTTACAACTGTTGGATTACAACCAAACAACTTTCCTATTATTGAAAAAAATACTGAAATAGAGTACCTAAACTCTTTAGCTAAGAACTCAGTTGTAAATATCTTTCCAATTGGAGCTTTGACTAAAAATTCTGCAGGCAATGAATTAGCTGAAATTCTTGATATGAAAAATTCTGGAGCAATAGCTTTTAACGACTATAAAAGACCTGTCTCCAATCCAAACGTTCTTAAATTAGCATTGGAGTATACGTCATCATCTAAGACTCCTGTTTTCTCTTTTCCTCAAAATGATGAAATTGTACAAGATGGAGTAATGAATGAAGGCTTAATTAGTACTTCACTAGGATTAGATGGTATGCCATCAATGGCTGAGG
Organism: uncultured Flavobacteriaceae bacterium; assembly: GCA_964490545.1. Lineage (GTDB taxonomy): Bacteria > Bacteroidota > Bacteroidia > Flavobacteriales > Flavobacteriaceae. The sequence continues at coordinate 6,154 of CAZBCJ010000061.1, read as the reverse complement.
AAATTAATGTTGCTAGAGATTTGTCAATCTTAGAATATACTGAAGGCTATCTACATATACCTACAATCTCATCTGCTAAGTCAGTTGAATTAATTAGAAACGCTAAGGCTAGAAAATTAAATATATCATGTAGTGTAGCAATACATAATTTGTTTTTTTTAGATGAAAAACTTCAAAATTTTAACACTAACTTTAAAGTTAAACCACCTCTTAGAACTTTAGAAGATGTTACTGCACTAATTGCTGGTTTAAAGGATGGAACAATAGATATGATTACCTCTGACCACAACCCATTAAATATTGAACTTAAAAATCTTGAATTTGATAATGCAGATTATGGAACCATCGGTTTAGAATCTGCTTTTGGGGCATTGAACATGTTATTTCCAATAAAAACCACGATCAACCTTCTTACCAGAGGAAAAAAGATATTCGGTATAGATGATGATGATTCTATTAAAATCGGAGGAACTGCTAATTTAACTCTTTTTAATCCTCTTTCAGAATATATCTTTAGTGAAGAAAACATCTTATCAAAATCAAAAAATTCAATCTTTATAGGCTCAAAACTAAAAGGAAAAGTGTTCGGTGTTATAAATAATGGCTTTATAGAATTAAGTTGATGAGTGATAAATTTGTTTTTGAGTTTAATTTTAGAGATTCAAATAATAGTGATGAATTATCTCCTCTAGTAATAATGCTTCATGGTTATGGCAGCAATGAGGAAGACTTATTTTCTTTTGCAAATCATATCCCTGGAAATTATAAAATAATTTCATTAAGAGCTCCTTATTCTCTTCCCTTTGGAGGCTATTCGTGGTATGACATTAGTTCTTATGATTTTGAAGCTATGAAAATAAAAATAGGTATAGAACAAGCAAAATCCTCTATTTCTAAAATAAAAGATTTTGTAAAAAATCAATTACCACAAAAATATTCATTTGATAAAGAAAAAATTTGCTTAATAGGTTTTAGTCAAGGAACTGCACTAAGCTATGCTTTGTCATTAAACAACCCAGATTTATTTAAAAATGTTATAGCATTAAGCGGTATGATAAGCATGCAATTAATTGATAAAAATGATAAGGATTATTCAAATCTTAATTACTTCTGTTCACATGGATTACAGGACCAAGTAATTCCGGTTAATTATTCAAGGGAATCTATTGAGTGGCTAAAATCAAAGAATATTACTCATATCTACAAAGAATATGATATGGCTCATAGTGTAAGTCAAGAAAACTTCTTTGATTTTTTAGAATGGATGAAATTTAATGTTAAATAGTGATTTCTAAACCATCATAGGCTAAAAATACATTCTCAGGCAAAATCTTTTGAACTTCATCATGAAAACCAAGCATGTGACTAATGTGAGTTAAATATGCTTTTTTCGGTTTAATTAATTTAATAAATTCTAATGCTTGATCTAAATTAAAATGAGAATAGTGTTCTTCTATTCTCAATGCATTAATTACTAAAACATCAAGATTATCTAATTTCTTAATTTCCTTTTTTTCAATAGTTTTAACATCCGTTAAATATGCAAAATTTTCAAATCTATAACCATAAACTTGTAAATCTTTATGGAATGCATTTATAGGGGTAATTTTCTTATCATTAATGGTGAAATTAGAGGAAATTACATTTTCAATCACTTTAGGTGAACCAGGATAACTGTAATTCTCATCAAAAATATAGTAAAATCTCTTTTTGAGTTCATTTAAGACTCTTTTATGTGCATATATTGGTATTTTTCCTTGGTTAAAGAAAAATGGCCTTATATCATCTAATCCTGCAACATGATCACTATGTTCATGAGTATAAATAATTGCATCTATTTTACTGCAATTTGAATTTAACATTTGTATTCTAAAATCTGGTCCACAATCGACAACGTAATTATTTTTATCCCAATTTATTAACACTGATGATCTTAAACGTCTATCCTTTGGATTTTTACTTTTACATACAGGATGATCGCTTCCAATTATAGGGATTCCTTGTGAAGTTCCAGTCCCTAAAAATGTAATTTTCATTATAAATGAATTATAATCAAAAATAAGCTATTTTTTTTCTTTTAAACGATAGTAATTTAATAACTTTGCTTAGGCAAAAGAGCATTTAATGGATGATATAATTCATAATGGTGATTCAAAGTTTGATTCGACCCCTACAATCAAGCAAAAAGCATTAAAAATTAATCTTAACGAAAATATTTATGGCACCTTTGCTGAAATCGGTGCTGGTCAAGAGACTGTCAGACAATTCTTTAGAGTTGGCGGAGCATCTGGAACAATTGCAAAATCTTTATCTGCCTATGATAAAGATTTTAGTGATGCTATCTATGGTGTTGAAGATGATAAGAGATATGTTACTCAAAATCGTCTTAAAAAAATGCTTATTCAAGAAACTGATTTAATCGAAACAAGAATAGGCAGAAAAGACCCTGATAAAATGTTTTTTTGCTATGCAAATACCGTTGCCACTATAGACTTTGCTAGAAAGTTTAAAGGTCACGGCTGGGTAGGTGTGAGATTTCAAATTGATCCAAATAAAGATTATAACGAGATTATTTTACATGTTAGGTTTAAAGAAAATATTGCACGTCAACAACAAGAAACTTTAGGGATTTTAGGAACAAATTTAATTTATAGTGCATTCTACAAATATCATACTCCAAAAAAAATTATCAAATACCTGTACGATAATCTAGAAAAAGATCAATTAGAAATAGATACTATAAATTTTTCTGGACCTGTTTTTAAGAATGTCGATAATAGGCTTATGAGTCTTGAATTAGTTAAAAATGGTCTAACCGAAGCCGTAATGTTTGGCCCTGATGGAAATAATTTACTTCCAGCAGTTGTACTTTACGACAAGAACATTTTAGCATTAAGAGGTAGATTTAGACCTGTAACTAAGGTTAATGAAGATATGTATTTACAATCTTTAAAATTATTTTATAAGGAAAAAAAAGTAGAGAAAGACAACACAGCAGTCATATTTGAAATTACGCTTACAGATTTAGAAAATAAAGGAGAGATTGATGAGAAAGATTTTATAGACAGAGCTAAACTCTTAGGTTCCTTGGGTGAGACTGTCTTAATTTCAAATTATAAGGAATATTATAGATTAGTAGAATATTTTTCAAGGTATACTAATAAAAAAATTGGCCTTTGCATGGGGGTTAACAATATGATTGAAGTTTTTGATCCAAAATATTATATAAAACTTAGTGGAGGTATTTTAGAAGCCTTCGGAAAGTTATTTTTTAAGAAACTCAAGGTATACCTTTACCCCGTAATTTCTGAAGATGGAGAAATAATTACAAGTGAAAACCTTAAGGTTCATCCTAGAATAAAAGAGCTTTATAAGTTCTCTAAATTTAATGGAAGAGTTGTTGATGTAACAGATTATGATCCTAAATCCTTAAAAATACATTCAGAAGAGGTAATTGAAGATATTAGAACTAATAGCAATGGATGGGAAAAAATGCTTCCCAAATCTGTAGCATTAATGATTAAAAAGCAAAAACTATTTGGATATAAGGGTAATTAATCTAAGATCTGATTAGTATGATCCCTAGTTTTTACTTTATCTATAATATTCGTAATAATTCCTTTTTCATCAATAATAAAAGTAGTTCTTAATATCCCCATGTACTCCCTACCCATAAACTTTTTTAAACTCCATACACCGTAAGAATTAATTATTTTCTTTTCAACATCACATAGTAACTTATAAGGAAAATTGAACTTCTTTTTGAAATTACTCTGCCTATTTTTATCATCTGCACTAACCCCTAGCACATCATATCCAGATGAAACAAATTTTTGATAATTATCACTGAGATTACATGCTTGAGCAGTACATCCTGGTGTATTTGCTTTTGGATAGAAAAAAATAACCAGTTTTTTCCCTTTATAATCTGTTAGTTTAATTATATCTCCATTATTGTCTACACATTCAAAATCTGGTGCATTATCTCCAATTTTTAATAATTTCATATTTATTATATTTATAATTCTTATATCTGACAAATATAATATAATGAATAAAAAAGATAAGGTAAATTTTATTATTAATACGCTTGAATCATTATATGCTAAAGTTCCTATTCCGTTAAATCATAATGACTCCTATACTCTATTAATAGCAGTATTATTATCAGCTCAGTGTACTGATAAAAGAGTCAATAAAATAACTCCATATCTATTTGAAAGAGCTAATAATCCTTATGACATGATTAAATTATCAATTAATGAAATTGAGGAAATAATTAGACCATGTGGTTTATCTCCAATGAAAAGTAAAGGAATTTATGGTTTATCAAAAATATTAATAGAAAAGCATAATGGGAAAGTCCCTAATAATTTTAATGATCTTGAGAATCTTCCATCTATAGGGCATAAAACTGCAAGTGTTGTAATGTCCCAAGCTTTTGGAGTTCCTGCTTTTCCGGTTGACACCCATATACATAGGATGATGTATAGGTGGGGTTTATCAAATGGAAAAAATGTGACTATTACTGAAAAGGATGCTAAAAGGCTATTCCCTAAGAATTTATGGAATAAACTACATCTTCAAATAATTTATTATGCAAGAGAATATTCTCCTTCCAGAGGATGGAATATTAATAAAGATATTATTACAAAAAAAATTGGCAGAAAGTCCTTACTAAAATAAACTTATGTGGCTAATTCATTATAAATTCAAAATTGTGAGAATTTAACTTTAAGATATTCAATGATCTTGAATAATTAATTAGAAAATTAACAGTTTCTTTTTTTGGATTTAATTCAGATTTTTTTTGAGTTACAAAGTAGTTTTTTTTCATATAATGTTTTAATATGAAATATAACGCAAATAAGATTTAATTATTGTTTGAAGATCTTTTTCTTGTTAATTAGTCTGTTAATACTAGATTCTTCTTTTCAATTATATTACGAAGATTAATTAAAGCATATCTCATTCTTCCTAATGAAGTATTAATACTAACTCCTGTTTTTTCTGAAATTTCTTTAAAACTCATATCGTTATAAAACCTATATTTTAATACGTTTTTTTGATCATACGGAAGTTCTTCTATAAGTTTTTTAACATCATTAATTATTTGAGATTTAATTAAAGACTTTTCAGCATTTAGTGAAGAGTCACTTAATACTGAGAATATATCAAAATCATAGGAGCTTTCAAACTTCGGTATTCTATTGTTTTTTCTAAAGTGATCAATAACAAGATTATGAGCTATTCTCATTACCCATGACACAAACTTACCTTGTTCATTATAATTTCCAATTTTTAATGTTCTTATAACTTTTATAAAAGTATCCTGAAATACATCCTCAGTAAGATCTCTATCTAATACTTTTGAATATATAAAGCTATATATTCTTTGTTTATGCCTTTTAATTAAAATTTCAATTGATTGTTCATTGCCATCAATGTAACTTTGGACTAACTCAGAATCTGAAATAATTGGACTTCTCATAACATTACTTTTTAAAAATTCATCTGTAAATAGATGATTTTTGGTTATTCTTTATCTTTTTAAAGTAATGTTATTCTATACTTGAATTGTTATTGTATTAGAATCAAATATATAATTATTAATATAATTAATCAAAATTTTATTTTTTTAAACATTATTAATTTCATCTCCTACTTTAATATTATATTTGATATTTTCTCATATATATGGTCATGAAAACAGCAGAAAAATTGGTTTTTGATAAAATTTATGTTAAAGGTGCAAAAGTTCATAACTTAAAAAATATTGATGTCGAAATCCCTAGGAAAAAGCTCGTAGTTATAACAGGATTATCTGGTAGTGGGAAATCCTCATTAGCATTTGACACATTATATGCAGAAGGTCAAAGAAGATATGTTGAAAGCTTATCAAGTTATGCTAGGCAATTTTTAGATAGGATTAGCAGGCCAAAGGTTGATTTTATAAAAGGTCTCTCCCCTGCAATAGCAATACAACAAAAAGTTAATAATAGCAATCCTAGATCTACTGTTGGAACTTCTACAGAGATATATGACTATTTGAAGTTATTGTTCACGCGAGTAGGCAGGACATATTCTCCAGCAACAAATAAAGAAGTAAAAAGGAATACAGTAGCTGATGTTATTGATTATATAAAAACATTTA
>CAZBCJ010000060.1:0-7231 GCA_964490545.1 uncultured Flavobacteriaceae bacterium | reverse complement strand
AACATCCATCCAAGAGTTCCTATCTCTGTCCCAAGGAGGAGTAGCTATTCTTACATTTAACATTATGTCTCTACCTTCCTCAGGGTATGAAGCCATAGAATATGCTCTTTCAGTTATTTCAGAATTCTTCATTACTAATGGCCTCAAATTAAATTTATCCCATTCAACCTTGAACTTGTCTGGAGAATCGTGCTCTTCTGGATGAGCTTCAATATCTATATCAGAAAATTTTACCTCAGTTTCTGGTATTTCTATTTGTATATAGCCTCCTGCTTTATATCCCATATCCTCTGGAATTTGGACAACTAATTCCTTAATAAATGACGCAACATTATAGTTTCTAATTACTGTGGCTTCCCATTTTTTTATACCAAAAACCTCATCAGGAATACTAATATCCATATCCTCTTTAACTTTTACTTGACATGCAAGTCTAGCGCCAGACTGTAACTCCTTTCTAGTAAAGTGTGGGGTTTCTGTTGGTAATGCCACTCCTCCGCCAGAATTAATATGACATTCACATTGAATACAGGTACCTCCTCCTCCACACGCAGATGGTAAAAATATCTTTTGAGAACTAAGTGTTGTGAGTAAAGAATCTCCAGAATTAACTTCAATTTCCCTTTTCCCGTTAATATTAATTTTAACAGGTCCTGAAGGAGAAAGTTTCTCCTTAATAAATAAGAGCATTAATATTAATAATAATGTAACCACTAGTAATATACCTATTACTAGAATTATAGATTTCAAAATGGAAGTTGCTAGTACCATAATTTACTCTATATCATTATTTGTATCCATAAGTATCTGATCTTCTTCATCGATATAATCTTCACTGTTTGAATTTAAAACTATTTCTTCTGTTGTAGGCTTTGGAGCTTCATCTCCTCCCGTTAACATTCCTCCAAAACTCATAAAACCAATAGCCATCAAACCTGTTATAATAAATGTAATCCCAAGTCCTCTTAATGGAGCAGGTACATTGGAATACCTAATTTTTTCACGAATTGATGCAAGGGCTAAAATTGCCAACCACCATCCTATTCCAGACCCAACTCCATAGGTTAATGCTAATTCAATTGAAGGAATCTCTCTTGACTGCATAAATAATGACCCTCCTAATATTGCACAATTAACAGCAATCAAAGGCAAAAATATTCCTAGCGAATTATACAGTGCAGGTGAAAATTTTTCGACAATAATTTCAACTAATTGAACCATTGTTGCTATTGTAGCAATAAATAATATAAACGATAAGAAATCAAGATTATATTCTTCAAAGCTTGGATGTAACCATTTCATAGCACCATCTTCTAGTACATAATTGTCTAAAAGCCAGTTTAGAGGAACTGTAATGGCTAATACAAAAAGTACAGCTGCTCCAAGACCATTAGCAGTAGAAACTTTTTTAGAAACTGCTAGATATGAACACATTCCTAAGAATGTGGCAAATACCATATTGTCGATAAAAATAGATTTAAATAATAATTCTATATGTTCCATAATTAATCTTCAATTAAATGAGTGCTTTTTGATCGTTGAATCCAAATAATAATTCCAACAACAATCAATGCCATTGGAGATAACAACATAAACCCATTGTTTTCATATCCAAGGGCATATAGTCCAGTCATATCAATAGCATCTCCAAAAACTGGATAGCCCCAAAGAGTTCCTGAACCTAATAATTCTCTAAAAAACCCTACAATTACTAATATTAAAGCGTATCCAAATGCATTTCCAATACCATCAAGGAATGATCTCCATGGAGCATTACCAAGAGCAAATGCTTCAAACCTTCCCATAATTATACAATTGGTAATTATAAGACCAACAAATACAGATAGGGTTTTACTTAATTCATAGGCATAAGCTTTTAAAACTAAATCTACTATAACTACGAGGGTTGCAATAACTATTAATTGGACTATTATTTTAATCCTGGATGGAACGATATTTCTTATTAAAGAAATCACAACATTACCTGTTCCCATTACAAATAAAACCGCAATAGACATTACAACTGAGGCTTCAAGTTCAGCTGTGATTGCCAATGCTGAGCAAATCCCAAGAACCTGAATAGTTATCGGATTATTATCTGATAATGGATCTAGTATTAATTTGCTATCTCTTTTTGATAATAATGCCATCTAATTCTGTTTTAATTTTTTAAAGTATGGTACGTATAATCTCAAATCACCTTTTATCATTGCAGAAACACCATCGCCAGTAATAGTAGCTCCAGCAATTGCATCTACCCTATTATCATCCTTTATTTCATTTCTAGGATCAATATCTTTTTTAGAGACAGTTATCCCTCTAAAATTCCCATTAGAATCTAATAAGTTCTCACCAATGAAATCATCCATAAAAAATCTCTGATTTATGTTGGCTCCTAGCCCTGGGGTTTCTGCCTGGTGATCAAAATAAGCACCTTGAATTATCATGTCTTCATCCATAGCAACATACCCCCAAATTGCATTCCATAAACCATTTCCTCTTATTGGTGCAACATAATATTTTTTATCATCCTTTTCAGCGATAAATAAAGGTAATCTTCTATCATAACTTGCATCCTTAGCAAGTGTCTTTTCCTTTTTTACTTCTATTAAATAGGCTTCATCATCTTCAATTATTTTACTTCCTTGAATATAAATTTGATTAACTACATATTTATCAAATTCAATAGGGGCTTGATCTTTAGAAATGAATCTAACACTACTACCTTCATTGTCATTAATGCCAATTGCATAGAGAATATTCTGTTGTTTTTCGAGAATTTTATTTGTATCTATCCTTTCTCTTAAAGATGAATCAATAGCAGCAAGTAATGTGCCTACAACAATTGTCATACCAATGGCAAAAAGCAGCGTATATGAATTTTTATCTGTATTAATTCCCATTCTAAGCAGTTTTTAATTTAATTCTATTAAGTCTTTTCTTAACATTAGATTCTATAACATAATGATCAATTGTAGGGGCAAAAACATTCATTAATAATATTGCTAAAAATACTCCTTCAGGATAGCCGGGATTAAATACTCTAATCATAATTGAAATAAAACCAATTAAAAACCCATAAATCCATTTACCTTTTAAAGTCTGCGCTGCAGTTACTGGATCTGTTGCCATAAAAACTGCACCAAATAAGATACTACCTATTAACAAATGCTCCCAAAAAGGAACACTCATTAACCCATAAAATTTACTAGTTTCTGTAATCCATCCTAGATCAACTACCTGATTAAAAATTAAACCCATAAAAAGTGCACCTGCGATTGTACTAAACATTATTCTCCATGAACCAATCTTTGTAAAAATTAAAAATAGCGCACCTAGAATAATTAATATTTTAGAAGTTTCACCTACAGATCCCGGTATAAACCCAATAAACATATCTGAAAGTGAATAAATAATTTCTTGATTTTGAGCATAACTACCCAATATTGTTTCTCCCGAAATTGCCTCAGTTGTACCTGCTCTTTCCACTGCTTGATGAACCCATACTTTATCTCCAGTCATCCATGTAGGATAGGCAAAAAACAAAAAAGCTCTAATAGTAAGCGCTGGATTTAGAATATTCATTCCTGTTCCTCCAAATATTTCTTTTCCAATTATAACTCCAAAAATCACAGCAACAGCTAGCATCCAAAGAGGTAGATCAACAGGGACAATTAATGGAACTAACATGCCGGTCACTAAATACCCTTCTTCAACCTCATGACCCTTTATAACTGCAAAAATAAATTCAACAGTAAGTCCTACAACATAAGATACTATAACAAGCGGGAGGACTTTGGTTGAACCCAATAGAAAATTTTCCCAAGTAATAAAATTACCTAACAACGAGGCTTCTCTAATTATTCCATTAGCAGCATCAACTGCAGCAAAATGCTGGTATCCAGTATTGAATATTCCAAATAAAAGACATGGAACAAGTGAAAGGATAACCATGTTCATTGTCCTTTTCAAATCATCTGCTGCCTTTATATGAGTGCCCCCTTTAGTTACATCATTGGGTGTATATAAAAAAGTATGAAACGCGTTAAATGCAGGAGCAAATGTATTGCCCTTAAATTTTTCCTTTAATTGATGTAGACTTGATTTTATTCCCATTACCCTAATTCTTTTTTCATTAAGTCTAATCCTTTCCTAATTATCTGTTGATGTGGCTGCTTAGATACACATATAAACTCAGTTAAGGCAAAATCTTCTGGAGCAACTTCATACATGCCTAAAACTTCCATTTCCCCAAGATCCTTATACATACATGCTTTTAATATTCTCATTGGATAAATATCTAATGGGAAAACTTTCTCATAAGATCCTGTAACAACAAATGCTCTATGCTCACCATTAGTATTTGTGTTTAAGCTGTATTTTTTGTTTGGCAATAGCCATGAAAATGTTAGTGCTCTAGAAGTTGAAATTTTATCAAATATAGGTCTAGTCCATCCGAAAAGATCATAATCGTTACCCTCGGGTATTACACTTACTGTATTGCTATAATAATCAAGATGTCCTTCTATAGAAATTTGTTTTCCAGTTAATATATTTCCGGAAATTATTCTATTACCATCCTGGATATCTTTGCCTAAGATCGTTGACATCCCAGATCCAATAAGAGTTTTAATATATCTTGGATTTTCAACAGATGATCCGACTAATGCAATTATTCTTTCCGCTGAAAATTTTCCAGATTCAACTACTGAACCTATTAGAATAAGATCTTGTAAAGCAATAGTCCAAACAACCTCACCTTTATTAACAGGAGAAACCTTATTAATTAATGTTCCTACATTACCAGAAGGATGCGGTCCCGAAACATTATGAATAGTTACATTCGCTAAACTAGATAATTCTGAATTTGAATTCTTTCTAACTGACATATGTATTTCACCCTCAGTTAATTTTGATAAAAGATTTATAGCAGTTTGAATCTTATCTTGATACCCTTTTGAAATATAATCCAAGTCAGCAGAAAGTGGTGCTGATGAAAATCCAGAAATAAAAATTGATTTAGGAGGCACATTATGATCAGCTATCACATCATAGGGTCTTTGCTTTATAAAAGGCCATAAACCAGCATTTAGTAAATACTTAATTATCTTGTTTTTGTCAGCTTTTTTATCAAGCTTTCCTAAGTTTTTATATTCTATTTTTTTATCTGCTAAAATTTCAATAGAAACAATCCTTCTTCTTTCACCTCTTTGAATCTCAGTAATTTTACCTGAAACTGGTGAAACAAACTTTACTTCTTCATTGTTTTTATCATAAAAAAGCACGTCTCCTGCTTTTACTTTTTCATCAACCTTAATTGTAAGTTTCGGAAATACTCCATGAAAATCTTCAGGATATACAGAATAATATTTGCTGTTTTTGGAAATGTCAAGAGTCTTAGTAGCATCACCAACTAAATTGATGTTTAAACCCTTTTTAACAATGATGTCTTTTGACATAGCCAGGAGAATAAAATTAAATGAAGTTTTATTCGGTGCAAAAGTAATTCAATATTAAAGATTTTACAATATTTTTTGATTATTTTTAATTAAAATAAATTAGTAAAATACCATACTATAAATGATTGATTTATATAAGTTTATATTTCTATTAGCCTGTCTAAACTTTTTTATAATTAATCCAATATTTAGTCAAATTGAAAAAGAGTTAAATCCTCCAGAATATATTAAAACCATTAGCTTTACAACCAGTAATGAAAATTATTCAACTAATTTTCCAATAATAAAACTAGGAGAAAAGTTTACACTAGATTTTGATGTGCTTAATAATCAAGAGGAAGATTACTACTACACAATTGATCAGCTTAATTTTGATTGGTCTAAATCACAGTTAATTAAATCAGAATATTTAAGAGGATTTGATAATATTAAAATTCAAAACTATAATACATCTTTTAATACTTACCAGACCTATTCTCATTACAAACTTAAAGTACCAAATCAAGATGTAAGAATTACAAAATCTGGAAATTATATTCTAAAAATATATGATGAATATGGAAATATTGCTTTTAGTAGAAAATTTATTGTCTATGAGAGCATAACAACCGTTCCAACACAAATAAAAAGACTAAGAAATTTAAAATACATACATACTAAACAATCCGTAAGTTTTCAGGTAAATCCAGTAACAATTCAATTAAATAATCCAAAAAACACAGTAAAAACTTTAATCATTCAAAACAATAATCTAAGCACTTCAATTAACAACTTAAAGGCTCAATATACCATTGGCTCGAAATTAATTTTTAACTACGATGAAGAGTCGAGTTTCTGGGGCGGAAATGAATACCTGTTTTTTGAAAACAAAGAAATAAGAAGTTCAAATCTTAACATTAGGACCTTTAATCTTTATGATATCTATCATAGTTATCTATTTACAGATTATCCTAGGTTTAATAACTCCTATACATACAATCCAGACATTAATGGAGGCTTTTTAACAACAGCGCTAAATGCTGATGATATTGATACTGAAGCTGACTATGTAAATATTCACTTTTATTTAAAAAATGGTACTCCTAGACCTGGTGAATCAATATATATCGTAGGAGGTTTTAATAATTATAGTATGGGACCTGAATACAAAATGACTTACAATCGCTCTTCAGATTCATATGAATTAATGCTAAAGCTAAAACAAGGTTTTTACAATTATAAGTATGTAATAGTTAATGAGTATGATGAAATTAATCAAGGTGGTGTAAGTGGAAATTATGATGAAACTGAAAATGACTATAAGGTATTAATATACTATAGAGATTATGGATATAGGTATGACAGGGTTATTGGCATGGGTCAAGCCAGTTCTATAGATATTACCAATTAATTATGAAAAAAAGGAAAATAATTATTCTGGTTATTATAGTCCTATTTTTATTATATCTATGGGCAGAACTTGGTGTTGGTATTTTTTTTCAAGATAGTTGGGGAGGAGATTAATCTAGATAATTTTTTTCAACCCACCTTCTTACTTTAAATTAATAGTTAAATATTATTTTTTTTTATACATTTAAAAAATACTTTACAACTATGGTTCAACAAGTCACAAGAGGTATTAAAATTTCCGTTCAAACAGATTTTGAAGGAACTTTTTATAAAAACAACAAGACACATTATGCTTTTAAATACAGGGTGACTATTGAAAATCGTAGTAAAGATTCAGTTCAACTTAACTCTCGTCACTGGGTTATTTTAGATTCACTTAATCA
>CAZBCJ010000059.1:0-7267 GCA_964490545.1 uncultured Flavobacteriaceae bacterium | reverse complement strand
GTTTGTTTTGACAGAAAATCAACATCTACGCTAGCTGCTTTTTTCAATGGTCTTAAATGTACTTCAAATATCATCTTTCTTTCTCTTATGTCAGGTAGATCAACATAAATTTGTCTATCAAATCTTCCGGCCCTCATTAGTGCTTTATCCAATACATCAGCCCTGTTAGTCGCAGCAACAACTATTACATTTGTATTTGTTCCAAATCCATCCATTTCAGTCAGTAATTGATTCAGAGTATTTTCTCTTTCATCATTTGATCCTGTAAAATTGCTCTTCCCTCTTGCTCTACCAATAGCATCAATTTCATCAATAAAAACAATTGATGGAGATTTTTCTTTAGCTTGTTTAAATAAATCTCTTACCCTAGATGCACCAACTCCAACAAACATTTCAACAAAATCAGATCCTGAAAGTGAATAAAAAGGAACTTTAGCCTCACCTGCAACAGCTTTTGCAAGTAGAGTTTTACCAGTACCAGGAGCACCAATTAATAATGCGCCTTTTGGAATTTTACCTCCTAGAGCAGTATATTTTTTTGGATTTTTTAAAAAATCAACAATTTCTTGCACTTCTTCTTTGGCTCCTTCAAGGCCTGCAACATCCTTGAATGTAATTTTCATATCAGATTTTGCATCAAATAGCTTGGCTTTTGATTTTCCAATATTAAAAATTTGTCCACCTGCACCACCTGCACTCGATGACATTCTTCTCATTATAAATATCCATATTGCTATAATTAAAATAAATGGAAGCAATGAGATGAGGAAATCGCCCCAATAATTTTGTTCAGTAACATAATTAGTTTCCACATTTATGCTATTCTCTCTTGATATTATAGCCAAATTGTTCTCAAAATTCTGTAAGTCACCAAATTCAAATTTATAATTAGGAGTTTTATTTGAGATTGAAAGTAATGATGTGTTAACTGTATTTCTGTGAATATCTTTTAATTCAGCATCTCTAGTAAGAAAAACTCTAACCTCTCTTTTATTTACTATTTCAATTTTTTCAACATCACCATCTTTAACAAATTCAAAAAATTTAGATGGAGTTGTGGCTGTTGGGTCTTGATATCCTGCACTACCTGTAAAAACATTTATTAGCATGAATAAAATAATTATTCCACCATATATCCAATATTGGTTAAATGTGCTTTTATTCTGCGGTTTTTTATTTTTCATTAATATTTTTTTAAATCAATACTTTTTGCATCTCCCCAAAGCCCTTCAATGTCATAAAATTCTCTTTTTTGTTTTTGGAATATATGTACAACAACATCAATATAGTCCATTAGAACCCATTGAGAACTTTCCATTCCTTCAATACCCCAAGCCTTGTCTTTTAAAGTCTTACTAACTTTCTTGTTTATAGAATTAACTATTGCACTAACTTGAGTATTTGAAGCACCTTCGCAAATTACAAAATAATCACAAACTCTAGTTTCAAGCTTTCTCAAGTCAAGGATATTTATTTCTTTCCCTTTTACTTCTTCAATACTATCAACTATTGTTGAAATTAAATTATTAGACCTTCTCTTTGTTTTCGCCATCAATTACTTTTACCTTGTTGTGCAAATTTATTATTTTTTTTATATACATGAATATTATCAAACTTGATGCCATAGATTCTACAAATAATTATTTAAAAAAAATGATATTACATGAAGGTATTAATGATTATACAGTTGTTACTGCAAAATTTCAGACAGAAGGCAAGGGACAGCTAGGAACTAAATGGGAATCAGAACATTCTAAAAACCTTATTTGCAGTGTTTATAAGAAGAACATCAATATTAAAGTGCAGGATCAATTTGTTATTAGTGCATTAGTTTCACTAGCACTTGTTAAAACATTAAGGAAAATAAATTTATCAAATTTGCATATAAAAT
This sequence comes from uncultured Flavobacteriaceae bacterium, assembly GCA_964490545.1. GTDB lineage: Bacteria > Bacteroidota > Bacteroidia > Flavobacteriales > Flavobacteriaceae. The sequence continues at coordinate 5,376 of CAZBCJ010000059.1, read as the reverse complement.
GGCCGAACGACATAATGTCAGATAATAAGAAAATATGTGGCATTTTAATTGAAAATATTGTAATGGAAAATTATATAAAAGATATTGTGATAGGAATTGGATTAAATGTAAACCAAACAATTTTTAATAATTTACCTAATGCAACATCAATAAAAAATTTGATAGGTACTACTTGTAGTATAGATGAAATTCTAGAAGATTTAGTAAAGAACCTTGAGTATTATTTCAATAAATTAGATAAATCCAGTATTAATTCAATTTTTAAAAAATATGAAGATGCACTTTTTAGAATAAATAAGCCTTCTACTTTTAAGAATTTAAAAGGCGAGGTTTTTAGTGGTTATATAAAAGGAGTTTCTAGATTAGGAAAACTTAATGTTATGCTTGAGGATAACATAGTAAAATCCTATGCTTTAAAGGAAATTTCAATGCTTAATTAGATATTAACTCCAATTAGAAGGATTCCCATTCCATTTTTCAAGCATTTTGCATTCAATTTCAGAGATATATTGAGTTTTTTGAGCGATTCTTAATAAAGTAGAATAATTACTTAAAGTTTTAACATTTATTTCTTCTCTATTGAAATTATCCATAGAAACACTGAATTCATAAGTAAAAATAGCTATCATCCCAACTACATCTAGCCCATAAGATTTTAAAGCTCTTATTGCTCCAATGCTACTTTTTCCAGTACTGATTAAGTCTTCAATCACCAGTACTTTCTTTCCTTTTTCAATTTCTCCTTCTATTTGATTTTTTCTACCATGTTTTTTAGCCTCTGGTCTAACATATATAAAGGGTAGATCTAAGTAATCTGCTACAAGCATTCCAATTCCTATTGCTCCTGTGGCAACTCCAGCTATAGCGTCAGGTTGATCAAAATTTTTATTCATAACCTGGGCTAAATACTTTTTTATAGTATTCCTAATCTTGGGGTTAGATAATATAATTCTATTATCACAGTAAATGGGTGATTTCCATCCAGAAGCCCATAGAAAAGGCTCATTTGGGCTTAATTTTATTGCATTAATATCAAGTAGAATTTTAGCAGTGTGTTCTTGATAATTATTAAATTTAGTTTCATCCATATTTCTAAAACAAAATTAATATTTTTGTTTAGTTTTTTACTCAATGTACCAGATTTTTTATCGAGATAAGCCAATCGTAATTACAGACACTAGATCTGAAAAGAAAAGTGTATACAATATTAAGCTCAAAGACTTTAACATTAAAAGGGCTTTAAAGAATCTTTCAAAAAATAGTATATCCTCTATAAGGATAGTTGGAAAGGACAAAGAAAAACTGCTTAATAAATTTCTTAAACTTTTACCAAAAATAACAGCAGCAGGAGGGAAGGTAATAAATCCAATGGGGGAGATTTTATTTATTTTTAGAAACAATAAATGGGATCTGCCCAAGGGAAAGGTTGAGGATAATGAAAGTATTACAGATACAGCCATACGTGAAGTAAAAGAAGAAACTGGAATTGCAAAATTAGTTATCACGAAACCACTAGAAGTTACTTATCATATTTTTAAAAAAAACAACACTTACAGATTAAAAGTTACATACTGGTTTGAGATGAAATCTATGGGAGATAATCAACCTACCCCACAGATTGAAGAAGGAATTACAAGAGCAGAGTGGATAAGTAAATCAGAAATCGATAAAATAAGTGAGAAATGTTATGCCAATATTAGATTATTGATTTAACACCATCTAACAGATTTAGGAACAAGCTTAGTATATTCACCTTTATTGGCAATAATTTCTCTTACAATTGAAGAGGAAATATAGGCTGTTTCAGGGGATGTTAAGAAAAAAACAGTCTCAATTCCTGTTAGTTTTTTGTTGGTTTGTGCAATAGTCTTTTCAAATTCAAAATCAGCTGGATTTCTTAAGCCTCTGACAATAAAATCTGCATTTATAGTTTTGCAAAAATCTACAGTCAAACCATCATAAGTCAAAATTTTAATTTTTTCTTCATTAACAAACTCATCATTTATAAATTTTTTTCTTTGATCTACAGAAAACATGTTTTCTTTAGTTGAGTTTACTCCAATAGCCAGAACTATTTCATCAAATAGGTTTAGACTTTTGTTTATTATGTCGCAATGGCCTAATGTTAAGGGGTCAAAAGATCCAGGAAATACAGCTTTTTTCATGGTTCAAAATTACAAATTTAATTTATAGCTTCATTTATTGCATTACTAAATAGGTCTTTAAGTTCTATTCCAGCTGCATTTGCTTGTTTAGGAAGAATACTCTCATTAGTTAAGCCTGGAACACTATTTACTTCAAGTAAAAATATTTCATCATTTTGAATAATAAATTCACTTCTTGAAAATCCTTTCATATCTAGAATTTCATATATTTTTTTTGCTATAGATTTAATCCGTAAGGTCATTTGATATGAAATTCTAGCAGGCGTTATCTCGTCTGCTTCCCCTTTGTATTTTGCATTATAATCAAAAAATTCATTATCTGTAACAATTTCAGTTATTGGGAGTACTATGATATCATTATCATATGATATGACACCAACAGAGACTTCAATTCCATCAAGAAACGATTCAATTATTACCTGATTATCTTCATTAAAAGCAACAGTAATAGCCTTATCAAAATCTTCAGCTCTAGAAACTTTTGTTATTCCATAGCTGCTTCCAGACTTACTAGCTTTAACAAAACAAGGGAGTCCAACATTTTTTATAACAGTATTACTATCGATTTTTTCACCCTTTGAAACAACAGATGATTTAGCACATTTTATTCCATGGGGTTTAAGGTATTCTAGGCACTTTATTTTATCAAAGGTTAGTCTTGCTTGAAATTCACCACATCCGCTCATTGGAATATTAAGTTTTGAAAAGTATTGATGCAATAATCCATCTTCCCCTGGAGACCCATGCACTGCATTAAAAACACAATCAAATTTTATCTCAGGTTTTTCAATTATTGTAAATGAATTTTTATCAATTTTAAATTCTTTTTTACTCTCATCTACAAATACCCATTTGTCTTTTAGGACATGTATTTGGAAACAATTATAATTGCTATTTTTTAATGTTTCAAATACAACTTTCCCGCTTTTTAATGAAATCTGATATTCATTAGAATAGCCGCCCATTAAAATTCCTATATTTTTTTTCATTTTTAATCTGAAAAGACAAATCTCTACCAAAGTTAGTATTTAAATCACATTTATTTAATAAATGTTTAGTTTTGTAAAAATTAATTCAATAAGATGACTTTTTTAAGATTTCTTTTTAGTAAGTATTTTTTTAAGCATATGTTTTATATGATCTTAATTGTCTTATTTGCATTGTTTTTTGGAATAATAGCGCTTAGATTTATCACAGATCATGGAGATTATGTTAAAGTACCGGATTTAAAAGGGAAGACATTAGATAGTGTAGCAATTGATTTAGATAAACTAGATCTAAAATATATTGTTCTTGATTCAGGTAATTATAATCCCAATTATAAAATTTTTTCAGTTTTAGATCAGCAACCCAAGTTTGACTCTAAAGTAAAAGAAGGTAGAAAAATTTATCTTACTATAAATTCCTCTGATTTTAAAATGGTCGAAGTGCCAAATGTGATAAGGACTACCATTCGTCAAGCTAGAAAATCATTAGAGTCTCTTGGTTTTATTATCGGAGAAATAGAATATATTGATGATATTGGAAAAGATGAGGTAATTTCTTTTAGTCACCAAGGGGAGGAGTTAAAACCTGGAGATACCTTAAAAAAGACCTCAGTTATTGATTTTAAATTAGGTAATGGAAAACTCTAATTCATTGTTTGAGCATTTTTCTTTTACAGTAGATAAGGGTCAAACTCCTCTTAGGATTGATAAATATCTAATGAATTTTGTTGAAAATGCAACACGGACCAAAATTCAGACTGCAGCTAAATCTGGAAGTATTCAAGTAAATGGAAATATAGTAAAATCAAACTATAAGGTAAAACCTAAAGATAAGATCAAGGTTTTGTTTGAATATCCACCTCATCAGAACTTATTATTACCTGAAAATATAGATTTAGATATTGTTTATGAGGATGATGAATTGGTGGTGGTAAATAAACCAGCCGGAATGGTAGTACACCCAGGTCATGGAAATTACTCTGGTACTCTGATAAATGCATTAATTTATCATTTTGAGAATCTACCCAATAATTCGTCGAATAGACCTGGACTTGTTCATAGAATTGATAAAGAAACAAGTGGTCTACTAGTTATTGCCAAAACTGAAAAAGCAATGATAGATTTATCAGAGCAATTTGCAAAGAAAACTAGTACCAGAGAGTATATTTCACTAGTTTGGGGAAATCTTAAGGAGGATACAGGGGTCATAAATGAATATATTGGAAGAAATCCTAAGAATAGATTACAGAATATTGTTTTTTCTGGTGATGATATAGAAAAGGGTAAACCTGCCATTACACATTATAAGGTTCTAAATAGATATGGGTATGTTACTCTAGTTAATTGTACTTTAGAAACCGGCAGAACTCATCAAATTAGGGTTCATATGAAGCATATTGGCCATACAATTTTTAATGACAACAGATATGGAGGAGATTTAATTTTAAAGGGAACTACTTTTACTAAATACAAACAATTTGTAGACAATTGTTTTAAGATTTTACCAAGGCAAGCCTTGCATGCAAAGACACTTGGTTTTAAACATCCCAGAACCAAGGAAGATCTTTCTTTTGATAGCAAAATCCCTGAAGATATTCAGCAATGTCTTGATAAGTGGGAGTCATATGCAAAACACCAATTATAGATAATTTTTTCATTTTCATCTTGATATTTATAGCTATCCTTTGTAATTTTATACAAATTTATTTTTTATATGAAACTTGTTATCTCACCTGCTAAATCATTAGATTTTACTAGAAGTCTACCTACTGAATCAAATTCAAATGCTTGTTTTTTAAAAGAAGCAGAAAACCTTAATAATATTTTAAGGGAGAAATCTCCTAAAGAGCTTTCTGAGTTAATGAGCATTTCATCTTCTTTGGCAGATCTAAATTACCAAAGAAATAATAGTTGGAAACTGCCTTTTGATTCTTCTAATTCAAGGCAGGCTATTTATGCTTTTAATGGTGATGTTTATAGAGGAATTGATGCATATTCAATAGCAGAAAATAAAATAGATTTTTTGCAAAACACTGTTAGAATTATTTCTGGTCTGTATGGTCTTTTAAAACCACTGGATTTAATTCAGCCTTATAGATTAGAGATGGGAACTAAAATCCCAGTAGGAGCTAGTAAAAACCTGTATGAATTTTGGAGAAGAAAGCTAACAGATTCTATTAATCAGGAGTTAAGTGAAGGAGAAATTTTTCTAAATCTTGCTAGTA
>CAZBCJ010000058.1:296-7353 GCA_964490545.1 uncultured Flavobacteriaceae bacterium | reverse complement strand
GCAGCTACTCAGACATTTGCAACAATAACACTACAAAATTATTTTAGAATGTATGGAAAACTTTCTGGGATGACAGGTACAGCTGTAACTGAGGCGGGAGAATTTTGGGATATTTACAAATTAGATGTAATCGAAATTCCTACTAACAAGCCCGTTATAAGAGATGATAAGGAAGATTTAGTTTATAAAACTAAAAGAGAGAAATATAATTCTGTAATAGAGCAAGTCACCACACTTTCAAAGGCTGGTAGACCTGTATTAATTGGTACAACATCTGTTGAAATTAGTGAATTGCTTGGTAAAATGCTTGGGATAAGAAAAGTGCCTCATAATATTTTAAATGCAAAACTACACAAGAAAGAATCTGAAATTGTTGCAGAAGCTGGAATTTCAGGTCAAGTTACTATTGCTACCAATATGGCAGGTAGAGGAACTGATATAAAACTAAGTAAAGAAGTTATTGATTTAGGAGGATTAGCAATTGTTGGAACTGAAAGACACGATTCAAGAAGGGTTGATCGACAACTAAGGGGAAGATCTGGAAGGCAAGGTGATCCAGGTAGTTCACAGTTTTATGTATCTCTAGAAGACAACTTAATGCGATTATTTGGAAGTGAAAAAATTGCTAAAATGATGGATAGAATGGGTCTTGAGGAGGGAGAAGTTATTCAGCATTCAATGATAACAAAATCAATTGAAAGAGCTCAAAAGAAAGTAGAAGAAAATAATTTTGGTATTAGGAAAAGACTCCTAGAATATGATGATGTAATGAATGCTCAAAGAGAAGTAATTTACAAAAGAAGGCATAATTCACTTTTTGGAGATAGATTAAGAATTGATATTGCCAATATGATTTATGACACATGTGAAAACATTGTTATAAATAATAAAGAAAATAATGATCACAAAAATTTTGAATTTGAACTAATAAAGTTCTTTTCTATAAGCACTGATCTTAATGCTGATGAATTTGAATCGATGGATGAAGAAAAGGTAATAAATAAAATATATAAACTCACCCTAAATCATTACTTAAATAAAATTGAGGCAAATGCTAAATTAGCATATCCAGTAATAAAACATGTTTATGAGCATCAGAAGGATAGATTTAAAAGAATTGTAGTTCCATTTACAGATGGAATAAAAACCCTACAAGTTGTTACAGATTTAGAAAGAGCTTACTCCTCTGACGGACAGCAACTTGTAACAGATTTTGAAAAAAATATATCATTAGCAATTTTAGATAACTCTTGGAAGAATCATTTAAGAAAAATGGATGAATTAAAACAATCTGTCCAGCTTGCAGTTCACGAGCAAAAGGACCCCCTTTTAATATATAAATTTGAATCATTTGAATTATTTAAAGGTTTAATTGATAATGTAAATAAAGAGATTCTATCATTCTTATTTAAAGCTGAAATTTCAAATGAAAATGCAAAAAATATTCAAGAGGCTAGACCAAGAAAAGTCACTAAAATAAATGCATCCAAAGATGAAATTCCTAATATTGATGAATTAAGTGCTCAAAATAAAGCAGCAGGCAGAAATAAAGCTCATCAAATTGAAACAATTGTAAGAGATAAACCAAAGATTGGGAGAAATGATCGAATTACAATAAAAAATGTTTCAACAGGAGAGAACAAAGAAATGAAATACAAGCATGCAGAACCATTAATTAACAAAGGAGAGTGGGTTATTTCAGAAGTCACTACTACTACATAAAAATTAATTTAAATAACCATGGGAGGAGCCCCTAAAAAGCGATTAAATATTCAGGAGCTAATTAGTGGGATTGTAAATGGAGATATTGTATCGCTTAGTAAGGCAATTACCATAATTGAAAGTGATAATATAAATGACAAATCAGATTCTAACAAAATAATATCCTCATGTATTAAAGAAAAGTCCAATTCAATAAGAATTGGCATAACTGGTGTTCCCGGAGTTGGAAAAAGTACATTTATCGAAACATTTGGAAACCATCTAACAAGTATAGGTCACAAGGTTGCTATATTGGCTATTGATCCAACTAGCTCGGTTAATCATGGTAGCATACTGGGGGATAAAACAAGAATGAGCACATTGGTTAATAATAAAAATGCATTTATTAGACCTAGTCCAACCTCTACTCATTATGGGGGTGTAGCAAAAAGGACTAGAGAATCAATTATTCTATGCGAAGCTGCGGGTTATGATATAATTCTAGTAGAGACTGTTGGAGTTGGTCAAAATGAAATTAGTGTATCTGAAATGGTAGATTTCCTTCTTTTACTTAAACTCTCTGGAGCTGGAGATGAATTACAGGGAATTAAACGAGGAATTATAGAAATGGCAGATGCTATAATTATAAATAAGGCTGATGGAGATAATATTGAAAATTCTAATAAAGCTAAATCAGAATTTGCAATGGCTATAAAATTATATCCAATAAAGAAATCTAAATGGACTCCGAAAGTAATGACTTGTAGTTCTATTAACAGTACTGGAATAAAACCTATTTGGGAATTAATTTTAGAATACATTTCTGTTACAAATGCAAACAATTTTTTTAATGAAAATCGAAAAAGTCAAAATAAATACTGGTTATTACAAACTATCAATGATAAATTACAATCAAATTTCTTTGGTAATGAAAAAATTAAAAAAGAATTAGAAAAACAATATAATCTATTAGATAAAAATAAAACAACTCCATTTGCTGCTGCTGAAATTTTATTGAAAATATAATATGTCAACATTTACAATAATAGTACCAATATTTAATGAGAAAGATAATTTATCTAGATTAGAAAGTGAATTAATGAAATTTATTAATTCAACAAAATTTAAAACAAGAGTTCTTATAATAAATGATGGATCTACAGATGGGAGTAAAGAAATTATTGAAAAATTATGTAATAATAATAGTTGCTTTGAATCCATTTCTTTTGTAAGAAACTGTGGACTTAGTAGTGCATTAAAAGCTGGATTTGATTTATGCAATTCAGAATATATAGGATATATTGATGCTGATTTACAAACATCACCAAGCGATTTTCATGTTTTATTAGAATATATCGATAATTATGATCTTGTTACAGGTTATCGATCTAATAGAAAAGACACATATTTAAAAAATATATCATCCCTAATTGCAAACGGTATAAGAAACATATTTACTAATGATGGAGTAAAAGACACAGGATGTCCATTAAAAGTAATAAAGACTGATTTTGCAAAAAGAATTCCAATGTTTAAGGGATTACATAGATTTTTGCCGGCAATGATACTTCTTCAAAAAGGTAAAATTATTGAGGTTCCCATACAACATTTCCCAAGAATAGCAGGAAAAGCAAAATTTGGATTATTTAATAGAATATTAGGACCATTGTCCGACTGTTTTGCATTTATTTGGATGAAAAGAAAGTACATTAATTACCAAGTAGAAGATAATGAGTGAATTAATTTATTTGTATTCATTGGGATTTATTGCTCAATTCTTTTTTAGTTCAAGAGTTATTATCCAATGGTTTTACTCTGAAAGAGAAGCAAAAGTAATAACACCAACAATTTATTGGATATTAAGTCTAATAGGATCATTATTATTCTTTATGTATGGCTATTTTAGGGATGATTTTGCTATAATGTTAGGTCAATTCATAGGTTATTATATATATATTAGAAATTTGCAACTACAAAAAAAGTGGACAGATTTTAATATAACAATAAGACAAATTCTAATATTATTACCTATTGTAATCTGCATAGAAAGGGCATGGAATTCTAATTTTTTTAATTTAGATTCACTTTTTTATAATCCTGATATACCGCAATGGTTACTATATCTTGGAATAATTTCACAAATTACATTTACTTTTAGATACATATATCAGTGGATGTCTTCAGAAGTTTCAAAAGTATCCCATTTGCCACTAGGGTTTTGGATTATAAGTGTTTTAGGGGCTGTTTTAATAATTACATATTCTATTTTTAGATTAGATCCTGTTTTATTTTTTAGTCATATTGCAGGAATTTTTATGTATTCGAGAAATATTTATTTTATATATATTAACAAAAAAAATCAATGAATTTTTTAAAGAAATATTTTTAACTTAATAAATTGAGATGAGATATAAAGAAATTTCTCTTTGTTTACTAATACTTATTGCATTTGGGTGTAAACAAAAAGAATATATTAAATCACCATTTTCAAATATAGACACCCTATCAACAAACGATTGGTGGAATCGTTCTGAAAACCCAATAGTTGATTTAAAAGTTGACAGAGATGACGTTGTAGCCTTTGGTATTTATACAGTATCTAATAAGACTCTTAAACTTACTGCACAACTTTTTCCGCTTTATCCAGATGAAAGCAGAGAGGTTAGATTAGAAATTTATCAGCATAAAAGCTGGAAAGAAATACAAAGAAAAAAAATTAATGAAATAGGATGGTCTACAACCTTTAGGGTAGAAAATTGGGATGATTCAAAAGATATAAAATATAGATTAAGACATAGTGATGATGCCATCTTTGAGGGAATGGTTAGAAAAGATCCTAAAAATAAAAATGAAATTGTTATGGCTGCATTCTCATGTAATAGCAATAAAGACAGAGGAGATAGAGAAAATTATGTCATAAATATAAATCATATTGATCCTGATATTTTATTTTTTGCTGGAGATCAGTCTTATGACCACCAAGAACATACTGCTGCGTGGTTGAAATTCGGTATGCAATTTAGAGAGACTTTTAGGGAGAGGCCATGCATAACTATACCTGATGATCATGATATTGGTCAAGGTAATTTGTGGGGAGAAAGTGGAAAAATTGCTTCATCATCTGCAGGAAATGATGGAGGTTACTACTATCACCATGAATACGTAAAGATGGTAGAAAGAGCACAAACTAATCACCTTCCAGATCCTTATGACAAAACTTCTATCGAGCAAGGAATAGGTGTATATTATACAAACCTTCTACTTGGAGGAATAGATTTTGCAATCATTGAAGATAGAAAGTTTAAATCTGGACCTAAAGGAAAAATACCTCAACAAGGACCAAGACCAGATCACATAAGAAACCCTGATTATGATCCAAAATCAATTGATATGGACGGGTTAACCTTACTTGGTGATAGGCAACTCAAGTTTCTTAGTAAATGGGGTAAAAACAATTCAGCAATGAAAGCAGTTTTGTCTCAGACTGGTTTCTGTGGAGGAGCTCACCTCCACGGAAGTGAAGAGAATAGACTTCATGCTGACCTAGATTCAAATGGATGGCCACAAAGTGGTAGGAATAAAGCATTAAAGCTTATTAAGGATGCAAATGCTATTCATATCGGTGGTGATCAACATATTGCCACTGTAATCCACCATGGAATTGATGATTATGAAGATGGTCCATGGGCTTTTGTTGTTCCAGCCATTGTAAATAACTACTACAGTAGATGGTGGTGGCCAGAAAATGAAGAAATTGGTGATAATCCTAATGATATTTTACCATGGACAGGAAGGTATAAGGATGGATTTGATAATAAAATTACGATGCATGCATATGCCAATCCTGATACCAATTCTAATGGAGCTGGATATGGAATAATAAAGTTTAATAAGGAAAGAAAAGATGTAACTTTCGAATGTTGGCCAAGATATGAGGACGTCAGATTAAATAATCCAAAACAATTTAAGGGATGGCCTATTACTGTTTCTTTGAACTAGCGTTATACCATCTGTCAGGATGAAGTTTATTGTATTGTTTTCCACTACCTAAATCTAGAAAAATAGGATCAATCATCTCCTTATCCCACTCTTTGAATCTGAATTTATAATCATCATAAATTTCTGGTGAAATATCAATTATATTATTTTCCTCACTAATATCGTTCTTTAAATCAAAAATAAACTCTTCATCACCCATTCTAAGGTACTTATATCTTTCTCCTCTTATCACATTAATGTCTTTATCCCTGTTCTGCCAGTAAAGAAATTTATGTGGCAGACCATCTTTCTGTCCTAAAATGTAAGGTATTAGGTTAACCCCGTCTATATCTCCATCAATATATTTTTCAGCATTAGCAACAGATGCTGCAGTTGCAAAAATATCTAGTGCAATAATTGGTTTGTCATAAGTTAATCCGGCAGGAATTACATTTGGCCACTGCATAACAAATGGCACACGTATTCCTCCTTCAAAAAATTCACCTTTTCCACCTCTTAAAATTCCATTATCTGAGTGATTATACCATTCCACACCACCATTATCTGAAAAGAAAACAACTATTGTATTATCAGATATATTTTTTTCTACAAGCTTATCTAGAATTAAGCCAACACCATCATCTAGTGATGTAACCATTGCTGCATATGTTCTTCTCTTCTCTCCATCAATATGCATATTTCTGTCTAGATCCTTTTCGGTAGCTTGCAAGGGTGTATGAGGTGCATTATAAGAAAGGTATAAAAAAAATGGATTTTTAGAATTTTCATCAATAAATTTTACTGCATTATCTGATAATTCTTCAGTAAGATATTTAGATATATCAACCCTCTTGCCATTATCAAAAATTTTAGTTAAATAACCATCCCATTGAGATCTAGCTTCAGTTAAGTCATTTAGTGTTAAGTCTTCAGGGAAATATTTATGACCACCAATAATAAAACCATAAAACTCATCAAAACCCCTTCTTTGAGGGAGTAAAGATTCATGAGCCCCTAGATGCCATTTTCCAATAGCTTTTGTCCTATAATTAGCTTGCTTAAGAACATCAGGAAGTGTCTGTTCAGACAGAGGAAGTCCCATAGTTGAATCTTTAGGGGTTAATAAAATATTTCTACTATAACCAAATCTATTTTGATATCTGCCAGTTATCAGTCCAGCTCTACTTGGTGAACATACCGCATAGGAAACATATCCATCTGAAAATATCACTCCATTATTAGCAATTCTATCAATATTAGGAGTTCTGATTTCTTTACTTCCATGAAAACCAACATCAGCATAACCTTGATCATCACTTACTATAACTATAATATTTGGGTTCATTTTTTCTTGGTCAGAACAAGAAAAAGATAAAAT
>CAZBCJ010000058.1:0-286 GCA_964490545.1 uncultured Flavobacteriaceae bacterium | reverse complement strand
AAATAATTGAAATAATTTTTTTCATAATCAGTAAGGGTAATATATTGTTTTTTTATGGAGATTGAAATTTATTTTATATATATTAACAAAAAGAAGCAGTGAGTTTTTTAAAGAAATATTATTTCTTGCTAATTATTTTAATTCTATTAATATATTCAATTTCTACATTTAATTTAATAGAGGTTGGAATTATGGAAGCTAGAAATTTTCAAGCTGCAAAAGAGATGGTTGAAGATAATAACTGGCTTCTCCCAACTTTAAATGGAGAACCTAGATATCAGAAACC
>CAZBCJ010000057.1:0-7397 GCA_964490545.1 uncultured Flavobacteriaceae bacterium | reverse complement strand
CCTTGACTTACTATTTTATAATCTGGAATAGGTTTGTATCCTCCCATTGGTATTAAACTCATGCTTTCAACGCCACCCGCTATAATACAGTTTGACATCCCTGATTGAATCTTAGCTGTTGCCATAGCTATAGTTTCAAGGCCAGAAGCACAGTATCTATTTACAGTAACTCCGGCAACATCATCTGTTTTTAATCCCATTAATGAGATCAGTCTAGCAATATTTAATCCTTGTTCTGCTTCAGGAGTTGCATTACCAACAATTACATCATCAATCCTGGATTTATCAAGAGCAGGAATTTTATTTACCATATATTCAATGGTCTCTGCAGCTAATTCATCTGGCCTCTTAAATCTAAGAAGTCCTCTGGGTGCTTTGCCGACTGCAGTTCAGTAAGAAGAAATAATGTATGCAGTAATCATTTTTGTTTCAATTTCTTAAGGGTTAACACTTAGTTAACAAGTGTTGAATTCTTTCTAATGTTTTTCTTTCTCCACAAAGACTAAGAAATGCTTCTCTTTCAAGTTCTAACAGATATTGTTCAGACACCATTGTTGATTCTGATAAGTCCCCTCCTGACATAACATATGCTAATTTATTAGCAATTTTTTTATCAAATTCACTTATATAATTTGCCGATTTCATTGAATGTGTTCCAACAAGAAACATTCCTAAAGCTTGCTTCCCAAGCACTTTTATGTTTCTTTCTCTTAAAGGGGGAATATATCCTGTTTCAGCCATAATTTTTGCATGACTTTTTGCTATTGCAATTTGACTTTTATTATTCATTACAATTATATCCTTACCCTTAATTAATATTCCTAAGTCATAAGCCTCATATGCAGATGTAGATACTTTAGCCATTCCAATTGTCAGAAAATTCTCCTGGAGAACATTTAATTCTACATCATTTTTATTATACTTATTAGAAGCTCTTAATGTCATTTCTTTTGTTCCGCCACCAGCAGGAATTATTCCAACACCAACTTCTACTAGACCAGTATATGTTTCAGCATTTGCAACTATTTTATCACAGTGCATTGCGACTTCACACCCACCTGCTAGTGTCATTCCTTGGACTGATGCAATTGTAGGAATATTGCAGTATCGTAAACGCATGACTATATCTTGAAATTTTTTGATAGTAGAATTTATTTGATCATATTCTTGTTCTGCTGCTGCCATAAGTATCATTGATAGATTTGCACCTGCAGAAAAATAAGGAGCTTGATTTCCAACAACAAGTCCTTGAAAATTCTCCTCAGCTATGTCAATTGCTTTATTTAGACCTAATAGAACATTTTCTCCTATTGAATTCATTTTAGATCTAAACTCAGCATTTAGAATACCATCACCTAAATCTTCTACAACAAATTCTTCATTCTCCCAAACAAGATTAGTTTTTCTAATATTATCTAGAATTATAAATGATTCTTGACCAGGTTTGATCAGATGTTTCTTTTCAGATATATCATAATAATAAGTGAACCCATTATTAATAGAGTAGAAGCTTTTAGTATCTGAAATCACTAATTCTTCTATCCATTTTGCAGGTTTTTTACCATATGATTCCATAAGTTTAATACCTTCTTCAATTCCAACTGCGTCCCATACTTCAAATGGACCGTTTTCCCAACCAAAACCTGCTTTTACAGCATCATCAATACTATATATATTGTCTGATATTTCTGGAATTCTATTTTGAGCATATGAAAACATTCCAGCTAATGTTTTTCTATAAAATTTACTTACTTTATCATCTCCATTAATTAAAACATTAAACCTATCTATTGTATTTTCTATTTTTTTAGCCTTTCCAACAATATCAAATCTTGTTTTATTCATTTTTCTATACTCCATTGATTCAAAATCTAGAACAAGAATCTCCCTTTTCCCATTTTTATCTCTTGTTTTTTTATAGAAACCTTGACCTGTTTTATCACCAAGCCAAGTTTTTTCTAACATGTCTTTTATAAAATCTGGAGTTACAAATACATCTCTACATTCATCATCAGGGCAATTTTCATATATTCCATTACTTACTCTATATAAAGTGTCAATTCCAACAAGATCTGCTGTCCTAAAAGTAGCAGATTTAGGTCTTCCAATAAGTGGACCAGTTAAAGTATCTAGATCTTCTATTGAAATATCGAATTCCTTCATATTATGGAAAAGATCTTGTATACCAAAATTTCCTATTCTATTTCCAATAAATCCAGGTGTATCCTTAGCTATAACGGATGTTTTACCTAAGAATTTTTCTCCAAACATATTTAGAAATTCTACAACTTCATCCTTGCAATTTGGACCAGGAACAATTTCAAATAATTTTAAATATCTAGGGGGATTAAAAAAATGCGTAACAGCAAAGTGTTGTTGAAAATCTTCAGATCGATCGCTACTCATGAATTTTATAGGAATTCCAGAAGTATTTGAAGTAATAATAGTACCATCCTTCCTATATTTTTCAATTTCTTTAAAAACCTGATTTTTAATTTCAAGATTTTCAATTACTACTTCAATAATCCAGTCAGAATCAGCTATTTTTTCTAGATCATCAGTCAAATTTCCAGTTGTTATTCTATTTTTAAAATTCTTATGGTATAGGGGAGAAGGTTTTGATTTTATTGCTTTCGCTAGTGATTCAGTAACAATTCTATTTCTAACGGTATTATCCTCTAGACTAAGATTTTTTTTAATTTCTACATCTGAAAGTTTATTTGGCACTATATCTAACAATAATACTTCTATTCCAATATTGGCAAAATGACATGCAATACCACTTCCCATAATTCCAGACCCAATAACAGCTACTTTATTAATTTTTCTATTCATTTATTTTTTTTAAAATATATTGTTTTCAGAAATTAAATTTTTGATTTTATTAGTGGTTTTTAAAAACACAGTCAAATCTTTTTTTGAAATATTATTTTCAATTAGTCTATTAAATTTTATTACTTTATTTTTTGTAATATCTCTTTTCTTTAAACCTTCCTTTGTAAGTAAAATTATAATCCCTCTTCCATCATTTGGATTAGGTTTCCTGATTATCAATTTATTTATTTCCATTGTTTTTAACAACCTAGACAGGCTGTTTGCTTCAAGTCCCATAATCGGTCCTATTGATGTTGATGATGTTCCTTTTTTTGGATGAATACTTAAAAGAGCAAAGCCAATTGAATGTGTGCCTCCATAATTTTTTGCTTCTTCATTATACATTTTTTTTATAGACTGCCATGAAGTTCTAAGGCTATACTCAACGGGATCAAACCTGGTTTTATTGTCTTTCATTTTTTAGGTTTATAAAAGACAATATAATAAATTAATTACTATGCACGCATTGTATAGTTCAAAAATTAATTTTTAATTATCTTAAAAGTTTTAATTTTTTTTCCATTATTGAGTTTAAGCAAGAAAACTCCATGAGGAAATAAAGACAAGTTAATTACAGTATTGCCGCTGTTATCGGCGGTTCTATAAATCTGTTTACCAAGCATATTATAAATGGAAATATTATAATAATTTAGATTTGTATTTATATAGAGTATGTCACTAACTGGATTTGGATATGCATTTATGTTATCTAAATCAATATCGATTAAATCTAAATTATTACTTAGAATTTTTACTTTTAGATCATCAAAATAAAAACCATCTCTTCTTTGCCAATTATCTGAAACTAATTTAAATCTGATTAGAATTTCATTATCTAAATAGTCAGATAAGGATATAGTTTCATTAACCCATGATTCTTGAAGACCATCATATAAAGGCTCATCCATTGCGTTTTCATGACTATCACTTCCAGTTTTTGTGTATTTACCGCACTGAGGAGTCCAGCTTTGACCATTATCCACTGAAATTTCTACTTGAACATAGTCATAACCACTTTCCGTGTGCCATTTTGCATTAAAGCTTAATTCTGCATATGAAGCTTCTGATAGATTTATTGAATTTGATAATTCAATTACAGAATATTCATTATTGCTGTAATTACCATTTGGAGAATCTGTTATCGATGTGTCTGGAGAAGTATAGTCTTCATATGTTATGTTCCATGAATTAGATTCCCAATAGTCTTGAATCATACTACTTTCATCTTCAAAAACAATTGTTGGGTCACCATAAATTTTATTTATAATATATTCTTTGTTAAAGAACCCATTATTAAGAACCAACGTATAGGAAACTATATCTCCATCTTGAATTTCACTACTTAACTCAATTGTAAAATCATCTACGATGACTTCTCCTAAGCTCATTTGATTGTGATTATTAGTATCTGTTACAGATGTAATATTATCAGATATAGGTGTAAATGAAACATTAAAATCTCCTTGGCCACCTATTCCAAGTCTCTGAATTTCATAACTAGTTGAATAGGATGAAGAGCTAATAAAATTTGAGGTTGTTATATCTTTTAGCGTGGCATAGTTATTTACCATTTGGGCTGCTGTTAAATTATGATACACCATCTCTTTACAAAGATCTTCAATAGTAGTTGCTGCAGGCCAAAAAGAAGATCCAATTTCTGGGGTCATAGCAAATATTTTGTTTCTAGTTCCCCCTAATTCTGTTTCTAACATTCCATACATAAAATCGTCACTATCACCAGCAGCTGGATAAAGATCTGCGCTAATGATGTTATCATATCCATTTTCTTTTACTAGTTCTTCAGAAATAAGCTCAAAAATATCATTGTCTTCAGTATATTGATTATAATCATACCCATAAGGATAGAGTAGAAGATTGCTGTAAGTATGATTATTCAAAGCAATGACAAAATCATGGTTTTCTACAAAATATCTCATAGCTTTATTTTCAGATTCTGAAAAAGGGCCATCACCAGCATAAGTGCTTCCATTTTGATTACCAGATGTACCTGAGGTATTCCAAACTTCATTTCCATTATCATCTATATATGAATAATTTCTATTATTATCAACACCATGGTTATTATATCTATTTTTTCTCCACATACCACCCCCTTGAGGATTATTAGTTTCATTAAAGATGTAGCCGTCAGGATTTACACATGGAACAAAATATAATTCTGTGTTATCTAGTATTTCCTTAATTATGTCATCTTGATCGTAGTTTTCAAGAAGATACCACATAAAGAAAATTAATTGCTGCAATGATCCAGGTTCTCTTGCATGATGTATTGCAGTATATAGAATTTGAGGCTCATTTTCATTCTCATTTGGATTATCTGAAATTTTAACCCACTGAAGGAATCTTCCCTCATATGTTTCATGTATATGAGGGTTTTCATCTGTAGTAGGATCTTTAATATCTGATCTTGCAGAAATAAGATTGGGATATAGTTGATGCATCTGATCTAACTCATCTAACATTTCGCTATAAGTATAGAAACCTCCAAAATCATTACCATCTTTGATGTCAAAATTTGCAGGAGTTTGATAGTTATTTATGTTTGACTGATCACATGTAATATTTTTAGAATTTGATTTAGATACATAATCTTTGTGATCTGGATTATTTCTATTCTTATAATAAGAGATTACATCATAAATTAAAATATGATAATCAATGTTGAAATTTTTTATTATTTGTATTTCAGATTCAGAGAAATCAGACTCAAAGTAATCATTTTTCTTATGAATTCCATGATCTAATGCAATACCAGAATTTAGTAGTTTTTCAAAATTTTCTGAGGAATTGTAATTTATTTTAACTCTATGAAATAATTCATTTTCTTGTGAATTAACAAAGCTAAATTGAAAAACAAAAATTAATAGAAATATTACCCTTTTCATATGATTTTAATCAATTACAAATATATTATAATCAAAGATTATTCCATTATTTTTTTGAATTATAAGTTATAATCCAATCTCTAGCATTAATAAAGGCCTGAATCCATGGGGAAACTTTATCATTTCTCTCCCTTATATAATATGCCCAGTTCCATTGAAAAAGGGATCTTTCTATATGTGGCATTGTAACCAAATGTCTCCCATCAGAACTAGACATCATAGCAATATTAAAATCTGATCCATTAGGATTTGATGGATAGCTTTCATAGGTGTATTTAGCAATTATATTGTATTTATCTTCGGAATAGGGAAGGTTAAATTTTCCTTCACCATGACTTATCCATACACCTAAATTACAATTCTCTAATGATGACATCATTATCGAATTATTTTTTTGAATATTGACAGAGGTAAATCCACTTTCATGTTTATTTGAATCATTAAAAGTCATTTTTCCATGAATTTCATGATCTGGATTAACAACTTCTAATTCCATAAAAAGTTGACAGCCATTACATATACCTATTGATAAGGTGTCTTTTCTAGAAATAAAATTATTAATTGATTCCTTTGCTTTTTCATTGTATAGAAATGCTCCTGCCCAACCTTTTGCAGAACCTAGGACATCGGAGTTAGAAAAACCTCCAACTGTTCCTATAAATTGTACATCTTCTAAATTTTCTCTTCCCGTAATGAGATCAGTCATATGAATATCTTTAACTTGGAACCCTGCTAAAAATAATGCATTAGCTAATTCGCGTTCACTATTACTTCCTTTCTCTCTTATTACGGCAGCTTTAGGCCTGTATTCCATTTCAGAAAGCATAGGTATTTTCCCAGTAAAATCTGTTGGAAATTTAAAATTTAATGCTTGTTTTTTATAATTAGTATATCTTATTTTTGAAAGATTATTAGCAGTTTGTTTTTTGTCAAGAAGCATTGAAGTTTTAAACCAATAATCTCTATATTCTTCTATATTTATTTCATATGAGTCAGAATGATTTTTAAGTAATAAATTTCTTGCTGTAGTTACGCTGCCAATTTTGTAATAATCAATTCCTTTATTATATAAAATTTCTTCTATTGACTTATCCTTTGACTGAACAACTATACCAGGGTTTTCTGAAAAAAGTAATTTTATTGAATCTTTTTCACCTATTGATGTAAGATCAATATTTGCAGCAATATTATTATCAGCGAAACACATCTCCATAATAGTAGTTATTAAACCACCTGAACTTACATCATGACCAGCAATAATTAAATCTTTTCTAATAAGGTCCTGAATAGTGTTGAATACATTTACTACAAAATTTGAATCTTTTGTAGTTGGAGTTTTTTTGCCAATTTCCCCCAATGTTTGTGCAAATGAACTTCCTCCTAACTTATAATCATCACAGGATAAATTAATATAGTATATACTATCAAATCTGGAATTAAAAACTGGTTCAACAACTCTATTTATATCATTACAATGTCCGACTGCACTAATAATTACAGTTCCAGGGGCCGATACTTCTCTGTCATTGTATTTTTGAGTCATAGAAAGTGAGTCTTTTCCTGTTGGAATATTTATACCCAGTTCAATTGCAAATTCTGATATTGCTGAAACAGCTT
>CAZBCJ010000056.1:0-7436 GCA_964490545.1 uncultured Flavobacteriaceae bacterium | reverse complement strand
AAAATTTAATAGCTCAATTAACATCTCCTGTAAAATGGACACAGTCAATTCAAAAAATGGCAGCTGATGGTGCAACGAATTTTATTGAGCTGGGGCCAGGGAAAGTATTGCAAGGATTAACACGTAAAATCAATGGTAATGTAGAGGCATCTTCATTTTCAAGTTAATTATGATAGGGAAAAACAGAAATATTTCAATTACTATTCTTATTGCTGTAAGTCTCTTATTGGATCAACTCAGTAAATTTTTAATTCGTCAGAATGTTGATCAATATTCTGAGATAAAATTAATAGGAGATTACTTTATTTTAACAAATGTTGAAAACAGTGGTGCCTTTTTAGGAATGGGAAGTGATTTTTCACCTTTTGTAAAAACAATTTTTTTAATTATCCTTCCAGTAATCGTATTAATATGCATAATGATTTATGTTTATAGAGATAAACAAATTGATAAAATTTCATTAATTGGTTTTTGCTTTATTATTGGAGGAGGGATGGGCAATATTTTTGATAGAATTATCTATGGATCCGTTACTGATTTCCTTTTTATTGACCTTGGCGGAATCTTTAAAACGGGTATTTTTAATATAGCTGATTTGTCAGTAACTACAGGAATGATACTTATCTTACTAATGAGTTTTAAGAGTAAATAGATTAGTCCTTATATACTATTCCATTTTTCATTACAAATATTACATTTTCCAATGTTGAAACATTCTCTGTTGGGTCATCATTTGTTGCAACAATATCAGCAATAAATCCTGGACTTATTTGACCTAATTCTTCAGCATAGCCTAGAATACTAGCATTAGTAACAGTTGCCGACTGTAGACATTCCATAACAGGCATGCCAACCTCATTCATATATCTAAATTCCTTAGCATTGTTACCATGAGGGAAAACACCTGCATCTGAACCAAATGCTATTTTAACTCCTTTTGCATATGCCTTCTTAAATGTAGACTGAATTTGAGGGCCAATAGCTAATGCTTTTGGGACTACGAGCTCATCATAATATCCTGGTATTTTTGCTTTTTCTGCAACTTCCTTTCCAGCAGTAATTGTAGGCACAAAGTAAGTTCCATACTGCTTCATTAATTCCATACTATTTTCACTCATTAATGTTCCATGCTCAATAGTTGTTACGCCTCCAATTATTGCTCTTCTAATGCCTTCATCTCCATGAGCATGAGCTGCGATTATCATACCATAATCCTTGGCTGTATCACATATTGATTTAATTTCTTCTAATGTAAATTGAGGGTTTTGTCCATTTTTTGCTATACTCATCACTCCACCTGTAGCAGTGATTTTAATATTATCTGATCCATCCTTATAGCGTTGTCTTACAGCTTTTTTAGCATCATCAACACTGTTGATTACGCCTTCCCTTGGGCCAGGATCACCTTGCATCGATTTTTTTCTTCCATTTGTTGGATCTGCATGACCTCCTGTTGTTCCTATTCCTTTACCTGCAGTAAAAATTCTTGGACCAACAACCTTCCCCTTTTCAATTGCATTTCTTAATGATATATTTACACCTGATCCTCCCAAATCTCTTACTGTTGTAAACCCTGACATTAATGTAATCTTTGCATATTCAAGTGAATTAAAAGCAAGATCAGCATCATTTAGAGTAAACGCATTTAAATATTTTTGAGGGTTATACTCACTTTCAATATGCACATGCAGATCTATAAATCCAGGCATTATTGTAGCATTTGTTAAATCAATTGTCGTATCCCCTGAGTCATTTGAAGTTACATGACCATTTTTAATTTCAACAATTCTATCCTTAGATACTATAATTGTATTGTTGCTATAGACTTTTCCTTTCTTTGTATCAATTAACTTACCGCATTGAATATATGTATTTTGAGAAAATAAAACTGTGGTAAATAAAGCTAAACATATGGTTGCAATCCTTGTCATTTTTATTTTTTTTAATTAGTATGAATTGACTAATATAGGAATTTATTTTAGATGATTATTTTAATATAAAAATTAAATATTTATATTAAGTAATGTACTTTAGCTGAAAATATTATTAAGATTATTTATAATTTATTAGTTAACATAACAGAAATCCTTATTAGGATCTTATCTAGATTTAACAGAAAGATTAGACTTGGAGTAATTGGAAGAAAGGAGTCCTTTAATAAAATTCAATCTTTAGTTAATGAAAATGATAAGATCATTTGGGCACATTGTTCATCCTTGGGTGAATATGAGCAAGGGGTTCCAGTATTTAAATGTCTTAAAGAAAAATATAATGATCATAAAATTATATTAACCTTCCTATCTCCTTCAGGGTATGAAGTAAAAAAAACCTCTAGCATTGCAGATTTGGTCATTTATCTTCCCATTGATTCAAATAGAAATGCTAAAAAATTTATAACTACCATAAAACCAAAACTAGTAGTTTTTGTAAAAAATGAAATCTGGCCAAACTACATAAAATATATTAAAAAATATAATATTAAGTCTGCCTTGATATGCGGTGTATTTAGAGAGGGACAACTCAAATTTTCATGGCCTTTTAACTTATTAGCTAATAGCATTTTAAAATTTGATTATGTTTTAGTCCAAAATGAAGAATCAAAACATATAATACAAAACCTTGGACATAATAATACATATCTATGCGGAGACACTCGATTTGATAGAGCATATGAGATAATGAATCAAGATGAATCTATAGAGCTCATGGAAGAATTTAAAGGAAATAAATTATGCCTAGTTGCTGGAAGTATCTGGGAGGAAGATGAAAAAATATTAGTTAATTATATTAATACATGTAAACAAGATCTTAAGTTCATTCTTGTTCCACATGAAATAAATAAAGAAAAAATCAGTAAGTTAAGGGATTCAATATCACAGCCTTCAAAATTATATTCAGAGTTTTCTAAAAAGAATAATAATAGCAATGTGCTTATAATTGATAATGTTGGAATCCTGGCAAGATTATATAAATATGCAGACATGGCATATATTGGTGGTGGAATGGGAACTTCTGGTTTACATAACACATTAGAGGCTGCAGCATTTGGAATTCCAATTATAATTGGCAAGAACTTCTCTACATTCTCAGAAGCTAAACAAATGATAAGTCGTGGAGGAATGTTTAGTATTAAAAATGATCATGAATTTAAAGATCATGTCGATAATTTGGCTGAAAATAAATTGGCAGCTAATGAAATTGGGTTAATAAATTCTAATTTTATTTTAGAAAATAAAGGGGCAACAAAAAAAATTATGAACTATTTATAAATTTAAAAAATGAGAAAAATTTTAATTCTTTGCATACTATTATTATTTAATAATATTTATTCTCAAAACGTTACTCTAGAGAGTTTTGGGCCATCATTTGATGATCCCGTTGAAATTAAACATGCAGGGGATGATAGACTATTTATTGTTGAGCAACCTGGAGAAATAAAAATATTAAATTCAAACGGCACAGTTAATTCAACTCCCTTTTTAGATATTAGAGATGAGGTTTCTACTAATGCTAGTGAACGTGGGTTGCTTGGATTAGCATTTCATCCAAATTATCCTTCAACTCCATATTTCTTTGTTAACTATACAAATAACAGCGGTGATACAGTTATTGCCAAGTATAGTGTAAGTTCAGACCCTGATATAGCAAATACCAATGAAACAATACTTTTAACTATTGATCAGCCATATAGTAACCATAATGGCGGTTGTATTAATTTTGGCCCTGACGGATATTTGTATATAGGTATGGGAGATGGAGGAAGTGGTGGTGATCCTCAAAATTATTCTCAAAACCTAAATTCTCTTTTAGGAAAAATGCTTAGAATAGATGTTGATAATGGAGATCCATATGCTATCCCAAATGATAATCCATATGGAGATGAAATATGGGCAAGTGGTCTAAGAAATCCTTGGAAATTCTCCTTTGATACTAATGGAGATTTATGGATTGCTGATGTAGGACAATATACATGGGAGGAAATTAACTTAGTTACAAATGATCCTGGAGGATTAAACTACGGCTGGAGATGTTATGAGGGAAATCACACATTTAACACAAGTTCTAATTGTCCAGATGCAAGTGGATTGACCTTTCCTGTTGGCGAATATTCGCATAACAATAGCGGATTTTATAAATGTTCAATAACTGGAGGATATATTTATAGGGGAAGTCAAATTAGTGAAATAAATGGGGTGTATTTTTTTGCCGATTATTGCAGTCAAGAAATTGGAATGCTTTCATATAATTCCTCTTCAGATTCCTGGGATATGTATTTAGATAGTCCAAATGCAACTGGAGCATGGGTAACTTTTGGAGAGGATATAGATGGAGAGCTATATATAGCTTCTATATATGGTGGTATTTACAAGATAACTGATGCTGTACTAGGGTTGAATTCCGTTGATCAAAACAAACTAAATTTTTATCCAAACCCAACAGAGGGAATAATTTTATTTAATAATTATAGTGAACCATTTGATTTAATCATATATGATATTAAGGGGCGAATAGTTGTTGAGCATAATAATTATTCTTCACAAGAATTAAATATATCCAAATTAAATGCTGGCATATATTTTATGCAAATCAATAATTCATATACTCAAAAACTTATTAAAAAATAATAAATATAAAAGCAATAAAAAAAGGGCTAATCTAATGATTAACCCTCCTTTGTACTGAAGGCGGGACTTGAACCCGCACGGATATTACTATCCATTGGATTTTAAGTCCAACGTGTCTACCAATTCCACCACTTCAGCATTATGCTATATAATATCTTCTGGAGCGAAAGACGGGATTTGAACCCGCGACCCTCACCTTGGCAAGGTGATGCTCTACCCCTGAGCTACTTTCGCACTATTTAAATGAACGTACACTATATTAGTGCGGATGCAAATTTATAACAATTTAGGTAAAAGCAAAGGGAATTTTAAAAAAACGATTGTATTTTTCTAGTCTTGTGAATCTGTAATTTTCCTTTTTATTTCACTTAATTTTAATAATGCATCCATAGGAGTCATTGTATTAATATCAATCCCTAACAACTCCTCTTTTATCTCCTCTAAAGCTGGATCATCTAGTTTAAAAAATTCTAATTGAATATCATCCTTAATTGATTTTATTTCTTTATTAAGCTGTTCGTTAGAATGTGACTTTTCTAGTTTTTTCAATATAGAATTAGCCTTATTTAAAACTTTTCTTGGCATTCCAGCCATTTTTGCAACATGAATTCCAAAACTATGCTGACTTCCTCCAGGAATTAACTTTCTCAAAAATAAAACATCATTTTCTTCTTCTTTTATTGAAACATTATAGTTTTTAATTCTATCATATGATAAAGTCATTTCATTAAGCTCATGATAGTGAGTTGCAAAAAGAGTTTTAGCTCTTGTTGAATGGTTATGTATAAATTCACTAATCGCCCATGCAATCGAGATCCCGTCATAAGTGCTTGTTCCTCTTCCAATTTCATCAAGAAGTATTAGACTTCTATCAGAAATATTATTAAGAATTGTAGCTGCCTCATTCATCTCTACCATAAAAGTAGATTCTCCCATAGATATATTATCACTAGCTCCAACCCTAGTAAAAATTTTGTCAACTATTCCCATTTTTAAATTTTCTGCAGGAACAAAAGATCCAATCTGAGCCATAATAATTATAAGTGCGGTTTGTCTTAAAAGAGCCGATTTTCCAGACATATTTGGACCTGTTATCATAATTATCTGCTGCTTTTCTCTATCTAAAAATAAATCGTTTGCCACATAAGGGTTTTCAGCAGCTAACTGTTTTTCTATAACTGCATGTCTTCCCTGAGATATATTTATCTCATATGATTCATCTAACTCTGGCATGCAATAATTGTTTTCCTTAGCAGTTTGAGCAAATGATGAGAAACAATCTAGTTGAGAAATGATTAATGCATTATTTTGAACTGTCTTAATATACTTGTACATATTACTAATCAGTTGCTGAAAAATCTCTATTTCAAGTTCTAATATTCCTTCCTCTGCACCCAAAATTTTAGATTCATATTCTTTTAACTCATCAGTTATATAACGCTCAGCATTAACTAAAGTTTGTTTTCTTATCCACTCTTCTGGGACTTTATCCTTATGAGTATTTCTAACTTCAATGTAATAACCAAAAACATTATTAGAAGAAATCTTTAATGAAGGTATTCCTGTAATTTCGCTTTGCTCTTGCAACATTTTATCTAAAAAATCCTTACTTGAAAAGGCTATACCACGCAAATTTTCTAATTCTTTAGAAAAATTTGAAGAAATAGAATTTCCTTTTAAAATACTGACTGGGGCTTCTTCATTTAATGTCTTTTCAATAAGTTTTCTTAATTGATTACAATTATCCAAAGAATTTGATAGTTGCTTTAAAGATTTCGCTTTTGATTTTTTTAATACTTTTTTAATAGGCTCTACTGCCGCTAGCGAATTTTTTAATTGAACAACTTCTCTTGGATTTATTTTCCCTGTAGCAACCTTTGAAATTAATCTCTCTAAATCTCCTATTTCCTTAATATTTCCTTGTATACTACTTAATGACGTTTCATTCTCTAATAAATATTTAACCGTCAAGTGTCTATTTCGAATTAATTTAATATTCTTGGATGGTAAAGCGACCCATCTCTTAAGAAGCCTACCTCCCATAGGAGAAATAGTTTTATCAATTACATCGATTAAACTTTTACCTTCCCTAGAGAATGAATGGAAAATTTCTAAATTTTTAATTGTAAATCCATCCATCCATATATAATCATCCTTTGGAATTCTGTTTATAGAAGTAATATGATTGATTTTCTGGTGCTGAGTCTCGTTCAAATAATGCATTATGGCTCCAGCAGAGACAAGTCCATCTTTTAATTTTTCTACACCAAAGCCTTTTAATGATTTTGTATTGAAATGATTACACAGAGATTCTATTGCAAAATCATATTGATATACCCAATCCTCTAGAAAAAACAATTGAAAGGTATTCTTGAATTTTGATAAAAAATTTAATTTCTTCTGTTTTGAAATAAGTATCTCACTAGGATCAAAGTTTTCCAATAATTTTTGTATATAATCAATTGAACCCTCAGCAATTAGAAATTCTCCTGTAGATATATCTAAAAAAGACACACCTATATTATTGCCAAGATATACAGATGCTAGAAAATTATTTGTCTTTGGATTTAATACCCCATCAATTGTTGCTAATCCAGGTGTTACCAACTCAGTTACTCCTCGCCTGACAATAGTTTTTGTGAGTTTAGGATCTTCAAGCTGATCACATATAGCAACCCTATTGCCTGCCTTAACTAATTTTGGCAAATAGTTATTTAAAGAATGGTGAGGGAATCCTGCAAGTTCAGTTTCACTTTGACTACCAGCGCCTCTTTTTGTTAAAATAATATCTAATATTTTTGATGTTTTTAT
>CAZBCJ010000055.1:0-7665 GCA_964490545.1 uncultured Flavobacteriaceae bacterium | reverse complement strand
TGTCAAATAAGGATAATATTAGTAAAAAAAGAAATAAAAAATAAAATATGGCTAAAGAATCAATGAAAGCTCGTGAAGTTAAAAGGGCTAGAACTGTAGCAAAATATGCAGCTAAAAGGAAAGCCTTAAAGGAGGCAGGTGATTTTGTAGGATTGCAAAAGCTTCCAAGAAATGCATCTCCAATCAGAATGCATAATAGATGTAAATTAACAGGTAGACCAAAAGGCTATATGAGAAATTTTGGAATTTCAAGAGTTTTATTTCGTGAAATGGCTAATAAAGGTTTAATACCTGGAGTTAAAAAAGCTAGTTGGTAATAATATAAATTTAAGAAAATGAATACAGATCCTATAGCGGATTATTTAACAAGAATTAGAAATGCAATAAGAGCCAATAAAAAAGTGGTTTCTATACCTGCATCGAATTTGAAAAAGGAAATAACTAAAATATTATTTGATCAAGGTTATATTCTAAGCTACAAGTTTGAAGAATCTAAAATTCAAGAAGTTATTAAGATAGCTTTAAAATATACTAATGATAATAATGAATCTGTAATTAACGAGATTCAAAGAATAAGTACACCTGGATTAAGAAAATATTCTAATTCGAGTGATTTGCCAAGGATTTTAAATGGCTTAGGGATAGCAATTGTATCTACTTCAAAAGGAGTTATGACTGCAAAGCAAGCCGAGAGGGAAAATGTTGGTGGAGAATTAATTTGTTATGTACATTAAAATATATATAAAATGTCAAGAGTAGGAAATAATCCAGTTTCAGTTCCTGAAGATGTAACAGTTGATGTTACTGATAATGTTATTACTGTGAAAGGTAAACTAGGAGAAATTCAGCAAGATTTTTCAGGTGTACTAATTAAGGTTGATAATGGTATTATTACTGTTGAAAGGGTCTCTGAATCTAAGGATCATAAATCAAGGCATGGATTATACAGAGCTTTAATAAATAATATGATTATTGGTGTATCAAAAGGATGGACTAAGGAATTAGAACTTGTTGGTGTTGGTTACAGGGCTAAAGCTCAGGGTCAAAAGCTAGATTTAGCAGTTGGTTTTTCACACAATATTGTTATGGATTTAGCTCAAGAGATAAAAGTTGAAACTATTACAGAGAAAGGTCAAAATCCTATAATCAAATTAACATCATTTGATAAACAATTAGTTGGTCAGGTAGCAGCTAAGATTCGATCCTTTAGAAAACCAGAACCATATAAGGGGAAGGGTATTAAATATGTTGGAGAACATATAAGAAGAAAAGCTGGTAAATCGGCATAATAAATAAAGATATGAGATTATCAAAAAGAGATAGAAGGACTAGAATTAAAAATAGAATTAGAAAGATTATTTCAGGGACTGGCACTAACCCAAGATTATCAGTTTTTAGAAGTAATAAGGAGATATATGCTCAATTAATTGATGATTCTAATGGAAAAATAATAGTAGCTTCATCTTCAAGAGATAAGAATATTAATAAAGCTAAAGCTAATAAAACTGAATTAGCTTCCTTGGTAGGAAAAGACATTGCAGAAAAAGCAATTGAGAAGGGGATAAAGGAAGTATCTTTTGATAGATCAGGGTATTTATACCACGGAAGAGTAAAATCTTTAGCTGATGGGGCAAGAGAAGTTGGATTAAAATTTTAATATTATGTACCAAAAGTATAAAAGCGTAGAAAAAGTGAAACCAGGAGGACTAGAACTAAAGGATAATTTGGTTGGAGTTCAAAGAGTTACTAAGGTAACTAAGGGTGGTAGAAACTTTGGTTTTTCTGCTATTGTTGTAGTAGGAGATGAAAATGGTGTTGTTGGTTATGGCTTAGGTAAATCTAAGGATGTTTCTAGTGCTATTGGAAAAGCAGTTGAAGATGCAAAAAAGAATTTAGTTAAAATACCATTGGTTAAGGGGACGTTGCCACACGAACAAAAAGGCAAATATGGTGGAGCAAGAGTAAATATTATTCCCGCAGCACCTGGTACTGGAGTTATAGCAGGAGGTGCTGTAAGAACAGTTTTAGAAGCTGTTGGAGTTCATGATGTTCTTTCAAAGTCACAAGGATCTTCAAACCCACATAATGTGGTAAAAGCTACTTTTGATGCTTTATTAAGGCTAAAGAATGCTCATACTATTGCACATAATAGAGGAATTACATTAGAAAAATTATTTAAGGGATAAATAATAATGGCTAAAATTAAGATAACACAAATAAGGAGTTCTATTAATAGAACAGGAAAGCAGAAAAAGACATTAGAATCTTTAGGCTTAAGAAAGATAGGCATGACTGTAGAACATGAAAATACGCCTAATATTCTAGGAATGATAAAAAAGGTTAATCATTTGGTAGTTGTTAATGGTTCATAAATTAAGGAATTTATAAATGGAATTAAGTAATCTAAAACCTGCAAAGGGATCGATAAATAAGAATAGCAAGAGAATAGGTAGAGGCCAAGGCTCAGGTAAGGGAGGTACATCTACTAGAGGGCATAAAGGGGCTAAATCTAGATCAGGCTATTCAAGGAAATTAGGTTTTGAAGGTGGACAAATGCCACTTCAAAGAAGGGTCCCTAAATTTGGTTTTAATAACATAAATAGAATAGAATATCAAGGAGTAAATTTAGATACTATTCAGAGTATGGTCGATAGTAAAAAAGTAAAGGGATCTTTAGATTTTGATTCTATGATAAAATTAAGATTGGTTAGAAAAAATGAATTGGTAAAAATTTTAGGTAGAGGAGAACTTAAAGCAAAACTTAAAATTAGTGCACATAAATTTACTGCATCTGCAAAGGCTGCTATTGAGGCTGCTGGAGGAGAGGCAATTAATATATAATTTATTAAATGAAGATAATAGAGCACATAAAAAATATATGGAAAATAACTGAACTAAGGGATAGAATTATTCTAACCATGGGTCTGTTAGTTGTATATAGATTTGGTGCTCAGGTAGTTCTGCCTGGAATTGATGCGAGTAAGTTGGGTCAATTAGCAGGAACATTTGATGATCAGGGCCTTTTGGGTCTATTAAATGCATTTACTGGGGGAGCATTTGCAAATGCTTCTGTATTTGCATTAGGTATTATGCCTTATATATCTGCTTCAATTGTTGTGCAATTAATGGGTATCGCAATTCCTTACCTTCAAAAACTTCAAAAAGAAGGTGCTAGTGGACAAAAGAAGATAACACAAATAACCAGATGGTTAACAATTGGAATTTGTTTGATTCAAGCGCCTGGTTATTTAGTAGCTTTACCAACATTAGGTATTCCTAGAGAAGCATTTTTAATGGGTCAAGGAGGGATGTTTTATTTTTCATCAATAGTACTCTTAGTTACGGGATGTGTTTTTGCAATGTGGTTGGGGGAAAAAATCACTGATAAAGGAATAGGAAACGGAATTTCTTTACTGATTATGGTAGGTATTATTGCTACACTACCTCAAGCTTTTGTTCAAGAATGGGTTTCTAGAGTAACTGAATCAAATGGTGGTCTTATAATGATTTCAGTTGAGATTGTTGTTTGGATAGCCATTATTTTAGCATCTGTTATGCTAGTAATGGCAGTAAGAAAGATTGCAGTTCAATATGCTAGAAGAAATGTATCTGGTAGTTTTGAAAGAAATGTTGCTGGATCAAGGCAATATATACCATTAAGATTAAATGCATCAGGAGTAATGCCTATAATTTTTGCTCAGGCTCTTATGTTTGTTCCATCTATGATTGGTGGAGTTGGATTTATGAAGGATACTTCTGTAGGTCAATTCATGGTAACTCAATTCTCAGATATATTTGGTCTCTGGTATAATATAGTATTTGGTTTACTAATTATAGTATTTACATTTTTCTATACAGCTATAACAGTGCCAACTAATAAAATTGCTGATGACCTTAAAAGAAGTGGAGGATTTATTCCTGGGATTAGACCTGGTACAGACACCTCGAATTTACTGGATGGAATAATGTCTCAGATTACATTACCTGGATCCATATTTTTAGCATTGATTTCAGTTTTTCCTGCAGTTGTTGTAAAATTTATGAATATTCAGCCTGGATGGGCATTGTTCTTTGGAGGTACTTCTCTATTAATTATGGTAGGAGTAGCTATAGATACAATGCAGCAAGTAAATTCATATCTTTTAAATAAGCATTATGATGGTTTAATGAAGTCGGGAAGAGATAGAAAACCAGCAATATAATTTAATTATGGCAAAACAAGCACCAATAGAACAAGAAGGAACAATAATTGAAGCATTATCGAATGCTATGTTCAGAGTTGAATTAGAAAATGGGCATGTTGTTACAGCTCATATTTCTGGCAAAATGAGGATGCATTATATAAAATTATTGCCTGGAGATAAAGTAAAATTAGAAATGAGTCCTTATGATTTAACAAAGGCTCGTATAACTTATAGATTTTAATAAGATGAAAGTAAGAGCTTCAGTAAAAAAAAGAAGTGCAGATTGTAAAATTGTACGAAGAAAAGGGAGACTTTATGTTATTAACAAAAAGAATCCAAGATTTAAACAAAGACAAGGTTAGTTATGGCAAGAATAGCAGGTATAGATATACCAAAAAATAAAAGAGGAGTTATATCATTAACCTATATCTTCGGAATAGGTAGAAGTAGGGCAAAGAAAATTCTGTCTGCTGCGGGAGTAGATGAAGGAAAAAATGTTTCTGATTGGTCTGATTCAGATATAAGTAAAATTCGTGAAGCAATTGGAACTTATACAATAGAAGGAGAATTAAGATCAGAGAATCAACTAAATGTAAAAAGGTTGATGGATATTGGATGTTATAGAGGAATTAGACATAGAATAGGTTTACCTCTTAGAGGACAAAAAACAAAAAACAATTCTAGAACTAGAAAAGGTAAAAGAAAAACAGTTGCTAACAAGAAAATGGTAACTAAATAGTATAGTATTATGGCAAAAGGATCTAAAAAAAGAAAAGTAGTAGTTGAAGCAATAGGGGAAGCACATATAGTTGCATCTTTTAATAATATCATAATATCTCTAACTAATAAAAAAGGAGATGTTATTGCGTGGTCATCTGCTGGTAAAATGGGATTTAGAGGAACTAAGAAAAACACTCCATATGCTGCTCAAATGGCTGCAGAAGACGCTATTACAACAGCAAAAGAAGCAGGATTAAGGAAGGTTAAAGTTTTAGTCAAGGGTCCAGGTAATGGCAGAGAATCTGCTATTAGATCGATTCATAATGGAGGTATTGAGGTTATGGAAATAGTGGATGTAACACCAACTCCACACAATGGATGTAGACCTCCAAAACGAAGAAGAGTATAAATATAAATTAATAAGTATAACTAGAGAATAATGGTTTTCGAAGGATAAAAGACCTTAATTCATAACCACTCTAAAAATAAATAAATTATGGCAAGATATACTGGTCCAAAAACAAAAATAGCTAGAAAATTTGGGGAACCAATTTTTGGAGATGATAAATCTTTTGAAAAAAGAAATTATCCCCCAGGTCAGCATGGCAACAATAGAAGAAGAGGAAAGAAGTCTGAGTATGCTATTCAATTAATGGAAAAACAAAAAGCTAAATATACTTATGGTATTTTAGAAAGTCAGTTTAGAAATATGTTTAAAAAAGCAACTGCATCAACTGGAATTACTGGTGAAGTATTATTACAGTTGTGTGAATCTAGATTAGATAATGTAGTCTATAGAATGGCCCTTTCAAATTCACGAAGAGGAGCCAGACAATTAGTTTCTCACAGGCACATAACTGTTAATGGCACTATAGTGAATATTCCATCATATAACTTAAAACCTGGTGACATAGTTGCAGTAAGAGAAAAATCTAAATCTGTAGAATCAATTACTGCTTCATTGACTAATTCATCAAACGTATATGAATGGATAACATGGAATGATGAACTAATGCAAGGAACATTTGTTTCTATTCCTGAAAGAATTCAGATTCCAGAAAAAATAAATGAACAATACATTGTAGAATTATATTCTAAATAACAAACTTATATATTATAAATTATGGCAATATTAAATTTTCAAAAACCAGATAAAGTTATCTTGATAGAATCATCTGATTATCAGGGAAGATTCGAATTCAGACCATTAGAGCCTGGATATGGATTAACAGTTGGTAATGCATTAAGAAGAGTATTACTTTCTTCTCTAGAAGGTTTTGCTATTACTTCTGTAAGAATTGAAGGATTGGATCATGAATTTACGACAATTCCAGGTGTAGTAGAAGATGTTACAGAAATAGTTTTAAACTTAAAACAAATACGTTTCAAACGTCAGATTGAAGAGGTTGATAATGAAGTAGTTTCTATTTCAATTTCTGGTCAAAATACTATAACTGCAGGAGATTTTCAAAAATTTATTTCTGGATTCCAGATTTTAAATTCTGATCATGTTATCTGTAATGTGGACCCTAAAGTAAAAATCCATATGGAGATTACAATAGATAAAGGTAGAGGATATGTAACATCAGAAGAAAACAAGAATTCTTCAGCTCAATTAGGCACAATTTTTATGGATTCAATTTTCACTCCAATAAAAAATGTTAAATATCATGTTGAAGATTTTAGGGTAGAACAAAAGACAGATTATGAGAAATTAGTTTTTGATATAAATACTGATGGATCAATTAATCCTCAAGATGCATTAACTGATGCAGCTAGAATATTAATTCATCATTTTATGTTATTCTCTGATGAAAGAATAACCCTTGAAGCAGATGAGATAGCAAAAACTGAAACTTATGATGAAGAGTCTCTACATATGCGTCAGTTGTTAAAAACTAAACTAATTGACATGGATCTTTCAGTTCGTGCATTAAATTGTTTAAAGGCCGCTGAAGTTGATACACTTGGAGATTTGGTTTCATTTAATAAGAATGATTTAATGAAATTCAGAAATTTTGGTAAAAAGTCTTTAACTGAACTAGAAGAACTTGTTATGGTTAAAGGTTTAAGTTTTGGAATGGATCTATCTAAATATAAACTAGAAAAGGAGTAGATTTAATTTATAAAAAATGATATTATGAGACATGGTAAAAAGTTTAATCATTTAGGAAGAAAAAAAGGGCACAGAGCCTCAATGTTAGCTAATATGGCTTGTTCATTAATTGAGCACAAGAGGATAAATACAACATTGGCAAAGGCTAAGGCTTTAAAACAATTTATTGAGCCAATTATTACGAAGTCTAAATCTGATACTACGCACAATAGAAGAATTGTATTTTCAAGAATTAAACAAAAGGCCGCTGTTGCTGAACTGTTTCGTAATGTTTCTGCTAAAATTGGAGATAGACCTGGCGGATATACAAGAGTGATTAGGCTAGGCAAACGTCTCGGAGATAATGCTGAGATGGCAATGATTGAATTAGTTGACTACAATGATTCATATGTACCAAAAAAGAAAAAACCATCTACTAGAAGAAGTAGACGTGGTTCAAAAAAATCTGATGATAAAATTAAAGATCAGGTTGAAGAAGTAGTAACTCCTATAGAAGCTCCTGTTGAAGAGACTCCTGTTGAAGAGACTCCTGTTGAAGAGGCTCCTGCTGAGGAAGCTCCTGGTGAGGATGCTAATGGAGTAGAGGCTCCTGCTGAGGATGCTAAAAAAGATTCTAAAAAAGATTCTAAAAAAGATGCTAAAAAA
>CAZBCJ010000054.1:0-7960 GCA_964490545.1 uncultured Flavobacteriaceae bacterium | reverse complement strand
TGCTGAGGATGCTAAAAAAGATTCTAAAAAAGATTCTAAAAAAGATGCTAAAAAAGATGCTAAAAAATAAATTATGAGAAATATATTAGTAGTATTATGTTTACTATTTTCTACTTCAGTTTATACCCAAACTAATTTTAGCGCTGGGTTTTCCATGGGTGGAAATGATTTGAATTATGGAAGTACATTCTTTTACAATACAAGGAATGTTATTTTAGGATCTGTTTATTTATTTGATGAATGGAATAATAATGCAGAAATTCATACTCTTAGTAATGAAAGATTTCTAGTTAGAAACATTAATTTAAATATTAATAGGAATGCTTTTGAAGCAAAACTAACAGATTCAGATTCAATTTTTTCATTCAATTTCAATAATATTAAGCAGATAGTTATAAATGACAAAACTTATAAGAATTATTATTATAATGATGATAATAGGGTTTATGAAATTATTTACGAAAGCAACAACTTTTCAATTATGAAGGGCTTTTCTATTAAACTCGTTTCTAGTTCTG
The DNA here is from genome assembly GCA_964490545.1 of uncultured Flavobacteriaceae bacterium. Lineage (GTDB taxonomy): Bacteria > Bacteroidota > Bacteroidia > Flavobacteriales > Flavobacteriaceae. The sequence continues at coordinate 7,442 of CAZBCJ010000054.1, read as the reverse complement.
GAAATCCAATGGTAAACAGATCTAACGATAAATACGCAAAGTTTTCATCTTATTTTATTAAGAAAAATAATAGCATAAAACCTTTTAAGCTTAGAAAAAGATCTATTTATAATTTATTAAATGATGATAAAAATATTATTTCAAGAATAGAATCTTATGTAGTTAATAAGAAACTATCATATAAAAGAGAGGATGATGTTGTCCAGATTTTGGATTATGCATTTAATCTTTAACAATTTTTAAAAGGGAGTAAATTTTTACTCCTTTTTTTTTACAAAAATTTATGATTTTAATTTTTATAAATTATTTTTGTTTAATTCAAATTCCAAATGCAATATAAAGCGAGAAAAAAAGCAATAATACTTTTAGCTGACGGAACAATTTTTTATGGAAAGGCTATTGGCAAAGATGGTTCAGCTTTTGGAGAAGTTTGTTTTAATACTGGAATGACAGGATACCAAGAAATATTTACTGATCCTTCTTATTATGGTCAGTTAATGGTTGCAACAAATGCGCATATAGGAAATTATGGGGTTAAGGATGATGAAATTGAATCTGATAGTATAAAAATTGCAGGTTTAATCTGTAAGAATTTTAATTATGATTATTCAAGATATTCTGCAGATAATTCTCTAGAAAATTTTTTTATAGAAAACAACTTATTTGCTATTTCAAATGTAGATACAAGGGCTTTAGTGTCTTATATAAGAGATAATGGAGCTATGAATGCTGTTATTTCAACTGAGATTGAATCGATTGAAAAATTAAAAGATCAGCTTAGTAAAATTCCAAATATGGATGGATTAGAACTTGCTTCTGCTGTATCTGTTAAAGAACCTTATCTTTTTGGTAATAAGAATTCAAAGTATAAAATTGCTGCCTTAGATTTAGGGATTAAGAAAAACATTTTAAGGAATCTATCAAATAGAGATTGTTATATTAAGGTATTCCCTTATGATAGCTCATTTGATGATATGTCATCATGGAATCCAGATGGATACTTTTTATCCAATGGTCCTGGAGATCCAAAACCTTTGGTAAAAGCTCAAAATCTAGCAAAAGAAATTATGGATAGGAATATGCCACTTTTTGGAATTTGTTTAGGTCATCAGATAATTGCTTTAGCAAATGGAATATCTACTTATAAAATGCATAATGGTCATCGAGGAATCAATCATCCTGTTAAAAATTTAATTACGGGTAAAGGTGAGATAACATCTCAAAATCATGGTTTTGCTGTCGATAGAAAAGAAGCGGAAGAAAGTAAAGATATTGAAATTACTCATGTTCATTTGAATGATAAGACCATTGCAGGAATTTCTATCAAAAATAAAAATTGTTTTTCTGTTCAGTACCATCCAGAAGCAAGTCCCGGCCCTCATGATGCCTCTTATCTTTTTGATACCTTTATAGAAAATATTACAAAATTTAAAAACGGAACATAGTGTCTGTCATTAAAAAAATAATTGCTAGACAAATTTTTGATTCGAGAGGTAATCCTACTGTAGAAGTAGATGTAATTACAGAAAATGGAATAGTAGGAAGAGCCGCAGTCCCTTCAGGAGCTTCTACAGGCCAGTATGAAGCAGTTGAACTAAGAGATGCAGGAGAGAATTATTGTGGGAAGGGTGTTCTTATAGCTGTCAGTAATGTAAATGATATTATTGCAAAAGAACTTATTGGAAAATCTATTTTTAACCAGCGATTAATTGATAATACAATGGTTGACTTAGATGGAACAGAGAATAAGTCAGTACTTGGAGCTAATGCGATCCTTGGTGTATCCCTTGCAGTAGCTAAAGCAGCAGCAAAAGAAAAAAATATGTCTTTATATGCTTATTTGGGAGGAGATACTGCAAATATATTACCCGTTCCAATGATGAATATTATAAATGGTGGATCTCATAGTGATGCTCCTATTGCATTTCAAGAATTTATGATAATTCCCGTTCTTGCTAAGAACTTTTCGCATGCAATGCAAATGGGAACTGAAATTTTTCATTCGTTAAAAAAGGTTTTAACTAGTAGAAATCTAACTACAAGTGTAGGGGATGAAGGTGGTTTTGCGCCCAAATTAGATGGAACTGAAGATGCTCTTGAAACCATAAAAAAAGCAATTACAAATGCTGGATATAGTTTTGGCAAGGATGTTATGATTGCGTTGGATTGTGCATCCTCAGAATTCTATGAAAATGAAAAATATGATTACACTAAATTTGAAGGCAAGGCTGGAGAAGTTAGAGATGGTAAGCAACAAGCAGATTATCTTTCAGATTTGGTAGATGAATATCCTATTATTTCAATTGAGGATGGAATGGCTGAAAATGATTGGGAAGGATGGAAATATTTAACAGAAAAGATAGGTAGTAAGGTACAATTAGTAGGTGATGACTTATTTGTTACTAATGTTAAACGTTTATCTAGGGGCATAAATGAATCTATAGGAAACTCTATTTTGATTAAAGTAAATCAAATTGGTACTCTTTCTGAAACCATTGATGCTGTATCAATGGCACATAATGCTGGTTATACTACAGTTATGTCTCATAGATCAGGTGAGACTGAAGATACTACAATTGCTGATCTTTCTGTAGCGCTGTCTACGGGTCAAATAAAAACAGGATCTGCATCGAGAAGTGATAGAATGTCTAAGTATAATCAATTGCTTAGGATAGAGGAAGAACTCTCTGATAAAGCGGTATATCCACAAATGGCAGCCTTTAAATTATAAATATCTAAAAATCAACCTTGAATATTCTTTAATATTCGAGAGAAATTTTGTAAATTTGCACAGAATTTTTTTGAAATTTTCATTATTTTTTAACAGTGTCAGAAAAAGCAACATTAAACGTCAATGGTGGTAGTTATGATCTACCCTTACTGAAGAGTTCAGAAGGTGAACTATGTATTGAAATCAGTAAGCTTAGAGGCCAATCTAATGGAATTACAACCATTGATAGAGGTTTTAAAAATACAGCTTCATGTGAGAGTAAAATAACCTATTTAGATGGTGAAAAAGGTGTTTTACGATATAGAGGTTATTCTATTGAAGAGTTAGCTAGTAAGGCTTCATTTCTGGAGGTTGCGTACTTATTAATTTTTGGTGAGCTACCTAATAAAGATGAACTAGAAAAATTTCATAATGATATAGTTGAACAAAGTATCGTAGCTGATGATATAAAGAAAATCATTGATGCATTTCCTGGAGCTGCACATCCAATGGGTGTTTTGTCAAGTTTAACAAGTGCATTAACTGCTTTTAATCCTGATGATATTTCTTTAGATTATGCAAGAAGCAAGGAAGAAATGTACAGCACTATTGTTAAAGTAATGGGTAAGATACCTGTTCTTATATCTTGGACATTTAGAAAAAAGAATGGATTTCCACTAGAATATTCTAGTAAAACAAGGAACATGGACTATGTTGAGAATATTTTACAAATGATGTTTAAAAGACCAAACGAAGATTATGTCCAAAACAACGTTTTAGTTGATGTATTAAACAAACTTTTAATTTTACATGCAGATCATGAACAGAATTGCTCTACTTCAACTGTTAGAATTGTAGGATCTGCGCAAACCGGATTATTTGCTTCAATATCTGCAGGGATTTCTGCCCTTTGGGGTCCTTTACATGGAGGAGCTAATCAAGCCGTTTTAGAAATGTTTAATGCAATTAAAGAAGATGGTGGCGATACCCAAAAGTATATAAATAAGGCTAAGGATAAGGAAGATCCATTTAGACTGATGGGCTTTGGACATAGAGTCTATAAGAATTATGACCCAAGAGCAAAAATAATTAAGGAGGCTGCACATAATGTCTTAGATACACTTGGTATTGATGATCCTGTCCTAGAAATTGCAAAGGCACTTGAAGAAAAAGCCTTAAAAGACAAATACTTTGTTGATAGAAAATTATATCCAAATGTTGATTTTTATTCTGGAGTAATATATAGAGCTATGGGTATTCCTTCTGATATGTATACCGTAATGTTCGCTTTAGGAAGACTACCAGGATGGATTGCTCAATGGAGAGAGATGAGATTAATGAATGAGCCAATTGGACGTCCTAGACAATTATATACTGGAAGTACATTAAGAAAATTTAAATCGATTTCTAAGAGATAATATATCTTTTTCAATCACACTTTCTTTGTATCTTTATTGAATGTTAAATCTCAATGTAATCAATGAGACTTCAAAACTAAAGGCAGTTGTATTAGGTACAGCTGTAAGTTTAGGTCCTGCACCAAAATTAGAAGATTGTATTGATCCTAAAAGTAGGGAGCATATATTAAATAATACATATCCAATTGAAGAGGATTTAACTCAGGAATTAGAAGAGTTTTTCCAAGTATTAAATAAATATAATGTAGTAGTGTATAGGCCTGAAAAAATTGAAAATTATAATCAAATTTTTTCTAGAGATATTGCTTTTGTAATAGACAATAAATTTGTTTTTGCCAATGTTGTAAAAGAAAGAGAAAACGAAATTCATGGAATAGAACATGTTTTTAGTCAAATTGATAATCAGAATATAATTCATTTACCTGAAACGTGCCATGTAGAGGGAGGAGATGTAATGCTGTGGGGGAATTATGTTTTTATTGGAACCTATTCAGCAAGTGACTTTTCTAACTATATAACAGCGAGAACTAATAATCAAGCAGTAAATGCTATAAAAAATTTATTTCCAGATAAAACAATTATACCTTTCGAACATCTAAAATCTAATGATGATCCAAGAAACAATGCCCTGCATTTGGATTGTTGTTTGCAGCCAGTAGGAAACAATAAAGCAATTGCATGTCCTGATGGATTTTTAGATAAAAATCAATACAAATGGATTGTTGATTTATTTGGATCAGAGAATATATTTGAAGTAAGCAAAGAAGAGATGTGTGATATGCACTGTAATATTTTTTCTATTGATCAGAATATTGTTGTAAGTGATAAATCTTTCATCCGATTAAATGCTTGGCTTGAAAAAAATAATTTTATTGTTGAGAAAATAAAATACTCTGAGGCATCAAAACAAGGCGGTCTTTTAAGATGTTCAACATTACCATTAATTAGAGAAAATTAAATATGCAGCAGATAACAAATAACATATTAATGATTAGGCCAGCTAATTTCAATTACAATGATCAAACGGCTAGTAATAATTATTATCAAAAAAGGGGACTTGGATCACCTGAGTCAATTAATGAAAACGCACAAAAAGAATTTGATTTATTAGTTAAAAAATTAAAATCCAATGGGATTAATGTACTAGTTTTTGATGATGATTTGAAATATGAAACGACAGATGCTGTTTTTCCAAATAATTGGATATCATTTCATTCAAACGGAGATATAGCCATATATCCTATGTTTGCAATTAACAGAAGATTAGAGAGAAGAGAAGATGTTTTTAGTTTTGTTGAAAACAAGGGATTTAATATCAAAAACGTTGTTGATTACACTTCTGCAGAGGATGAAAATCTATTTTTAGAAGGTACTGGAAGTATGGTTTTAGATAGAGTTAACAGAAAAGCGTATTGTTCTATATCGGAAAGATCTTCAGAGAATTTGCTAATTGAATTTTGTGAGGATTTTCAATATACTCCTGTAATTTTTAATTCGTTCCAAAACGTTCAAGGTCAAAGACTAGCTATCTATCATACCAATGTTATGATGTGTGTAGCTGAAACATTTGCAATTGTTTGTCTTGACTCTGTTGATAATGAAGCTCAAAGAAAAACTCTAACAAATCAATTAATTGAAAATGGAAAAGAAATAATTGAAATTAGTGAAGATCAACTAGAGAATTTTTCAGGAAATATGCTGCAACTTAAAGATTCTGGCGGAAATCCTATACTAGTGATGAGTGAATCTGCCCATAAAGCATTAAATAAGCTGCAGATTGATAAAATACAAAAGCATTGTAACCTTTTATATAGTCCAATCCCCACTATTGAAAGGTGTGGAGGGGGAAGTGTAAGATGTATGATAGCTGAAGTCTTTCTTCCAATTTCTAAATAAGATTATTAAGCACTATATTTATATATTATAATTCAATATGCGACTTCAAAAGACACTCTCAAAAAATGTAATTGATGCTTTTGATAAGCTTTTTAATGTTGTAGTTGAAAATATTGAATTTCAGCCTACAAAAAAAGAGTTTGAGGGTGATATAACTATCGTTATTTTCCCTTTTGTTAAACTTTTAAAACAGACTCCTAAGGATATTGCAGAAAAACTTGGAACATATCTTGAAAAACAGGATTGTGTAGTTAAATATAATGTTGTTTCAGGTTTTCTTAATCTTGTAATTTCTGATGATTATTATTTAGATTTTTTTAACTCAATAAAATCTAATGAAAAATATGGCTTCATTGGTCCAGCTACTAATGATGCAGTTATGGTTGAGTATTCTTCTCCAAATACTAATAAGCCTTTACATTTAGGACATATTAGAAATAATCTACTCGGCTTTAGTATTTCAGAAATACTAAAGGCATCAGGGAAAAAAGTTTATAAGACTCAAATTATTAATGATAGAGGTATTCATATTTGTAAAAGTATGGTCTCATGGCTAGCCTATGGAAATGGGGAAACCCCTGAATTATCTGGTCTAAAAGGAGACAAATTAGTTGGAAACTATTATGTTAAATATGATCAAGTTTATCAGGAACAAGTACAAGATTTGATCAAGCAGGGAAAAGCCGATGAAGATGCAAAACAGCAAGCTCCAATATTATTAGAAGCAAAAGATATGTTACTAAAATGGGAAGCTGGAGATAAAGAAGTTGTGAGTCTTTGGAAAAAAATGAATCAATGGGTTTATGATGGATTTGATCTTACCTACAAAAGACTTGGCGTTGATTTTGATTCTTATTATTATGAGAGTCAAACCTATCTTTTAGGAAAAGAATTTATAAAAACAGGTCTAGAAAAAGAGGTTTTTTACAAAAAGGATGATGGCTCTATCTGGTGTGATTTAACGAGTGAAGGATTGGACGAAAAAATTGTTTTAAGAGCTGATGGAACAGCTGTTTACATGACGCAAGATATTGGTACAGCTGTGCAAAGAGTAAAAGATCATCCCGATATTAATTCTATGGTATATACTGTTGGAAATGAACAAAATTATCACTTTAAAGTTTTGTTTTTAATACTAAAAAAATTAGGTTTTTCTTGGGCAGAAAATTTATTCCATTTAAGTTATGGGATGGTTGATCTTCCTACTGGGAAAATGAAAAGTAGAGAAGGAGTAGTAGTTGATGCAGATGATTTGTTAGAAGAGATGAGTGAAACAGCAAAAAATATTTCTAGGCAATTAGGAAAATTAGATGGATATACTAGTAATCAAAAACAGGAGGTTTATGAAACCATTGGATTAGGTGCTTTAAAATATTTTATTCTCAAGGTTGACCCAAAGAAGAAAATTTTATTTGATC
>CAZBCJ010000053.1:0-8115 GCA_964490545.1 uncultured Flavobacteriaceae bacterium | reverse complement strand
TGTTCCCCAATCATTTATTGAAAAAAATCTTAGAAGAGGAAATATTACAGTGCACAAAAAGTGGGATAATAGTACAGCAATCTTATCTGGAGATGTAATGTTAGTTTTAGCCTATCAGATATTTGAAAATTATGAGGCAAATATCTTTGTACCAATGGCCACACTATTTAGCAAAACAGCAATAAAGGTATGCGAGGGACAACAATTAGATATAGATTTTGAAAAAAAACAAGAAATATCTTTAGATGAATACCTATTAATGATAACCTACAAAACAGCAGAATTAATTGGAGCAGCAATGAAAATGGGAGCAATTATAGCAAATGCAACAATAGTAGAACAAGAGAAAATTTATGAATTTGGAAAGAATCTAGGCATAGCATTTCAATTGCAGGATGATTATCTTGATTGTTTTGGAAATGAGGATAATTTTGGAAAAAAAATAGGAGGAGATATAATTGAGAAAAAGAAAACCTTCTTATACGTAAAGACTCTTGAGTTGATTTCAGGTGATGAAAAATCTAATTTTATTTCACTATATAATAGTCCTCATAATAATCCTAAAGAGAAAATAACTTTGGTTAAGAACATGTATAATAAATGTAATATTGAAAATGAGGTTGCTGTTGAAATAAAAAAACATACTAATAATGCATTTCAAATTTTAGAATCCCTTAACTTAACTAAAGAAAAAAAGGCATTTCTTCATAATTTTGGTAATTCACTTACACAAAGGAAGATATAGTTTTACTATTCTTTTTAATTAATATTAATTACCTTTGTAATCTGAAAAATAGAAATTTTTATAATGGATAATTTTTCTTTTTTAAACGCTGCTCATACGGTTTTCTTTGCTGACTTGTATGATCAATATTTAAAGGATCCTGATTCAGTAGAGCCGAGCTGGAGAGCTTTTTTTCAGGGCTATGACTTTGGAAGTAATAAGCTTTTTCAAGGAGAAATTGTTGAAGGGGTAACTTCGCAGATTCCAGATCATGTTCAAAAAGAATTTAATGTAATAAATTTAATAGATGGGTATCGATCAAGAGGCCATCTATTTACTAGAACTAATCCAGTTAGAGACAGAAGATCATATAACCCCAGTTTGGCTATAGAGCATTTTGATTTATCTAATGAAGATTTAGACACTGTATTTAATGCAGGAGAAATTTTAGGGATAGGGCCACAGCCTTTAAAAATTATAATTCAACATCTTAGAGATATATATTGCGATTCGATTGGTGTTGAATATATGTATATAAGAAATCCAAGGATGATTGATTGGATTCAAAATAAATTAAACGTCAACAATAATCATCCACAATTTTCTATTGATCAAAAAAAACAATTACTTGGCAAACTTGTAGAGGCAGTTTCATTTGAGAATTTTTTACATACAAAATATGTAGGTCAAAAGAGATTTTCCCTTGAGGGAGGGGAATCATTAATTCCTGCTTTAGATATTTTGATTGAAATTGCTGCAGAGAGAGGGGTTAAAGAATTTGTTATGGGAATGGCTCATAGAGGAAGATTAAGTACCCTGGTAAATATTTTCGGGAAATCAGCTAGAAATATTTTTAGCGAGTTTGAAGGAAAAGATTATGAGGAGAAAATATTTGATGGAGATGTAAAATATCATTTAGGGTGGACTAGTAATAGAGAAACAATAAAAGGTAAAAAAATCAATTTAAATATTGCTCCTAATCCATCTCATTTAGAAGCTGTTGGATCAATAGTTAATGGAATTGTTAGATCAAAACAAGACTCTCACTATCCAGAAAACTTTGAAAAAGTACTTCCAATAATTGTCCATGGAGATGCTGCGATCGCTGGTCAGGGATTAGTTTATGAGTTAGTGCAGATGTCAAGACTTGATGGATATCAAACAAATGGGACAATTCACATTGTTGTAAATAATCAAATAGGTTTTACCACAAATTATTTAGATGCAAGATCAAGCACTTACTGCACAGATGTTGGAAAGGTAACTTTATCTCCAGTATTGCATGTTAATGCAGATGATGTAGAATCTGTAGTTCATGCTATCTTATTTGCTTTAGATTTTAGAATGGAGTTTAAAAAAGATGTTTTTATTGATTTACTTGGCTATAGAAAATATGGCCATAATGAAGGAGATGAGCCTAGATTTACTCAGCCAAAATTATATAAGATTATAGCTAAACATCCTAATCCGAAAAAGATTTATGCTGATAAGTTAATTAATGAAGGAATAATTGATGAAGAATATGTCAATACATTAGAGAATAATTATAAAAATTGGCTTGAGGATGAATTAAAAGATTCTAAAAAATTAAAGAAGACTAAGATTACAGATTTTATGGATGATGAATGGGAGGAATTCTCTAGAGTAAAAGAAAAAGAAATGATGCTCCCAGTTAATACCACATATCCTAGAATTAAGCTTGAAAAAATTGTTGAAACTATTTCAACTTTACCAAAGGGAAAAAAATTTATAAATAAAATTAAAAAAGTAATTTCTTCAAGGCTTCAGATGTTTAATAATAATAGGCTGGATTGGTCAATGGCTGAACATTTAGCATATGGAAGTCTATTAGAAGAAGGATTTAATGTTCGAATATCAGGGCAAGATGTCGAAAGAGGGACTTTTTCACATCGTCATTCTGTGGTAAAGGTAGAGGAAAGTGAAGAGGAGATTATTTTACATAATAATATATCTAAAACCCAGGGAACTTTTTCAATTTATAACTCTTTATTATCTGAATATGGTGTCTTAGGTTTTGAATACGGCTATGCAATGAGCAACCCTAATACTTTGACTATTTGGGAGGCACAGTTTGGTGATTTTAGTAATGGAGCGCAAATTATAATAGACCAATACATTTTTTCAGGTGAGGATAAGTGGAAAACACCAAATGGAATAGTTTTACTATTACCTCATGGGTATGAGGGACAAGGATCTGAACATTCTTCTGCAAGAGTTGAAAGATATTTACAATTATGTGCAAAGGACAATGCCTTTGTAGCCAACTGTACTACACCAGCAAATATGTATCATCTTTTAAGAAGGCAAATGAAAACCAATTATAGAAAACCTTTGATAGTTTTTACCCCAAAAAGCTTATTGAGACATTCAAAAGTATTTTCTAGTGTTGATGAATTTACAAAAGGCGGGTTTCAAGTTGTTATTGATGATACTAATGCAGATCCAAAAACAATTGATAGCATAGTATTTGTTACAGGTAAGTTTTATTACGACTTACTAGAAGAAAAGGAAAGACTAGGCCGAAATAATGTAGCAATTATTAGAATAGAACAATTATTCCCATTGCCTAAGGAGGTTATTAGGTCAATTATAAAAAAATATTCTAACAATTCTGATATTGTATGGGCACAAGAAGAGCCTAGAAATATGGGAGTATATGGGTTTTTATTAATGAATCTAAAAGAAGCAAAGGATTTTAGAATTGCATCTAGAAGAAATTATGGAGCAACTGCCGCGGGCAGTTCTATCAGATTTCAGAAAAGGCATAAAGAAGTGATTGAATACGTATTTAATCCTGAAAAGGATAATCAAATATTGAAATAACATCTTATATCAGAAATAAAAATTATAATGAAAAAAATCTTAATAGTTATATTCTTAATTTTCTCTTGCTCTTCTGAAACAGTTGAAGATCCAATAAATATTGTAGATCCTAATGATCCAGTTATTACAGTAGAATATGGATTTCAGGAATTTGAGGTAGAGTTTCAAGGCATAACTCGTTCATTTAATATTTTTGTGCCAGATTCGTATGATCCTTTTGACGCTGTGCCATTGCTTTTTTGTTTGCATGCATGGAGCAGTAGTAATGAAATTATAATGGCGTATACAGGATTTAATGATATTGCTAGTGAAGAAAATTTTATAGTTGTATATCCGCAAGGAAGTTATTTTAATGGGACAACTCACTGGAATGTTGGTGGATGGACTCTTGGAAGTTCTGTTGACGATGTTGCTTTTATAGATTTTTTAATTGATGCTATCTCTGAAGACTATTTAATTGATTCTGAGAGAATATATAGTACTGGCATGTCAAATGGAGGATATATGAGTTTTTTACTTGCATGTCAACTAAGTGAAAGAATAGCTGCTATTGCATCGGTTGCAGGATCAATGACCCCTGAGACTTTTAATGCTTGTGACCCCCAAAGAGCAATTTCTATTCTTCAAATTCACGGGACTAACGACGTACTTGTTCCATATAATGGTGGAGATGGGACAATGGCCATAAATGATGTTATTGATTATTGGCGAGGACATAATTCATGTGATTCAAGCCCAACAGTGATAGATATTCCAGATATATTTGCTTTAGATTTTTCAACTGTTCAAGAAATTACTTATTCTTGCGATAATGACAATACTAATACAAATGCAATGGTTAGACATTACAGGGTAGATGGAGGAGGTCATGATTGGGCTGGAGCATGGGGCAACAGAGATATTAATGCCAGTGAGTTAGTTTGGGATTTTTTTTCATTGTATGACCTTAACGGTTTAATTGATTAATATTATTAATTTTATACCATAAAAAAATAATCTATGATTTTAGAAATGAAAGTCCCATCCCCGGGAGAATCAATAACTGAAGTAGAAATTGCCACTTGGCTGGTGGCAGACGGAGATTATGTTGAAAAGGATCAAATAATAGCAGAGCTAGATAGTGATAAAGCTACCTTAGAATTACCAGCAGAGGAAGGAGGAGTCATTACATTAAAAGCTCAAGAAGGAGATTCTGTAGATGTAGGCCAAATAGTTTGTTTAATTGACACTTCTAAAGATGGTGAAGCCAAAAATAATTCAGAACCAGAATCAAAAGATGAACCAGTTACATTAACAAGTGAACAACCCTCTAGTACTACTAAATCAGATATTTTAAGTCCTGCTGCTAAAAAAATCATCTCTGAAAATAATATTAAGATTGAAGATATAGAAGGAACTGGAAAGGATGGAAGAATTACTAAACAAGATGTAATAATGGCTAAACCTTCAATGGGTTCTGCGGGCAATAAAAAAAGAGATGAAAAAAGAACGAAATTATCTCTTTTAAGAAGGAAAGTTGCGGAAAGACTAGTTAGTGTAAAAAATGATACAGCAATGCTAACCACTTTTAATGAAGTAGATATGTCTGCTGTATTTGAACTGAGAAAAAAATACAAAGAAAAATTCAAAGCAAAGCATGGAGTTAATTTAGGCTTTATGTCCTTTTTTACACGAGCATCTGTAAGAGCGCTCAAAGAATTTCCAGCTGTAAACTCAATGATTGATGGAGATGAAATGATAACATATCAATATTGTGATATTAGCATAGCAGTTTCAGGGCCAAAAGGGTTAATGGTTCCAGTAATTCGTCATGCTGAAAAGCTTTCATTTAAAGAAATTGAAGTACAAGTGAAAGCTCTTGCAGAGCGTGCTAGAGATTCAAAAATAACAGTTGATGAAATGACAGGAGGTACATTTACTATTTCTAATGGTGGTGTTTTTGGAAGCATGTTGTCAACGCCAATTATTAATCCTCCTCAAAGTGCAATTTTAGGAATGCATAATATTGTTGAACGTCCCATTGCTATTGATGGAAAGGTTTTCATTAGACCTGTAATGTACTTAGCTCTTTCATATGATCATCGAATTATTGATGGAAGAGAGAGTGTAGGATTTCTAGTTGCAATTAAAGAAGCGTTAGAAAATCCTGCTGAAATTTTGATGGGGAACAAAATTCTGGAGGCACTAGAATTAAAGTAGTTTAATGATAATTTCAGACACGCATACACATTTGTATCTCAAGGAATTTGATTCTGATAGAGATCAAGTTATAAACAATGCTATAACATCTAATGTTAGTAGGCTTTTCCTTCCTGCTATAGATTCTTCTCATACACAGTCAATGCTAATTCTTAAAAAAAAATTTCCTAAAAATATTTTTTTAATGGCTGGACTGCACCCCTGCTATATAGGAGAAAATTATCTTGAAGAGCTAGAACATGTTGAAAAAAATATTATAGAAAATCAATGTATTGCAGTAGGAGAAATAGGAATTGATCTACATTGGGAAACAGAAAATCTAGGACTTCAAAAAGAAGTTTTTATTAAGCAAATTAGATTAGCAAAGAAATATAATTTACCTATAGTGATTCATTCTAGAAAATCATATGATCAAATATTTGAGGTTTTAGAATTAGAAGGCACAAAGGATTTATCAGGAATTTTTCATTGTTTTACTGGAACTTTAGAGGAGGCAAATAAAATTATTTCAATGGGAATGAAATTAGGAATTGGGGGAGTGGTTACATTTAAAAACGGAATGATAGATAAATTTCTAGATAAAGTAGATTTAAGGCATATCGTTTTAGAAACAGACTCTCCTTATTTAGCCCCATCCCCTAATAGAGGCAAAAGAAATGAAAGTTCATTTATTATTAATATTGCCAAGAAATTAGCAGAAATATATCAAGTTAGTATAGAAGAAATAATAAATATCACTACAAATAATTCCATTGAGATATTTAAGGTATAAAACAGGCTATATTATATTATAAAATATCCTAGAAAAAAGAATAATATAAAGTTTTATAATTAATATTTTTTCATTTTATTTGTTTCGATATAATAATGATATTATAGAGAGGTGGCCGAGTGGTCGAAGGCGCACGCCTGGAAAGTGTGTATACATCACAAGTGTATCGAGGGTTCGAATCCCTTCCTCTCTGCACGGAATTATAGTGTTAATTATAATTTTTTATATCTTTAAGCTCTATTAAAATAATTAAACAAAATAAAATGAAAAGATTACTTAGTATTATTGCAATTATTTCAGTTGTATTTATTCAAGATTTAACTTCAAATGTAAACATATTTCAAGATGAAATGGATGTGCCTGAGGTTGAAGAAACTTCAATGGCAGTTGAAGAAGTTGTTATGGATATGGAAGAGCCAGAACAGCTAAATTTTCATCAAGAACTAAAAAAGAGGTTTATTGAAGGAGGCCCTGGATTTATGGGAATTGTTCTTTTATGCCTTATTTTAGGGTTAGCTATCGCTATTGAGAGAATTATTTATCTTAATTTGTCAGAATCAGATTCAGATAAATTGACTAGGGATGTGGAAGCAGCTATGAAATCTGGGGGCATTAAAGCAGCAAAAGAGGTTTGTGCGAATACGCCTGGCCCAGTTGCATCTATTTTTTGGCAAGGATTGGACAGGGCAAATGAAAGTGTTGAATCAGCAGAGAAAGCTGTAATCGCATATGGTGGAGTTCAAATGGGACAACTTGAAAAAAATGTTTCATGGATTTCTCTTTTTATAGCTCTTGCGCCTATGTTAGGATTCACGGGTACGGTGATTGGAATGATCCAGGCTTTTGATAAAATTGAAGCAGCTGGAGATATGCAACCATCATTAGTAGCGGGAGGTATTAAAGTAGCTCTTCTTACTACAGTATTTGGTTTAATTGTTGCAATTATTCTTCAGATATTTTATAACTATATTATAGCAAAAATTGATAGCATAGTAAATGATATGGAAAACGCTTCCATTTCACTTATGGATATATTAGTTAATAAATAAGAAATAATAATTATGAATTCGTACAAAATTATAAAGTATACAGCATACGCTCTATCGTTATTAGGAGTTTTATTTGTTTTGATGATTCAAATGATGGATATGCTTCAAGGCATTGATTATATATTATTTGTTGCCTATTTAATTATGGGATTAATTGTATCATCCGTTGCATTTTATTCATTGAAAAATGTAATTTCTGATAAAGCGGCATTGGGAAGTACATTAAAGACTTTAGGAGCTTTTCTTGTCTTATTTCTTATATGCTATTTTGTTTTAGCAAGAGGAGAGGAAACCCCTCTTAGAGATGGAAAAATGTTATCAGCTGCAGGATCTAAGTTAATAAGTGCAGCATTGTTTATGTTTTATTCTCTTATACTAATTGCAAGCGGGTCAATGTTATGGTTTGGTATAAAAAGTAGAAAATAATTTATGGCAAGAAGATCATCTCCAGAAGTAAATGCAGGCTCAATGGCTGATATAGCTTTTTTGCTATTAATATTTTTTCTAGTTACAACTACTATTGAAAC
>CAZBCJ010000052.1:1258-8188 GCA_964490545.1 uncultured Flavobacteriaceae bacterium | reverse complement strand
ACTTATTAACAATTGTTAATAATTGTAGTTAAAAAACTGTTGAAATTAATTTTTATATTATTTACTAGTTTTAGGAATTATTAATTTATATTTAGACTTAAGAATTTGAAGCAGATGCTAAAGTCGGCAACGACACAAATTCAAAGTAAGAAACGTTCTTTTACATAAAATTGTTTTCAAAAAAAGCAGAAAGCAGATTGCGCAAGCAGGAAGCCAAAGCAATGCTTTAAAGTAATAAGTGTGTGCCTGCACAAGTTTATGACCTAAAGCAAAATGTTCGAGAGAAAATCTTGAAAGTTCGCTGGATAGAAAAGCTCAAGAACAAAGTTCTAAAAAGAAACTCTCATGCAAATGAGGGTAGAAAAATAAGAACATATAGAAAGCAATTAAACAGGAATCAGGAGGAAATGTAAGCAAAGGAGAGCAATCTCCGAAGCAAACAAGGAAACCAGGTTCCGAATGAATGCGAATTGAAATCAAGACAGAATGCAAATTATGTCAGAACCAGCAATGGGGAAATGGTTACAAGACAAATTCATAAAAAGCCATATTAGAGTAGGAAACTACGATAGTATGGCTTTTGTTTTTTATATCTATTTCATATTTTCTGTTATTTCTCAATGTCAATCATTATCTTTGAAAAACTGATTTTCTGATATCTAAATGTCTAAAATTATTTATACTAAGACAGATGAAGCTCCTGCTTTAGCAACCATATCATTTTTACCAATAGTAAAAGCTTTTACAAAATCTTCTAGAATAAATATTGAAACTAGAGATATTTCACTTTCTTCAAGAATTTTAGCTAATTTTTCTGAAAATTTAAAAAATAATCAAATTATAGAAGATGATTTAGAATATTTAGGAAAACTAGTTGACGAACCCACTGCAAACATAATAAAGCTCCCAAATATAAGTGCTTCCATTCCACAAATTAAAAACGCTATTAAAGAACTACAGCAGTTAGGCTATAATTTACCTGAATATCCCGATGATCCAGAAAATAATTCTGAAAAAGAATTTAAAAGAAAGTATGATTTAGTCAAAGGTAGTGCAGTTAACCCTGTATTAAGAGAAGGAAATTCTGACAGAAGAATTCCTAATGCAATAAAAAATTATGCTAAAAATAGCCCTCATTCAATGGGAAAATGGGATAAAGATTCACTTACTCATGTGTCTACTATGAAATCCGGTGATTTTAGAAATAATGAAAAATCACTAACATTAAATATTGAAAAACAAATATATATTTCTCATACTAATTTAGAAGGGAAAGAAGAAATTTTAAAAGATGATTTCCTAGTTCAAAAAGGAGAAGTTATTGATGCTTCTGTCTTAAACAAAGAAGCTTTGGTTGACTTTATACAAAATGAAATAATTGATGCTAAAAATAGTGGATTACTCCTTTCATTACATCTTAAAGCAACAATGATGAAAGTAAGTGATCCAATAATTTTTGGGCATGTAGTAAGGATTTTTCTTGAAGATGTCTTCAAAAAGTATTCAAAGATATTTAATGAACTTGAAGTAAACCCAAATGATGGTATTGGAACTTTATTAGATAAGGTAAGTTCTTTAGAACCAGAAATGTCTAACAAAATTATGGAAGACATAGATATTGCAATTAAAAAAGGACCTTACCTAGCAATGGTTAATTCTGATAAAAACATTTCAAATTTACATGTTCCTAGTGATATAATAATTGATGCATCAATGCCGGCAATGATTAAAAATTCAGGAAAAATGTGGAATAGAAATAATGAAATGATGGATACAAAAGCGATTATTCCTGACAGCTCATATTCATTAGTCTATAAAGCAACTATAGATTTTTGCAAAAAAAATGGGGCATTTAATCCAAAATTTATGGGGAGTGTTTCAAATATTGGATTAATGGCAAAAAAAGCAGAGGAATATGGATCTCATGATAAAACATTTGAAATTGATCAAGATGGAAGTGTGCTTATAAAAGATATAAATGGAGAAATACTTATTGAACAAAAAGTAAAAAAAGGAGATATCTTCAGAATGTGTCAAGTAAAAGATAAAGCAATAAAGAATTGGGTAAAACTAGCAGTTGAAAGAGGAAAACATACAAAAGAGCCTGTAATATTTTGGTTAGATAAAGAAAGATCACATGATATTGAACTAATAAGGAAGGTAGAATCATATCTTAAATATTATAATACAAAAGATATTGAAGTAAAAATATTGTCTCCATATGAGGCTACTAAGTATACATTAAAAAGAATAAATTCTGGGAAAAACACCATTTCTGTGACAGGAAATGTTCTAAGAGATTATTTAACTGACTTATTCCCAATTCTTGAAGTAGGAACAAGTGCAAAGATGCTTTCAATAATACCCTTAATGAATGGAGGTGGGCTGTTTGAAACTGGTGCTGGAGGATCAGCTCCAAAACATGTACAACAAATTATGGAAGAAAACCATTTAAGATGGGATTCTTTAGGTGAATTTTTGGCGCTAGAAGTATCTTTAGGTCATCTAGGAAAAAATAATAATAACTCAAAAGCATCATTACTTTCAAGTTGTTTAGGATTAGCAATTGAAAAATTGCTAATGACAAATAAATCTCCTTCAAGAAAAGTCGGCGAATTAGACAATAGAGGTAGTCATTTTTATTTAGCATTATATTGGTCAGAAGCATTATCAAACCAAACTAAGAACATTGAACTTAAAAATGAATTTAGTAAGATGTATGATTTATTAAAAAATAATGAATCTAAAATAGTTAAAGAAATTAATAAACATCAAGGTAAAAGTGTAAATCTTGGTGGATATTACTCAACAGATATTGAAAAAACAGAAAAAATAATGAGACCTAGTTCAACATTGAATAATATTATAAACACTCATTAATTAATTTAAGATTTGAATATAAATTTTATCAAAACTACAGAACAAGACTCTTTATATGACAATTTAGAGTTAAAATCTACGATTGAAATCCTATCAGAAATTAATCAAGAAGACAAAACTGTTGCTTATATTATTGAAAAAACAATACCAAAAATTCAACCTCTAGTAGATATTATATATAAAAAAATTACGCAAGGTGGAAGATTATTTTACATAGGATCAGGCACTAGCGGAAGGTTAGGTATATTAGACGCTTCTGAATGCCCACCAACTTTTGGCGTTGATAAAGGTTTGGTTATTGGAATTATAGCTGGAGGAGATAAGGCTATAAGAGAATCACAAGAATTTGCTGAAGATTCATTAACTCAAGCTTGGACTGATTTAAAAAGTTATGATATTACAAAAAAAGATGTGGTAATTGGTATAGCAGCATCTGGAACGACTCCTTATGTTTTAGGAGGAATAAAAAAATGTAACGAAAATAAGATAACTACTGGTTGTATTACCTGTAATAAAAAATCACCTCTATCAACAATATCAAACTACCCTATTGAAGCCGTTGTAGGTCCTGAATATATAACAGGAAGCTCAAGAATGAAATCTGGTACAGCTCAAAAATTAATTCTAAACATGATTTCATCAACTGTTATGATTAAATTAGGGAGAATAAAAGGAAATAAAATGGTAGATATGCAACTTGCTAATAATAAATTAGTAAAAAGAGGAGAGGAAATCGTAAAGTCGGAATTAAACATTACAGAATCAAAAGCAAAAGAATTACTTAAAAAAGACAATAATGTCAGAAAAGCAATTGACAATTATAAAGAGAGTACAATTGAAGAAAAATAAAATACAAAAAGGGCTTACATACTTGATAGGCTCATTATTGCCAATTATTATTGGCCCTGTAATAATTCAAATAGGTGATACAAAATATGATAGTGTATTAAATATTTACACTTTTTTGGGTGTATTTTTCTGTGTAATAGCTATATTTTTGATATTTAAGGGAATATTTAAAATAATTAATACTCTCTTTGAAAAATGATTTATAATTTTAATGCAGGAAATTAAATATTAATATTATTTTCTAGAATATGATTTCTATAACCCTGAAAGACGGTAGTAAAAAAGAATATAAGAAAAATATTTCTGTAATTGATGTTGCAAAAGATATTAGTGAAGGCTTTGCTCGAAATGTAATAGCAGCAAGTTTCAACGGTATTCCTGTAGAAATTTCAACTAAATTAAATAATGATGGATCATTGGAATTATACACATGGGAAGATAATGAAGGAAAGAAAGCATTCTGGCATTCTTCCTCTCATGTTTTAGCTCAAGCATTAGAAGAATTATATCCTGGTATTAAACTAACTATTGGACCAGCTATAAAAAACGGGTTTTATTACGATGTTGACTTTAACAATCATGTATTAACAGATAAAGATTTTGATAAAATAGAATCTAAAATGATAAGTATATCAAGAGAAAAACATGATTTCAAAATGAGATCTGTATCAAAAAAAGATGCTATCAAATTCTATAAAAAACTATCAAACGATTATAAAATTGAATTAATAAATGATCTGAATGATGGAGAAATCACTTTTTGTGATCATTCAAGCTTTACTGATCTATGTAAAGGAGGTCACATACCTAATACCGGTATTATAAAAGCTGTAAAAATAACTAATGTAGCTGGAGCATATTGGAGAGCAGATGAAAAAAATAAACAGTTAACTAGAGTTTATGGAATTTCATTTCCAAAACAAAAATTACTTAATGAATATCTATTAAATGTAGAAGAAGCAAAAAAAAGAGACCATAGAATAATTGGAAGAAAATTAAACCTGTTTACATTCTCAAATAAAGTTGGTTTAGGCCTACCACTATGGCTTCCAAAAGGTGTTGATTTAAGAAATAGGCTTGAGGATTTCCTTACAAAGGCTCAAAAGAAAGCAGGATATGAAATGGTAATCACTCCTCATATAGGAAACAAGGAACTTTATATTACTTCTGGGCATTATGAAAAATATGGTGAAAATAGTTTCCAGCCAATAAAAACACCAAAGAAAGATGAAGAATTTATGCTAAAACCTATGAATTGTCCTCATCATTGTGAAATTTATAATTCTAGAAAATTTAGCTATAGAGATTTACCAATAAGATATGCGGAATTTGGAACAGTGTATAGATATGAACAAAGTGGAGAATTGCATGGATTAACAAGAGTAAGAGGCTTTACTCAAGATGATGCTCATATTTTTTGTTCTGAAGAACAACTTGGCAAGGAGTTTAAAGATGTTATTGACTTAACGCTACATGTATTTACAAGTCTAGGTCTTAATAATTTCTCTACTCAAATCTCATTAAGAGATTCTGATAATTCAGAAAAGTATATAGGTGATAAAGAAATATGGGAAAAATCAGAAAATGCTATTTTAAAAGCGGTTAAAGAAAAGAAGCTAAATTATACTATAAAATATGGTGAGGCAGCATTTTATGGGCCAAAATTAGATTTTATGCTAAATGATGCATTAGGTAGAGAATGGCAGTTAGGAACTATTCAAGTAGATTATAATCTACCTGAAAGATTTGATCTGACATATAAAGGAAAAGATAATAAATTACATAGACCTGTTATGATACATAGAGCTCCTTTCGGAAGTTTAGAAAGGTTTGTTGCGATATTACTTGAAAATACAGCAGGCAACTTACCATTATGGCTTACCCCTAACCAAGCTATAGTTCTTCCCATAAGTGAGAAATATGAAAAATACTGTAAAAAAGTTTTAAATTTGATGGAAAATAACGAAATTCGCGCCCTGGTTGATAACAGAGGTGAGACAATGGGTCGTAAAATCAGAGATGCTGAATTAAGTAAGATTCCATTCATGATTATCATTGGTGAAAAAGAAAATGACAATAATATGATCTCGCTTAGAAGTCATGGAGGAAAGGATTATGGAATGATTAAATTGGAGAAATTTATCCAGATAGTCAACCAAGAAATAAATAATGTTTAACTAAAAATTAAAATTATAGCTTTAAGAAGAAAAGTTTATAGACCTAGAAGAAGAAGAGAAGATCCTCATAAGATTAACTCAAAGATTGAAGCACCTGATGTTAGATTAGTGGGTGACAATGTTGAGATAGGGATATATCCGATTGCTAAGGCTCAATTGATTGCAGATGAACAAGAGCTTGACCTTGTAGAGATATCTCCAAAGGCAATTCCTCCTGTATGTAAGGTAATGGATTATAAAAAATTTCTCTTTGAACAGAAAAAAAGAGAGAAGTTTTTAAAATCAAAAACATCAAAGGTTGTCGTAAAAGAGATTAGATTTGGGCCTAACACAGATGATCATGATTATGAATTTAAAAAAAAGCATGCAATTAAATTCTTATCAGACGGGGCAAAACTTAAAGCTTTTGTTTTCTTTAGAGGAAGATCAATTATATATAAAGATAAAGGTGAAATTTTATTATTAAGACTTGCTCAAGAATTAGAAGAATATGGTACTGTTGAACAACTACCTAAACTTGAGAGTAAAAAAATGATAATGATAGTTACACCAAAAAAGAATAAATAAATTAAGAGAAATGCCAAAAATGAAGACAAAATCCAGTGCAAAGAAAAGATTTAAGTTAACTGGATCTGGAAAAATAAAAAGAAAGCATGCTTTCAAGAATCATATACTAACAAAAAAATCAAAAAGAAGAAAGTTAGCATTAACTCATTCAACATTAGTTCACGAAAGTGATTCAGATAATATAAAAAGACAGCTAAGACTAAAATAATTTCTTAGCAGGTATGTATAACCATAAATATAGGTAAGCAAAAGAGTTAAAAACCACCTAATTTAAAAAAATAGAAAAATGCCAAGATCAGTAAATTCTGTAGCCAAGAGAGCTAGAAGAAAAAAAATAATTAAACAAGCAAAAGGTTATTTCGGGAGAAGAAAAAACGTTTGGAAAATAGCTAAAAATGCTGTAGAAAAAGCAATGCTATATGCATATAGGGATAGAAGAAATAAAAAGAGAAATTTC
>CAZBCJ010000052.1:0-1248 GCA_964490545.1 uncultured Flavobacteriaceae bacterium | reverse complement strand
GGTCCTTATGGATTATGAGAATTAATGCTGCTGCAAGACTAAATGGCCTAACTTATTCTGAGTTAATTAGCAAACTTAAAGCAAATAATATTGATATTAACAGAAAAGTGTTAGCAGATTTAGCAGTCAATAATCCCGAAGCCTTTAAAGAATTAATTAGCAAATTAAAATAGTGCTTAGAGAAATCTAAGAATTAATCAGGGGTTTATCATTTATGCAAAATATCTAGAAAGGAAGATCAGAGTCCTCTCCTCCGGATGATAGTGGCTGATCTAAATCAGGCTTAAATGTGTCATCATTTGCTGCTGCATTCATTTTTGAGTGGAATTCGTAAGGAGAATCATAATTTTCAATATCTTCAAATTTACCTAGTGAAGGAACAAACCTTAATCTAATTGTTTCAAGACCTCCATTTCTATGTTTAGATACTATAAATTCTGCTTCACCTTCAGTAGAGGATCTGTCATCATCATCCCAAGTATCAATTTTATAATATTCTGGTCTGTAAATAAATGAAACAATATCTGAATCCTGTTCAATTGCACCAGATTCCCTTAAATCCGATAATAGTGGCCTCTTTGATTGTCTACCCTCAACTAGCCTAGAAAGTTGAGATAAAGCAATAACAGGGATGTTTAATTCTTTAGCAAGTGCTTTTAGATTTCTAGAAATAGTGGAAATCTCTTGTTCTCTATTACCTGTTTTAAATGTTCCTCCTGTAGTCATTAATTGTAGGTAATCTACAATTAATAATTTAACATCACGCTGTGAGACTAAACGTCTTGCTTTAGCTCTTAAATCAAAAATTGATAATGAAGGAGTGTCATCAATATATAATGGAGCCTTTTCAAGATTTTTTACCCTAACATTTAATTGTTCCCATTCATGCTTCTCTAGCTTACCTGTTCTTAGTTTTTCTGAATTAAGACCAGTCTCTGATGAAATCAACCTAGTTATAAGTTGTAAGGATGACATTTCTAAAGAAAAGAAAGCGACTGGGATGTTTTGACCTATTGAAATATTACTAGCCATTGACAAAGCTAAAGCTGTTTTACCCATACCTGGTCTAGATGCAATAATAATTAAATCACTTTCTTGCCAACCAGAAGTTAGTTTATCTATTTTACTAAAACCTGAAGGCACACCGCTTAACCCTTTTTTATTAGAAATAGATTCAATTTTATTCTTCGCCTGAATTACCAAATTTTGTGCAGTTTCTGATGACTTCTTAATATTTCCTTGTGTAAC
>CAZBCJ010000051.1:0-8260 GCA_964490545.1 uncultured Flavobacteriaceae bacterium | reverse complement strand
ACTGATTTTGCAAGATTTCTAGGTTGATCTACATTTCTGCCTAGCTTAACAGCTATGTGATATGACAATAATTGTAGTGGAATTGTGGTAACAAATGGAGTTAATGCTGCAATTGTCTCAGGCACTTCAATTGTATAATCTGCAATCTTTGAAATTTCCTTATCTCCTTCAAATACTACTGCAATTATTTTGCCTTTTCTTGATTTAATTTCTTGAATATTACTTAAAATTTTATCATAGTAAAGTTTATTTGTTGCAATAATTATTGAAGGCATATTTTTATCAATTAGTGCAATTGGACCATGCTTCATTTCAGCAGCAGGATATCCTTCGGCATGTATATAAGAAATTTCTTTAAGCTTTAATGCACCTTCTAATGCAACTGGGAAATTATATCCCCTGCCTAGATATAAGCAATTGCTAGAGTTTTTTATTTTAGAGGCAATTTTTTTAATCTTATCATTAGCAGTAAGAACTTTATTAATTTTTTTCTCTATAGAATTTAATTCATAAATATATTCACGAAATTGGTTTAAAGAAACAACACCTCTACTTTTAGCTAATTTAACAGCAATTAAAAAGAGAACACTTATCTGAGTTATAAATGCCTTGGTCGAAGCAACTCCAATTTCTGGACCTGCATGTGTATATGATCCTGCATCTGCTTCTCTACTAATTGCAGAACCAACCACATTGCATATCCCATATACAAATGCACCTTGTTTTTTAGCTAGTTTTATTGCAGCTAGTGTATCAGCAGTTTCGCCAGACTGTGATATAGCAATAACTATATCAGACCTATCTATTACAGGATTACGGTATCTAAATTCAGATGCATATTCGACTTCAACAGGAATTTTAGCAATTTTTTCAAACATATATTCTGCAATTAGTCCTGCATGCCATGAAGTGCCACAAGCGACAATAGTAATTTTATTTGTTGAGATGAATTTATCAATATAATCATCAACACCAGCCATTTTTATAATTCCTTCTTTTAATCTGAGTCTACCGCGAAGTGTATCAATAACTGCAGAGGGTTGTTCAAAAATTTCTTTTAACATAAAATGATCAAACCCCTTTTTTTGAATTTTAGCTAAATCAATTTCTAATTTTTCAATTGTTGGATTAGTCAAAGAATCATCAGCTATTTTTCTATATTGAGTTGGTTTGTGATTTCGAACTATAGCCATTTCTCCATCTTTTAGATATATAACATTTTTAGTGTGATCTAAAAATGGAGTAACATCACTCCCAATAAAATATTCGTTTTTACCAACACCTATACATAATGGACTCCCTAGCCTAGCAACAACTATTTCATCAGGTTTTTTAACATCAATAACTGCAATGGAATATGCTCCTACAACTTGAGTTAATGCTAATTGAACTGCCTCACCAAGCTTGACATTCTCTTTAATTTGTATGTATTCAATCAGATTAACTAACACCTCTGTATCAGTATCTGAATGAAAATGAAATCCTTTATTTATCAATTCCTCTTTTATAGATGAATAATTTTCTATTATTCCATTGTGAACAATGTGTATGTGATTTGAGTTTGAAGAATGAGGATGAGAGTTTTTATTATTAGGCTCGCCATGAGTTGCCCATCTTGTATGTCCTATCCCTATATTTCCATTAAAGGTTTTAAGCTTAGATATTCTCTTTTCTAATTTGCTTATTTTCCCTTTAGACTTATTAGAAATTAATTTATTTCCATTATATAGACAAATCCCTGCACTATCATAACCCCTATATTCAAGTCTTTTCAGCCCTTTTAAAATTATTGGGTATGCATTCTTTGATCCTAAATATCCTACAATTCCACACATAAGGATTTTTTATAAATTTAAATTTTTCTAAATAAAATGAATTATAAATTATTAGCTATTCCAATGACCATAACTGTTAATCTTCTGGTTCAGTATAATATATTTTAATTTTAGGTCTCTTATCTTCTTGTTGACTTTGATTGCCATGCAGGACCGTTCCTTTGTGACTTAAAATCGTTCCAGAAGCTAATTGAAGGTCATCATCATCATTTAGTAGACTAAAGAATGATGTAGCTGCTGTATCATTAATTGTCCCTAATCCTAATCTTGCATTTGTTGAATCCAGTAAGATAATATTATTTAAATGCTCAGTTATTCTAATTTTATATTTTATTCCTTGACCCTCAGGATCATCATCAACCCTTTGTAGAGGCTCCAAATGATTAATTTTCGCATTAATTGTAGTTGCGCTCACTGATTGGTCAATAAAATAATCTATCAAACTTGTATTTTGCTCATAATTATACACGAAAATTCTATCAGGTTCATTTTCTAAATTCAGATCTTGATTTACATAAAACTCAATATATGCTTCGTTAATTAATTTTAGTGAAGAATCTGATATATCATCGTAAAAGAAACTTTTAAAATGATCAAATGCATCCACTTGATCTCCTACTTCATTTTCAACTGTTCCATTAAATAAATCAATGAGTCCAATATAGCCTTCACCTCCTTTTAGATATATGTTTTCATCACCATTAACTTCATCAGAATTTGAGACATCAACAAAAAAATTATTATCAAAAATATTTAAAAGAACTCCAGAAAAATTAATAACATAGTCATTTTCATATGTTGTTATATCATCCACGTTACTAGTATCTGTTTCGTCGATTATTGGGGTATCAGAGGTATAGTGAATGGTTAGATTTGTATTAGTGGATGCTAAATTTAATAGCATCATAGAGCCTTCGGAATTTACCCCTTCTACCTTTATATAGAGGCCTCTAAAAAAGTCTTTAAAATTGTTTTCATTGAGTAATACTGGATCGCCCTCATTATCAAATATTAAATTTTGCCAGTAATTATCATTTGGTGTGTCTAATCTAAATCTTATGGCTGGAGCAATTTTTTGTGAAACAAAAGGCACATCAAGTGTGTCTAATTCAGTTAAATTAATTTGATTTTCACTTGGCACAAAATCATTAATTTCAAATAGCAATTCTCCTTCCAATTGCCCTTGACTTATTAATTCTAAATCTGACAATGAACCGTTAGAATAATATTTTTGACTATCATCAAATTCTCCATATGGATCAAATGAGCGTAAGAAAAAATTATTTCTATATATGGAAAGCTTAATTGGAGAACCTCCATACACTGAATCAAGTTCATATGTTATGTCATCTTCATCACTTGTCTCTATCCCTCTGCTGAAATAAGGTATTGTTAAAATAACTGAATCTAGAACTGGATTTTCTCCAAAATCTGGTGAATATTGGTCTGGAACCATTTGTCCTACGAAGCTAGCGGTTGATTCACCATAAATAGTATTATTATTATATCCTAGAAGAAATGAGGGTAAATTATTTGTTTGAACAGGCTCAACACTTCTTGAATGCGTGACAATTGGATATTCAATAGAACTTGTTTCAAAATTAATTGCATTATCTGAAGTTATTACATCTGAATCAAGACTAGTGAAATCTTTTTCACATGATTGAACAAATATTAACGTTAAACAAATTATAAGAAATAAAGAAAATCTATTTGATGATTTGAACATTTAGTGTAGGTTTAATTCAACAATTTGCTATAAAATTCTGTATATTTTTCTACAAATGAATCTTTAGACTGAAATTCTAAAACAGGTTTTTTACATTTTTTTAGATAATCTTGAAGTTCTTTGGAAATATTTTCTGATCCTATTATTAAAGCATCTGAAAAATCTATTGCAATCTTCATAAGATTAACATAGTTAGGGGTTTTTATTGCAGCAATTTTATTTTTTTCTATTTCGTCAAATATAATTTTATCCTGCAACTTTTTATTTAATGATCCAGCAAATCCTGTGCCATATATTGAGGTAATGATTTTACTATTCTGAAAGATTGGCTCATCTTTATACACTTCTTTTAAATATAAAGGGAAAAATGATGATAACCAGCCATGGACATGGATAATATCTGGAGGCCAATTAAGTCTTTTTATTGTTTCAATTACTCCTTTAGCAAAAAATATTCCACGCTCATCGTTATCTTTAAATAGTTTCCCATTTTCATCATTAAATGTAGCTTTTCTTTTAAAGTAATCTTCATTATCAATAAAATATACTTGTATTCTTTCTTTAGGGATTGAAGCAACTTTAATAATTAATGGCATGTCAAGATCATTAATTACAAGGTTCAGACCAGACAATCTTATAACTTCATGTAGTTGATGTCTTCTTTCATTGATGCTGCCATATTTTGGCATGAAAATTCTAATTTGTCCACCTTGCTTATTTATCATTCGAGGGATTTCAAATGACATAGATGAGATTTCTGTTTCTGGAAGGTAAGGAACTACTTCAGATGATACATATAAAATCTTTTGGTTTTTCATAATCCCTTAAATTTGAACTGGCCTTTAAAAGGAAGCAAAATTACAAAAATTATGCAGATTAATTGCAATGTATTAAGTTTACAAGGTGTTAAATTTTTATTAAAATGAACCTCTTTAGGAAAAAATCGGATTTAATAGTCAAATTAAATAATTTAAAAAAAAATAATTTTAAAATTGGTTTAGTCCCTACAATGGGAGCATTGCATAAAGGTCATATCTCATTAGTTAAAAGATCAATAAAGGAAAATGATTACACAGTTGTTAGCATTTTTGTAAATCCTACTCAATTTAATGATAAAAAGGATCTGAGCTTATATCCTAAAAATTTAACAAAAGATTGTAATTATTTAGATAGCATTTCAGCTGATATCATTATTTTTGCTCCTGAGATTAATGATGTTTATGATAAGAATTTATCTGTTAAAAAATTTAATTTTTATGACTTAGATAAATTTATGGAGGGAAAATATAGAAAAGACCATTTTAATGGAGTAGCGACAATAGTTAGTTACTTATTTAATATTATTAATCCCAGCAATGCCTATTTTGGAGAAAAAGACTTTCAGCAGTTAAGAATTATTCAGGAATTCGTACGGAACAATAATATACCAGTTAATGTTATTGGATGTCAAACCATAAGAGAAGAGGACGGTTTAGCCTTAAGCTCTAGGAACACAAAATTAAGTAAATATTATAGAGAAATTGCAGGGAAGGTATATGAGATTATTAATTATGTTAGAATCAATTTTGACTCAATGAGTTTCCTAGAAATTTACACTTATGTAGATAAGTTTTTTGATAATATACCTGAAATAGAATTAGAATATTTTACTATTGCAGAATCTAAATTATTACAACCCGCTAAAGAAAAAATTAAGAATAAGCAATACAGAGTCTTTATAGCAGTAAAATTAAATGGCATTAGGCTAATAGATAATATGGCATTAAATTGAAAACAAATTTTATGAAATATCTAAAATTAATTATTCCTATCTCTATTGGGATTGGTTGTATATTTTATTCTAGCACAACCCTTAATGAAAATGATATTAATTCAATAATTGAATCATTTGAAAATGCCAAATATAGTTGGGTAATATTTGGAGTTATATTGGGAGCATTAAGTCACTTATCTAGGTCATACCGTTGGAAATATTTATTAGAACCTCTAGGCTATAAAATTAGTTTTTTAAATAGTGCTTTGGCTATTTTTTCAGGATACCTAATAAATTACACTCTTCCTAGAGCTGGAGATATTGCAAGGGGAACTATTGCATATAAATATGAGGATATTCCTTTAGAAAAAGGAATAGGCACTATTGTTGCAGAAAGGGCAGTAGATCTCATTTGTATTAGTATTTTAATAGTGTTAGGACTATTTATTAACTATGAGCTGATTATACAAAAACTTTATGAAGCGAGTAGCTCTATTAGTCTTGAATTTGTAATGTTTTCACTTGCTATCTTAGGTGGAATTATATTTCTATTATTAAGAAAAAATAATAAGTCATTTCCTATTATTTCTAAAGTACAAACTTTTTTTAAGGGACTATATGAAGGTTTTATGATAATATTTAAATTGGAAAATAAGTGGCTTTTTATTATGCATAGCATATTTATTTGGCTTATGTATGTTCTTATGTTTTATGTAACTAGTAAGGCAGTTACCGAGTTACCAGATTTATCATTTTCAATAATTCTTATTTCATTTATATTGGCTAGCTTAACTATAGCGTTTACCCCTGGAGGAATTGGAGCTTATCCACTTGCCGTTCAAATTTCCTTTAGCTGGTTTGGCATAAGTTCAGTTTCAAGTTTGTCTTTTGGTTGGATTATGTGGACTTCTCAGACCTTAATGATAATTATTTTTGGAGGATTGTCATTAATTATATTACCTTTTATAAATAATAAAATAAGATCAAATGAATCATAAATTATTATTAATTATATTTTTTATTTCATCCTTTACTCTCTGTTCTCAAGAGACAGACAGCATAAGAAGCAATAATATTTATGAGAAGATTTATTCTGATAAATTAGATATAGAAAGGGAAATTACAATACAGTTACCAAGAGACTATAATTTAGATGAAGAAAAGCGTTATCCGGTATTTATTGTTTTTGATGGAGATTATTTATTTGAGATAGTTTCAGGGAATGTAGACTACATGTCTTTTTGGGGTGATATCCCTGAAGCCATTGTAGTTGGAATAAATCAAATTGACTCAAGATACAATGATACAAGTGTTATCGATAATATAAATTTTACACCTATATCCTCTACCGCAAATTTCTTTGAATTTGTATCTCAGGAATTGATTCCATATATAAACAAGAATTATAGAACAACTAATTTTAGAGTGGCCGTAGGACATGAAAGAACCGCAAACTTTATCAATTTCTTTATAATAAAAAAAGTTCCAATAATGAATGGATATATAGTTGTTAGCCCAAAATTTACTAAACAAATGAAAAAATATTTAGCACAATATTTAATATCTTCTTCACATAATATATACTATTATCTTAGCACTTCAAGTGGGGATTATAAATCAATTTCAGAAGATGTATTAGATTTCAATCAAAGACTTGATTCGTTAAATAATAAAAATATTCATTATAAATTTCAAAATCTAGAAACACCCTCTCATTATACTTTGCCAGCATATACCATCCCACATTCAATTGAGGATATGTTTTCTATATATAAGGATATAAATAGAGTAGAGTATGATTCAATTATTTTAAAATTGAAAACTTCACCAGTTAGATATCTAGAAGAAAAATATGAAAAAATAAAGGATCACTTTGGTGTTATTAAAGAAATTTCAATTAATGATTTTGTTGCAGTTGAACAATATATAGATGAGACAGAAAAATTTAATTTTTTTAAGGATTTAGCAAAATTAGCTACAAATAAATATAAAGAGACAATACTTCCTAGCTATTATATGGGTCGATTTTATGAAGAGAATGGTAATCCTGAAAAAGCAATGCATATATACAGATCTGCTTATAATATGGATGATATTGCAGGAATTACAAAAGAATACCTACTTCAAAGAGCAGACGCAATTGCTGACCGCTATGGTTATTAATTCTTACAATCTTTAGTGAATAAAACTAGATAAGTTTAACTAAATTTACTATTTTCAAAAACATTTTAAAGCTGAGAGAAAAAATATGATTTTTCCAGAATATAAAAAATTAGATTTATCCAACATAGCACTAGACATTCTGTCTTACTGGGATAAGAATGATATTTTTAAAAAATCTGTTTCTAATGCAGAAGGAAAAACTCCTTATATTTTTTATGAAGGACCACCATCAGCAAATGGACTCCCAGGCATTCACCATGTTTTAGCAAGAACTATCAAGGACATTTTTTTAAGGTATAAAACGATGAAGGGATATCAAGTAAAAAGAAAAGCAGGATGGGATACGCATGGATTGCCAGTTGAATTAGACGTGGAGAATAGTCTTGGTATTTCAAAGGAAGATATTGGAAATAAAATTAGTATTGAAGACTACAATAACTCCTGTAAAGAAGCCGTAATGAAATATACAGATATATGGAATGACCTTACTAAGAAAATGGGTTATTGGGTAGACATGGAGGATCCATATATTACTTATGACTCAAAATATATGGAATCTGTTTGGTGGTTAATAAAACAGATTTATAATAAGGACTTAATGTATAAAGGATATACAGTTCAGCCTTATTCTCCTAAAGCTGGGACAGCAATTAGTTCTCATGAATTGAATCAGCCAGGCACATATCAAGATATGACGGACACTTCTGTAACTGCTCAGTTTAAAATTATTGATCAAAACCTTCCTGACTTTTTAGATAATGGAGAAGATATTTATTTATT
>CAZBCJ010000050.1:6289-8358 GCA_964490545.1 uncultured Flavobacteriaceae bacterium | reverse complement strand
AGCATTATAGTCCTTTTCTAATTCCTCAAGCGTGTGTGTTACAGCATGATGTTCAATTTTAGATGAAATAAAGTGCTTTATATTTAGATCTCTAGCTGCACTTCTAAGAATCAAATTATCAGCTTCAGTGCCTCCAGAGGTAAATATAATTTCTGAAGCACTCACATTTAAATGAGCTGCAATTTCTTTTCTAGAAACTTAAATTAAAGATTTAGATGGTCTGCCATAACTATGTGTAGATGAAGGATTTCCGTAGTTATTTTTTAACACATCAACTATTATGTCAGCAACCTCATCTCTTACTCTTGTAGTTGCAGCATTATCAAAATAACATTGATAAGAAGTGTTAGAAAATGTGTCCATAAAAATTAGTTAGTATATTCAATATAGTACAAATTCTCCATAGCTTCATCAATCATTGTAATGCAATAATTTAAATGACTCTTAATTCCTTTATCAGAATACCTTTTAACTGCCTTTTTTAAATCTTTCTTTAGATCTAAAAGAGTGCCCATTGTAACAGATCTAATATCAGACACATTTACTTTAATTGTGGTAATATAATCACCCCATCCTGGTCTTGAAGACTGTTCATTTTTCATAATATATCCTAACCTTGAAATATAGCTTTTTTGTAAGTTTCTTCTATAAACATCTATAGATTTATTGTTTTTTAACTCTGACCATATTCCGTCTTTTAAATCACTCATCATCTCAACCAATGAGTAAGAGTTTAATCCGTTTAAAGCTTCATTTTCAATTATTCTTGCCATTCTTCCAAAATCAAGAACCCTATTTAAATAGCTTGATTGCATCGATCTAATTCTATTTGTAGTTCCTGCATATTCAATTTTATCTAAAATATCTTTATTAATCATCCAATAAGGAGTTTTAAATAAATGTTGATTCAAAAAAGTTACACAAGCCTTTTGATAATTTTTATCTACATGAGTGTATACTGCTCCTTTTTGATCCGATGTTTTATAATATTGATAAACACCCCCAATATTAGTTGCAACATGCCCCATATATCTTCTAAACTGACCTAACACTTGCCCATACATATATTCTAACTCATCATATGTTTCACCGTCTTCAGTTGTCCATTCCATAAGCTCCGGAATAATTCTCTTAAGATTTTTTATTCCATACTCACTAGCTTTAATAGCATTATCACCTAAATCTTCAGTTTGAGAGCTAGGGTCAATACCGCCGCTTGGGCCAAATCTATACATCATGTCATCCTCCTTATCAATAATCCATTTCTTTAATATATTCTTTTCTTCCTCCTCAGAAGCATCATGAATTGGCTTGTAGCCCCACATAACAGAAAATTTGTCGTATACTCCAACATTAGGACTTTCCCAGTGAGATGGTATTAATGCAACTCCTTCATCTCCAGGTTGAGCTATATAATTAAATCTAGCGTAATCCATAATAGATGGTGCAGTTCCATATTTTTGGGTAAAAGTTGCTGATCTTAGAGAATCAACTGGAAATGCACTACTACTACCCATATTATGAGGCAAACCTAGAGTATGACCAACCTCATGCGCACTAACAAATCGTAGTAATTCACCCATTAATTCATTTTTAAATTCAATTCCTCTAGCCTCGGGATCCACCGCTGAAGTTTGTACAAAATACCAGTTTCTAAGTAATTTCATAATGTTATGATACCAGTTTATATCTGACTCAATTATTTCACCAGATCTAGGATCACTTACATGAGGGCCATTAGCATTAAGAGTGGGTGAAGCTAAATACCTAACGACTGAGTATCTAATATCTTCAGGACTCCAATCAGGATCTTCTTCTTTAGTAGGAGGGTCTTTTGCTAGAATAGCATTTTTAAAGCCAGCAACCTCAAATGCTGCTTGCCAATCTTCAATTCCTTGTTTAAGATATTTTCTCCACTTTTTTGGGGTTGCTCTATCAATATAATATACTATTGGTTTTTTTGGCTCAACCAATTCCCCTTTTTTAAATTTTTCAATATCTTCATCTTTAACTTCTAATCTCCATCTGTCTAAATATTTTACTGTTTCTGCTTCTTCATTATCAATTCC
>CAZBCJ010000050.1:0-6269 GCA_964490545.1 uncultured Flavobacteriaceae bacterium | reverse complement strand
TGACTAGTCGTAAACCACCCTACTCTTTCATCATAATACCTTCTTTTCATTGGAACTTTTGCCAATAAGATCATTGAATTATTTAAAAGCATAGAAATCTGACCATTTTTTGCCTCAGAGGACTTATACGTTTTTATATGCTTAGCTTCAACATTTTTAGGAAAACTTCTAATAGATTCTATAAACGATAGTTTAGTGTCTAAACCTGTTATTTTATTTCTCTTTCGACTTGATTGTGGATAGCCAAATGATTTTATATCCTTTTTATAGAGATCTGTAACATCAATGACCACAGAGTTTTTATCTTTATTTTCAACTTCAATTTTAAAACTAGTAATTATAGGTTCAAAATTAGCATTTGAAACTGCCTCCTTTATTGGTAGTGAATCAGAAGCGTAATTTGAATATGAAATTTCTTTTAACAAGATGTGATTATCAAATTTTTGCCAACTTAAAACTTGCTCACTCATTTTATGACGGCTTATAGAGATTTCTTTAGACATATTAACTATTCTTGTTACCATTAACATATCTCTACCTAGTAGACTATCGTTTATCTCATAGTAATATTTATCCTCGACCTTATGAACATCAAATAAACCAGTATCAGTTATGGTTTTCTTATTAACAATGTCAGAATAAGTTTTTTTCTTTTTTTTCTTATCAGATTTTTCAGCTTTTTCTTCTTTAGCATCTTCAACCTTTTCATCTGTTTCTTGTGAATATGAAGTAAAGCTAAATAAGATTAGAGTAAAAAAAACAGTTAAGAATTTTGTGTAATAGTAAGTTTTCATAATAAAGTATCTGTTTTAGTAAATAATAGTTATTTTTCAAACTCTTTTAAAGTGCTTGTAATAATTTTTATACAATCTTTTAATTGCTCTTCATTAATTATCAAAGGAGGAGCGAATCTAATAATATTTCCGTGTGTTGGTTTTGCAAGCAAACCTTTCAATGCCATTGACATACATATTCTCCATGCAGTGTCTCCACTCTCTTTATCATTTATTACAATTGCATTTAATAGTCCTTTTCCTCTAACTAGTCTAGCAATTGAAGAGCTTTTAATAAAGTTGTTAATTTCATTTCTAAAAATCTTTCCCAGCCTATTGGCATTATCAATCATATTCTCATTTTGAATCACCTCTAGTGCAGCTATAGCCACCTCACAAGCTAAAGGATTTCCTCCAAAGGTAGACCCATGCTCCCCTGGCTTAATAGTAAGCATTACCTCATCAGATGAAAGTATTGCAGAAACCGGAAAAACACCTCCTGAAAGAGCTTTACCAAGAATAAGTATATCAGGCTTGAAATTGTAATGATCACAGCATAGCATTTTGCCAGTTCTTCCAATACCTGTTTGAACTTCGTCAGCGATGAATAACACATTAGATTTTGTACATAAATTGTATGCTTTAAGCAAATAATCTTCATCCGGAACTACAACACCTGCTTCTCCTTGAATAGGTTCAACCATAAAGGCTGCTACATTTGGATCTTTTAAAGCATTTTCTAATGCAGGAATGTTATTGTATGGGATAATCTCATAGCCAGGCATAAATGGTCCAAAACCTGTTGTACTAGAAGGATCAGTTGACGATGAAATAGCGGCCAAGGTTCTACCCCAAAAATTTCCTTCTACAAAAATTATTTTTGCCTGATTATCAGGAACTTTCTTTACTTCATAAGCCCATTTTCTAGCTAATTTAACTGCCGTCTCCCCTCCTTCTACTCCAGTATTCATAGGCAAAACCTTATCATATCCAAATAAGCTAGTAATGTATTTCTCATATTTTCCTAGAATATTGTTATGAAAAGCTCTTGAGGTTAATGTTAATTTCTTTGATTGATCAACTAAAGCTTTAATAATGCTAGGATGGCAATGCCCCTGATTAACCGCAGAATAAGCAGATAAGAAGTCATAATACTTTTTCCCCTCAACGTCCCAAACAAACACACCCTTACCTTCTTTTAATACAACTGGTAAAGGATGGTAATTATGTGCACCAAACTTATATTCTAAATCTATGATGTTTTGAGGAGTTAATTTATTCATTATATAAATTATAGTTTTAAATTAGCGCAAATTAATAAATTTCATTCAATAAGTTATTTAACTCTTTTGAAAATTCAATGAAGACGAAAGCTAAGAATTCACCAATATTGTTTTTAAGAATAAAAGTTATAGATGCTGGAGCAAAAGGCAAGAGTATAGCGAAAGCTCCAGATGGGAGGATTATATTTTTAAATGATGCTGTTCCTGGCGATATTGTAGATGTACGGGTGAATAAAAAACGTAAATCATATTATGAAGGAAAAGTGCTTAGAATAATTAAAAATTCTAGTTTTAGGATTGAGCCAAAATGTACACACTTTCAAACATGTGGGGGTTGCAACTGGCAGAACATGACTTACAAAAAACAATTAGAATATAAAGAAAAAGAAGTTATAGCTAACTTAGAAAGAATAGGGAATGTAAAACCTGCAAGAATTCTACCTATTATAGGATCAAAAAAGGACTACTATTACAGAAACAAATTAGAGTTCTCTTTTAGTAATTCAAAATGGCTTACCCGTTCAGAAATAGAATCTAACCAAGTTATTAAAAATAAGAATGCATTAGGATTTCATGTTCCTGGGATGTGGAATAAGGTTGTGGATATTGATAAATGCTGGCTACAAAAAAACCCATCTAATAGAATTAGAAATTTTATTAGAACAACCTCTATTAAAATTGGTTTAGATTTTTTTGATTATAAAAATAATATAGGGGATTTAAGAACTATGATGATAAGAACATCTACAACTGGTCAAATTATGGTTCTAATTCAGTTTTATAGAAAAAGTAAACAAATTACTCTTCTTTTAGATAAATTAATAAATGAGTTTCCTAAGATTACCTCTCTTTTATATGTTATAAATAAAAAAGCAAATGACACTATTTATGACCAAAAAATCCATTGTTATTATGGGCGAGATCATGTATATGAAAAGATTCTAGATTTTAAATTCAAAATAGATTCTAAATCATTCTACCAAACTAATTCTAATCAAACAAAAGAATTATATAAAATTGTGAAGAATTTTGCTAAGATCAAATCTAACGAAGTTGTTTATGACCTATATTCTGGTATTGGAACAATATCAATTTTTATTGCTAATCAGGCTAAAAAAGTTATAGGAATTGAAACTGTTAATGAGGCAGTTCTTGCAGCTAAGGAAAATTTAAAATTGAATTCTATAAAAAATGTTAGTTTTTTTACTGGTGAAATTAAAAATGTGCTTAACAATACTTTTGTGAAAGAAAATGGCATGCCAGACACAGTAATTATTGATCCTCCAAGATCAGGTATGCATAAAAAAGCATTAACTAATCTACTAGATATAGGGCCAAAAAAAATTATATACGTTAGCTGTAATAGCGCAACTCAGGCTAGAGATCTAGATTTATTTAAGGATTTTTATAAAATTGTTTGCTCTCAATCAATTGATATGTTTCCTCAGACTTATCATGTAGAAAATGTTGTACTTTTGGAAAAACGATAGATGAATCATTTCAAGCTAATAATATTAACAATGTCATTTCTTATTATAATAAGTTGTGAAAAAGATGATATTTGTCCAGATTCAACACAAACAACACCTCAGCTAATTGTTACCTTTTATGATGTTTTAGATCCTCAGCAAAGTAAAATTGTTGAGTCCTTGGCTGTTTATGCAATAAAAGATTCTGAATTAATTCTAATTGAAAATATTAATGGAATAAATACGGATTCAATTGCAATTCCATTAAGAAGTGATATTGGAGTTTCAAACTTTAAATTTATTAAAAATTATTCTGTTGAAAACGATATAATCTTTGGAGATCAAAATCATATATATATAGACTATGAAATATCAGATGTATTTGTTTCTAGAGCATGTGGATTCATTGCCAACTACTCTATTTTATCACTAATCCTTGTACTCCAAGATTATCCTATTGTTGAATGGATAGGTGGATATGAAATTGTTAACCCAATAGTAACTAATGAAAATCAAGCGCATGTTAAAATACTACATTAGTATAATATTACTTTTTAACTCCCATATTCTCTCATTCTCTCAGACTGAAACCGATTCTATATCATTTAAAAATAAATTTGGAATAAGAGTTGGCGTAGACTTAGGAAAAATTTTAAACTCTGCATTTAGTGATGATTATGAGGGAATTGAAATAAATGCTGATTTAAGAATATTAAAAAATGTCTATATCTCATCTGAAATAGGAACAGAAAAGAAGATTGTAACTAACGACTATTTAAGCACTGAATCTAAAGGAAACTATCTAAAAGCAGGAGGAGATTACAATATGTACACGAATTGGTTGGGAATGGATAACTTGATTTATGCTGGATTTAGGATTGGTTTTTCTAATTTCAGTCAAACAGTAAACAACTATACAATATATGATGTCAATAACCAAACCTGGGGTCAAACCTCATCATTTATTCCAATTGTAAATGACGATTTAAATGCTTTATGGATGGAGTTTATTGTAGGTGTTAAAACACAAGTTTTAAATAATTTGTTTTTAGGGTTTAATGTGCAACTAAAAAATCTTATTTCTGAAAAGACAAAAAATGATATTGACAATATTTCAATTCCAGGATTTAATCGCACATATGACAGCTCTAGTTTAGGTTCTGGATTCAGCTATTCAATATCATATCTTATTCCAATTGTAAAAAAATAACTAAATCTTCTTTTTAGAACCCTTATATATCTCATAATTAACAAGTTTAGACTCTAAATTAGAATTATATAACTTTATCTTTTTTGATGGATGAAGTGCTATATGTTTTAAGCCTTCAATGTTGCTAGTTATTAACCAAACATTAGAATTAGTGTAATTATTTTTTAAAGTATCTCCAATCTTAGTATACATCTCCTTTATATCATATGAAATTCGTTTATCATAGGGTGGGTTTAATAGAATATGAAGATTTGACTCTTCATTTTTTGAACTAGAAAAAAAATCTTTTTTCTCAACCTTAATATCTATTTCTAATTCAGCATTTTTTATATTTTCTATTGCCTTTTTTATGACTCCACTAGAGATATCATAGCCATAAATTTTATGATCAAATTTTCTTATCTTACTTATAACTGATTTTTCAATTACCTCAAATAAATCTTCATCCCAATCCTTCCATTTTTCAAAAGCAAATTCATTTCTATTTAAATTTGGAGCCATATTACATGCTATCATTGCTGCTTCAATCAGTATAGTGCCTCCTCCACACATAGGATCTAAAAAGTCAGTATCACCATTCCATTCAGATAACATAACAATTCCAGCAGCTAAAATTTCATTTATAGGAGCAACTGTACCAAAAGCTTTATACCCTCTCTTATGTAAGGATTCTCCAGAGCTGTCCAATGAAACATTACAAGTATTTCTATTTATATAAATATTAATTCTTAAATCCGGATATTTTAACTCAACATCTGGTCTTTTCTTAAATAAATCTCTAAAACGGTCAACAACAGCATCTTTAACTTTTTGTGAAACATACTTTGAATGATTAAAGAGTTGAGAATGGAATACAATGGAGTTTACAAGAAAAGAGTTGTTTTTGTTTAAATACTTTTCCCAATCAATTTTATAAACCTTATTATAAAAATCCTCCTGATCTTTAAATTTAAAAGACCTTATTGGTTTTAAAATTTTAATCGCGGTTCTAAGACTTAAATTTGCTTTATACATAAACCCTTTATCTCCATAAAAACTAACACTTCTAGAGCCCTTTTCAATTTTCTGTGCACCCAGTTTTAAGAGTTCTTTTGATAATATATCCTCAAACCCATAAAAGGTTTTTGCCACCATTTTAAAATTTTCTTTCATGAATAATTTCTATTTGGAATCAAAAATACTTTATTTTTGAAGAGTTATATTATTAGTTGATGACAAACAATAAATCAGAATGGTATTTAGATTGGTTTAACTCACCATTTTACCATCAATTGTATAAGGAAAGAGATTACTCTGAGGCTACATATTTTATGAATAATTTAATCAGCAAACTACAAATTGATAAAAACTCCTCTATACTTGATTTAGCTTGCGGAAGAGGAAGATACAGTCTCTATTTAAGTAATATCGGTCATAAAGTAACTGGAATTGACATCTCTAAAAAAAATATTAGTGAAGCAAAAAAAAATGAATCGGATAAACTAAATTATTTGCTTCATGATATGAGACAACCGCTTAATGAAAAATTTGATCT
>CAZBCJ010000049.1:0-8557 GCA_964490545.1 uncultured Flavobacteriaceae bacterium | reverse complement strand
TACTTCCAATAAAACGTCCTGGTATATCATCAATGTATGGATGAATACCTCCCCATATTCTTGAAAGACTGCATTGATCTGATGCATCACGATAAGAAGCCCACTGCAATTTAACATCTTGACTTGGCCCCTCTTCAAATACTAAAAATTCATTTTCTCTTGCTATGTATTCTCCCATTCCACCTGGAAAATAAGGACTTCCAGTAAATAGCGTGAGAGCTTCTGCAGCTGCTCTTGAATAAGTGGAATGGCCAGAAACATATCCAGCAAAATTTGGGGTTACAAAAGTAGGTCTCTGATAAGGCCACCATTCTTCAGCTAAAATCCAACCCACACCAGCTTGATCTGTAGAGGGATTATCAATATAATCATGGCCTTTCCAAGAATATACTTTTATCTTTCCTACATTCTCATTTGATTCTCCAGCAAGTATATCTCCTTCGTTAATAACCTCAATATACCCATTAATTAAAGGAAGACCATTTGAATTATAATTTGAAAGACTTTGATCAGTGCTTTGACCTAGATCAGCCATATACCTAATTGAAGAAATAGGTCTAACATAATCGTACCATCCCTTTATACCCCAAGCGGTAATAGCAACATCATGCATCACACCACCCAAAATAAAATATGATTTCACATCCCACTCTAAATTTGATAATTCATCGCCAGTGCCTTGAAATTTTTTCTCCAATAATGGATTATCGCTTATACTATTTAAGAGAACAAACCAATGGCCAGGTGGGGTTTCAGAGTCAGGCCCATCAGCCCAAAATTCTGCTAAAACTCTAGTATAATCTCCCCTAGGAACGAATTGAGTTTCATAAGCTTGATTTGTAACTGGATTTGAGCTATAGCCCATTCCATTATCTCCCCCATTAAAATAGTCAAAAAAGGAATTATACTCTGATAAGTTCTCAGGATATGATTCATTAGAAACATTTCCAATATTATTTGGAGAAATATCCCACATTACTCCATCATCTTGTGATAAATGTGATCCCCAAACTGAAACCATTGAAAAGGCGTCAATATAATCAAGATCACTTTCTAGATTATCATCGAGTTCAGGGGGTTGACCAGGATCATGGTATACATAATAATTGTTTCCATCCCTAGTGTAAGTTGTCATATCATTCTGATCTAAACCAAATGGATTCACATTACCCCATTCAGCACCTAAGAATTCTGGAGTGTGTTCATCTAATATGTTTCCACTTTGATCAATGAATACATTTAAAGATAATGGTTGCCATCTATTAGGATTCGTAATAGATGGATTCCCGCTTAAGATTGGAACAAGGGGCTCATTAACTGGTTGATAATATTGATTTACGTAATCTACTTGTTCCATTGCACCATCCTGTAAACCATATGAGATATATTTTTCTGCAATATAATTACCTAAAGCAATAGGATCTTCACCATTATTATCTATATCGTGATTTTCTATATTATAATTTAAGAGACTCATTAGGGTATTGCATTTAGACAATATTGATTGATAGCCTGGAGATTGTGAAAACCTATGTGTTATTATTCTATATGCTGCATAACTTATTGCTGCATTATTATTCTCTACATCAGACAAGGAATTACTAAAGCCATTAAATGGCGCCTCATATCCGTGAACTAAATTCCCCATCAAGTACGGAGTTCCTTCAGAATTAACTATAGACCAAGCATCATAGATAGCTGCGCTAGTGTGAAATAAATTTCTGGCATGAACAGTTGGTCTTGCTAGATCATTTCTTATGGCTTCAAGTAATACTTCGTTCCATAGCCTAGCTATCGAATAATTTGATTCATCATTAATATTTGAAAGTTCAATGCTGACATTAAATTCTACAACATTAGTATTACAATTATCATCTGAACCTATTATGCTTAAAGAACCTTCTGATTCAATATCCCATCTTACTTCTATTGTATTAGTTCCTTGACCCTGAATTATTGTGCCATTTGTAACATCCCATAAAAAATTTGTTGAGCTAGTATCACTATAGCTATATGTATATGTTTCTAGAGGAGCAACTATTTGTGTTCCATTTACTTGACCGCTAGTTAAATATACACATGAATTATCATCAACTGTAGCATCAGGATTATAATTGCATGAATTTGAGTCAGTACATCCTGGAATTTTATTCGCTGTATTGTTATTAACTACTTGAATACCAGAACCCTCGACTATTTTTACTGTTGAGTTTACATCAATATTAGTGTAAGTTTCGACTCCGGTATTAGGCCATGTTACAGAAATAGTATTTACTAGTGTTGCATCATTAAGCCCAAAATGAATAGGTTG
This sequence comes from uncultured Flavobacteriaceae bacterium, assembly GCA_964490545.1. GTDB lineage: Bacteria > Bacteroidota > Bacteroidia > Flavobacteriales > Flavobacteriaceae. Next base: position 6,246 of record CAZBCJ010000049.1, on the reverse strand, counting down.
AAGGGATTGATGTTGAAACCCTGATCCGTTATATAGTCTAGTTTGCTGATCATCATTACTGTCCAGTATATTTATAACTGCACCTAGACCATCCCTGTTCGAGGTAGTTCCCTCCAAATGAATCTTTATCCATGCGCCCGATATATCATCATCATAATAAGTATCTATAGCTTTGTTTTCATAAAAATCTAGGCTTGAATTAATGTTTGTAACCAATAGATCTAAATCACCATCATTATCGTAATCAAAAGAATTAACCGATCTACTATTAGTATCTATAATTGGTTGATCTGTAAAGTTGCCAGGTTGGAATTTCCTTCCTGCTGGTAGAGGGCTGAAAACACTCTGAAAATATTCATTTTTCTCATCATTAAAAAATCCATTTGCTATATATAAATCTTCGTATCCATCATGAGTAAAATCAGCAAAAGTTGCACCCCACGCCCAATTGGTATCATATATATTTACGTCCTCTGATAAGTTTGTGAACTGATCCTCAGCACTAAACTCATTTACAAAAAAACTGTTTTCCTTGATGTTTGTCACTAAGAAATCAATATCTAAATCATTGTCATAATCACAGGTTGCAAGGCCCATGCCATCACGTGGATCTAGCACATTATATGATTCAGCTTGATTAATAAATCCACTACCCCCCTGATTAATTAATAGCGCATTATTCTGATCAAAATCATTGGCTATATATATATCTGGGTATGCATCATCGTTTATATACATAAATATTGCAGAGAAACTATTTTTATTTAATATAACTTGGGTTAAATCAATTAATTCAAAAGTCTCATTTCCTAAATTTCTATAGAGCTTATTAATTGAATATGAATGATAGTCTGAAAGAAAAATATCTAAAAATCCATCTAGGTCATAATCTAACCATAGAGCTCCTGCTATATAACAATCCTCACAAGAAACTTGAAACCCTGCTGATTCAGTTATATTAGTAAAGCTTCCATCTCCATTATTCTTATATAATTCACTTTGAACTGAATTTCCTAAAAACAAATCTGGATAGCCATCATTATTGAAATCACCCCAAGATGCAGAAAGGCGATCGCCAAAGTAAAATCCAGAAGGAAGATCAATTTCATGATTTAAATTTTGGTTAATACCCGTTGCAGCAGTTACATCAATAAAATTACCATTATTAGTGTTTTCTAATAATCTACTATCATTATTGCCATCAGAATAATAACTGACTAAAAAAATATCTAAATCTCCATCCTGATCATAATCGGCAACCGATACCCCATTATTATTATAATATTGGTCGAGATCTGATAATGTTGAAGCATCTCTAAATTGTTGAGAATAAATACTCAAACATAAAAAATACAATAATAAAAATATTTTGATTTTCATGTTTTGATTACCTAATTAGAAAAATTAAAGCTATTTATTTAATTCTTCATAGAACCCATAAAATATAGCTGAATATATTGTGTAAAATTTATACTTCACAACTCATGTCCATACCACAACACTGAGGTGATTTTATTTTACCCTCACAAGTTGGGCAACTTGATATTTGAACTGAAGTTCCATCTTCCAATGTTAGATGACCATTTACAAGAGGTTGATTACATTTTGCACAACTTGCATTTACAGACATCCCACAATTATTACATTTATATGTTTCCATAATTTATATTTTAGTTATTTCTATTGTCGAAATCTTCATCTTCTTTTTGTTTGAATCTATTAATTATAACTATAATTAATAATACTAAACCTATACCCCAAATAATTAAGTTCCAATCCATGTCCTAATTATTTAAGAGTTACTGCAGTACCATAGGCTAATACCTCTGAAGCTGCCTGTGTAATAACTGAGGTCGTAAATCTGACATTTACTATGGCATCTGCACCATATTTAGCTGCATCATCCTTCATTCTTTGAAGCGCCTGTTCTCTTGCATCAGCTTGAAGTTTGGTATACTCTTCAATTTCTCCTCCAACTAAATTTTTAAATCCAGCCAGAATATCCCTTCCAACATTTCTAGTTCGAACAGTAGATCCTCTAGCTATTCCCTTTATTTCATTAATCTCTCTATTAGGTAATGTCTCTGTAGTTGATAATATCATATTAATAAGTTATAAGTTACCTATAAATTTATGAAATTAATTCTTAGTATCAATCTTGAACATTGTAGACAACAATATGATAGGATGCCAAGCTTTTGATCTACTACAATAAATTAAATGCTGAGTACTTTTAGGTTCAAATAATTCATTAGAAATTCCTTTACTAATTATTTCATCCTTTGGAATTCCATTACCACCTACTCCGGTACTGATTAAATCAGAATAATAGTCGATTTTGGTAACTGGAACTTTCTTAAAACCTAATTCCTTCAAGGCAAAATATCTATGATGTCCATCAATTATTACATGAGTTTTATGACAACACAATATGGAAGAAATTATGTAGTATTCGTTAAATGATTTTATAAACTTGGTTAATTTAGTTTTCTTTTTTTTAATAATTTTTTCATGAGGATTCAATAAATCAATATCTATTGGCTCAACTCCTTTAATTATATTAGTATCAAATTCAACTGAATACATCTTTAAAAATTTTTCTAAAGATAACAAAAGTTTGAATCTCGATAATAATTTTAATTTTGTATTAGAATAATTTTAAAATAAAAAAATGGTATCCTTAATTCTAACTATATATTTCTTAATTGTATTTATCTTCTTTATTTTCAGTCTTCAATACAAAGATAAAGTGGATAATATTTTGTCTGAGCTTAAAATAAGCACATTTAATGCGCTTTGGCTTTCATATTTAGAGGGGTTAATTCTTGGTGGTCTTTCTATATGGTTAATTTTATAAATTTATATTATATGAAAAAAATTATCATACTAATACTTATTGTATTCACTCAAAATATTTTCTCGCAAACTAATTACATTCCAACAAAAGAAAACTTGGAGGCAAGAAAATGGTTTCAAGAAGCTAGATTTGGATTGTTTATTCATTGGGGTGTTTATAGTGTTCTTGGGGATGGAGAATGGGTTATGAACAATCAAAACATTTCTATAGATGAATACAAAAAACTTCCTTCGTTCTTTAATCCTGTTTATTTTGATGCTGAAGAATGGGTTTTAATGGCAAAAAATGCTGGCATGAAGTATATAACCATTACAAGTCGTCATCATGATGGGTTTTCTATGTTTGATTCTAAAGCATCTAACTACAATATTGTAGAGAAAACTCCTTATGGCAAAGATGTTTTAAAAATGCTTTCTAATGCTTGCAAAAAGCATGGATTAAAATTGTTTTTCTATTATTCACAGTTAGATTGGTTTAGAGATGATTACTATCCTCGTGGAAGAACTGGAAATGGTATATCAGGAAGGGGAACTGGGAACTGGGACGATTACATAGAGTTTATGAAATCTCAACTGACAGAATTATTAACAAATTACGGTGAAATTGGGGGTATTTGGTTTGATGGAGAATGGGATCAAATGGAATGGGATGGGAAAAGATTTGGAAAAAAAATGATGGATTTTAAATTAGATGAAGTTTACAGATTAATTCATGAACTACAACCACAAGCCTTAATAGGAAGTAATCATCATATAGCTCCAAATGCTGGTGAAGATTTTCAAATGTTTGAAAAGGATCTTCCAGGAAGGAGGACAAAATCATTTGCAACTTCCGAAAATGATATAGGAAATCTACCTTTAGAGGTCTGTGAAACTATAAATGGATCATGGGGATTTAACCTTAAAGACAGAAAGCATAAGTCAAAAAAAGAACTTATTCAGTATCTTATTAAATCGGCAGGATATGGAAGTAATCTTCTTCTTAATGTAGGACCTATGCCAAATGGAAGAATACAGAAAGAGCATATAAATTCATTAAAGGAAATTGGTGCCTGGATAAAAAATAACGGTGAAACTATTTACAAAACGAAAAGGGGGCCAATTGACCCTTCAGATGAAATAGCCTCAACACAAAAGGGTAATAAAGTGTTCATTCATATTCTTGATTCAAACAAAGAGACGTTCTTTATTGAAAATTTTAATCTCAGAATTAAAAACATTTCATACTATAAATCAACAGAAAAAGTTGATTTCATTAAAAATGAATTTGGACTACTTCTAAAGGTTCCAAACGACAAAAAAACCCCTATAGATACTATTCTAGAATTAGAGATTTATAATTTTTAGAAAATAGTATTTATCTTTGTTTAAACTATGGTAAATGAAAATTGAACAATTATATACCACTTGTCTTGCTCAAGGAGCATATTATATTTCTTCTGAAGGAGAGGCAGCAATTATTGATCCTTTAAGAGAAAGCCAGCCATATGTTGATAAAGCTGAAAATGACAAAGTCAAAATAAAATATGTTTTTGAAACACACTTTCATGCTGATTTTGTTTCTGGTCATGTTGATTTAGCTAGAAAAACGAATTCTACAATAGTATTTGGCCCAGGAGCTAAAACAGATTATCCATGTCATATAGCAAAAGATCAAGAAGAATTTATAGTAGGTAAAATAAGAATTAGAGCTATTCATACTCCAGGCCATACTCCAGAGTCTACAACATACTTATTAATTAATGAAGATGGTAATAATCATGCCATTTTTACTGGAGACACATTGTTTATTGGAGATGTAGGCAGACCTGATCTTGCAATTGCAAATAATATAACTAAAGAAGAATTAGCAGGAAATCTATATGATTCACTCAGAAATAAAATAATGACGCTTGAGGATAATGTATTAATCTATCCTGCACATGGAGCTGGTTCTGCATGTGGAAAAAATATGTCTGATGAAACATTTAGCACCTTGGGTGAACAAAGAGAATCAAACTATGCACTTAGAGATGATATGACCAAAGCGGAGTTTGTTAGAGAATTATTAGAAGGTATGCCTCCGCCTCCAAGTTACTTTAGACAAAATGCACTTTTAAACAAGAATGGGTATAACAATTTTGACGATGTCCTTGTCAAATCAAATAAAGCACTAACTGTCGATGAATTTAAGAATCATATGATTTCAAAAAATAGTTTAGTTATAGATGTGAGACATCAAAATGAATTCATAAAAAAACATATTCCAAATTCATTGTTTGTTGGGTTAAATGGAAGTTTTGCAACCTGGGTTGGTACTATAATAAAAGAAATTCATCAACCTATTATTCTAATTGTAGATAAGGGTAAAGAGGAAGAAGCTATTACCAGACTTGCAAGAGTTGGATGTGACAATTGTTTAGGGTATTTAGATGGAGGAATTTCTGCTTGGGAAAAGAGTGGTAACCCGACTTCTGATTTAGAATCTATTTCAGCAAATAATTTTGTTGAAAAGCTAAAGCTTAATAAAATTAATATTCTAGACGTAAGGAAAGAATCTGAATTTGAAACTCAACACATAGAAAGTTCAATTAATTCTCCATTAGCTGAGATTCTTGAAAATTTAGATCTTATTAATACTAATGAGAAATCATATGTTCACTGTGCTGGGGGGTATAGATCTGTAATAGCTATATCAATTCTTAAAGCAAATGGATTTAATAATTTAATTAATATTGCAGGTGGATTTAATGAAATAAAAAAGACCAGCCTAAATGAAAATTGTTATAGATCTGAATTGACTATTAATAGTTAAATTGAACTAATTATTAGATTAAAATCATTAGCATTTAGAGATGCTCCTCCAATCAATCCTCCATCTACATCTTCTAAAGAAAAAATATCATGAGAATTTGATGGTTTTACACTTCCACCATATAAAATGCTTATAGAATTTGCCAATTCTTGAGTATATCTTTCTGAGATGTTATTCCTAATCATTGAATGCATTTCTTGAATTTGATCTAATGTTGCAGTCTCTCCCGTTCCAATAGCCCAAACAGGTTCATATGCTAATATTATCCTACTCCAGGAGTCCTCATTCAGGTGAAATAGACTATTATTAATTTGATCATATACTATTTCAAAATGATTGTTGTTTTTTCTCTCCTCAAATTCTTCTCCAATGCAAAAAATAATTTTCATGGATGAGGCTATCGCAGCATCAACTTTTAATTTTAGTTGATCATCAGTTTCTTTAAAATATTTTCTTCTTTCACTATGTCCTAGAATGACTGCTTCAATTCCTATGCTTTTTAACATATTTGCTGAAACTTCACCAGTAAAAGCACCACTGTCAGAAAAATGCATATTTTGTGCAACAACTTCAATTTTTGAGTCTAATAATAAATC
>CAZBCJ010000048.1:0-8886 GCA_964490545.1 uncultured Flavobacteriaceae bacterium | reverse complement strand
TTACTGAAGATGAGAAAAAAGCAGTTGCATATCACGAAGCAGGTCATGCTACTATAAGCTGGATGCTAGAACATGCCTCACCTCTAGTTAAAGTAACAATTGTTCCTAGGGGTAAATCATTAGGTGCTGCGTGGTATCTACCTGAAGAAAGATTGATTGTAAGACCTGAACAAATGCTAGATGAAATGTGCGCTGCACTAGGAGGAAGAGCTGCAGAAAAAATTGTTTTTAATACAATATCAACTGGCGCATTAAGTGATTTAGAAAAAGTAACTAAACAAGCTAGAGCAATGGTTACCATTTACGGCCTAAATGAGAAAGTTGGAAATTTGACCTATTATGACTCATCAAATGCAAATGAATATGGCTTTACTAAGCCCTATAGTGAACAAACTGCTGAGACTATTGATAAAGAAATCTCATTAATAATTGAAAATCAGTATAAAAGAGCACTAAAGATTCTTAGAAAGAATAAAAAGAAATTAATTCAATTAGCCGAATTGTTGTTAAAAAAAGAAGTGATTTTTAAAGACAACCTAGAAGAAATTTTTGGGAAACGTCCATTTCAAAAAAAAGAAAACAGTAAAAAATAAAAATTAATTATTCTTTCGTTTTATATTGACCGTAGAGTTTCATAATTTTAATAAACTTTTTATAGCCTAAAAAATTGAAGTTTTTTAATAGCCTTTTTAAGGGGAATCCCAGCAAAAAAAAATCCAAAGAAGACCAAGAGCATGAGCAAAGTAAGTTTATGCCCAAAGTAAAAATTGCAATAGAAGAAAGATTTATTATAAACTTTATAGATAATGGAGGAAAATTTCTCTATAGTGAAAATTATAATGAGCTTAATAAAAACTTGAGTTTAATTCTAAAAGAAAACAGCTGGGTTAAAGAAGATTTGTTGATTACAAATAATAAAATTAAATCTAATTATAAGCTTCCAAATTCAATAAAAGTTAACCAAGAAAATTCAAAATGTTTTGTGACTGATTGCGAAAATTTAATTGCTGATGATGGATCTATTTTAATTTCATCAAATCAAATTGAAGAAAAAAATCTTTCAGATTTCCCGAGCAACTTAATTATTCTATCTGAGACAACAAAATTTAAAAATAGTATTGGTGAAGGATTAGCAGAAATTAAATCAAAAAGCAAGAAAATACCAAGTAATATTACTACAATTAAAAACTTTCAAATTTCACAAGAAAAAGATTTTTTAAGTTATGGAACCAGTGCAAAAAACTTATATTTGATATTATTAGAAAAAGGAACAATATAAATTGAAAGAAATTCATAAAAGATCAATTACAGGTTTAATATATACACTATTATTTCTTCTTTCCTTAAAGTCATTTATAAGCTTTACTATCCTAATCTTTGTTTTTGGTTTAATTTCTCACGCTGAATTTAATAAACTAATTAAGCAAAAAGGAATCAGTTCTTACATAATATTTACATTGCTATTTGCCTTCTTTTCATATTATAGTTACTATTTTAACTCAATAGATATAAGTAACTCTTTTTTTAATGAATCTATAGAGATTTTACTTGTTTTTTCAATATTTGTTTTGCTGTTTTCAATTAGAGACTTATTTGTTACTAAAGACTTGCCTGAATTCTTAACAAGAAAATATATAAACTCGGTTTTTTATATTTCGAGTTCAATCATTTTTATATTTCTTATTGGGAACTACAATAATGAGTATAATCCTAATTTAATTCTTGGATGCTTCATACTTGTATGGGTAAATGACACTTTTGCATTTATTGTTGGCAGTAAAATTGGTAGGCAAAAACTATTCTTGTCAGTTTCACCAAAAAAAACTGTTGAAGGTTTTCTTGGTGGTTTGTTTTTTTGTTCCATTTGCAGTTTACCTATTGCTAAATATATTGGAGAGTTGAATTTCACTAATTGGCTAATTATTTCAATAATTATTAGTGTTTTTGGGACAATGGGTGATTTAGTTGAATCTAAATACAAACGAAAATCACTAGTAAAAGACAGTGGTATAATACTGCCAGGTCATGGAGGTTTATTAGACAGACTTGATAGTATAATGTTTGCAAGTCCATTCATATATTTATTTCTAAAAACCTTTTCAAATGTTTCATAAAGAAGGTTATACTATAATTATTGTTTCTTTTATAATTATAGTTTCAATTATTTTAAGTCTCGATTACTTTTCAATTCAATATGATTCTCCAATAAAAATTTTTTTAGTAGTTTTTTTTATTTTAATTCTACAGTTCTTTAGAAACCCTAAAATCATTATTAATTCAAATGACAAGCATGTATTATCACCTGTTGATGGAAAAATTGTAATAATTGAAAAAGTATTTGAGCCTGAGTTTTTTAAGGATGAAAGAATTCAAGTTAGCATATTTATGTCCCCATTGAATGTCCATGTAACAAGATATCCTATCAGTGGAAAGGTGATTTTTTCAAAATATCATCCGGGGAAATACCTAGTAGCATGGCACCCAAAATCAAGTACCAAAAATGAAAGAACCAGCATTGTTGTTGAAAATGAATTCTTTGGAAAAATCCTATATCGTCAAATAGCCGGTGCTGTTGCTAAAAGAATTGTAAACTATGCGAAAGTATCACAAAAGGTTAAACAAGGTGAAGATGCTGGCTTTATTAAATTTGGATCTAGAATCGATCTTTTTCTTCCATTAAACACTAAACTAAAGGTGAAAATAAACCAAAAAGTTAAAGGAGGAATTACGGTTATTGCAGAGAACTAACTTTTTAATTTCTTAATACTTTCTTTGAGCAACTCAATTTTAGTCATCACTTCTGTCTTCTTCTTTATTTCAATTTCTATAACACTTTGAGGAGCATTTTTTACAAATTTTTTATTAGATAATTTCTTTTCAACTGAATTTAAAAAACCTATACTGTAATTTAGTTCACTCTCTAATTTTATTATCTCATCATTAACATTTACTTGAGAAGATAGTGGAATATAATAGGTGTTTGTTTTTACTCTAAATGATATAGCCTCTTTTATCTCACTCTTCACATATAATAGACTGTCAACATTACATATTTTTTTTATAATTGGATCATACTTTTCTGATGCTTTTTCATTATTCAATACACTTAATTCTATAGTTTCCCTAAAAGAAATATTATGTTTTTTCCTAAGTGAACGAATTGAAGTTATTACTTCAGAAACAAATTTAAATTCTTCAATAATTTCATTACTATATTTGTTAGATATTGGCCATTTTGAAACAACTAATGATTGATCTGCCTTTCTTCTGTTAATAGATTGCCATAATTCTTCTGAAATAAAAGGCATAAAAGGATGCAATAATTTTAAGTTATTTTCAAAAATTAAAATTAGAGACTTATGCGTTTTTTTATCAATTGGCATAGAAAATTCTGGTTTAATAATTTCAAGCAATACTGAGCAAAAATCGTCCCATATCAATTTATATACGCACATTAATGCATCACTAATTCTAAACTTATCAAAATGATCATTAATTTCAGATAATATAAATTGAAATTTATTCTCATACCAATCCAAAGCTACGGAGGAATATTCTGGTTGATCAATATCCTTTATATCCCAACCATTAATTAGTCTAAAAGAATTCCAAATTTTATTAGCAAAAGACCTACCCTGGTTACACAAAGACTCATCAAATAATAAATCATTTCCAGCTGATGAACTTAACATTAATCCAACTCTTACAGAATCTGCACCGTATTCTGAAATCAATTTCAATGCATCTGGTGAATTCCCTAAAGATTTACTCATTTTTCTTCTTTGTTTATCACGAACTATTCCAGTGAAATAAACATTATTAAATGGTTTCTTTTGCTTAAACTCATAGCCTGCTATTATCATCCTAGCTACCCAAAAGAATAATATATCAGGCCCTGTAACCAAGTCTGAAGTAGGATAATAATATTTAAAATCCTCATTATCTGGGTTGTTTATTCCATCAAACACACTAATGGGCCATAGCCATGAGGAAAACCATGTATCTAGGACATCTTCTTCTTGTTTTAAATTACTCTTTTTTAAATTTTTATTTTCTGTTTTTTCTTTTGCTAAATCAAGAGCCTGATCTATATCTTGAGCAACAACAAAATCATCCTTTTCATCTCCATAATAATATACTGGAATTTGATGTCCCCAATAAAGCTGTCTTGATATATTCCAATCTCTAATGTTTTCCATCCAATTTCTAAACGTTTTATCAAACTTATTAGGATATAATCTAATTTCATTATCTACTAAAACTGAATTAATTGCTGGTTTAACTAAATCATTCATCTTTAGAAACCATTGATAGCTAAATTTAGGCTCTATAATTTCATTAGTTCTTTCACTTATTCCAACATTATGCGTAATTTCCTCCTGCTTTTCCAAAATACCCAATTCATCTAGCTCAACTATAATATCTTTTCTTGCTTTGAATCTATCCTTTCCTTTATGATGAAGCCCATAATTATTTAATGAAGCATCATCATTAAATATATCTATAAATTGCAGGTTATGTCTATCACCAATCAATTTATCATTTATATCGTGTGCTGGAGTTACTTTTAGACATCCAGTACCGTATTCAATATCTACATAATCGTCAAAAATAATTGGCACTTTCCTGTTTGCTATCGGTACTATAGCATTTTTACCTTTTAATTTTTTATATCGATCATCCTTTGGATTAACACAAATTGCAGTATCCCCTAGAATTGTCTCTGGTCTTGTAGTTGCAATAGTTAAATGACCCTCTTCTCCTTCAATTTTATATTTAACATAATAAAGCAAGTCTTTCTTTTCAAAATAATTGACTTCCTCTTCTGAAAGAGTTGTTTGTGCTTTAGGGTCCCAGTTAACCATCCTATATCCACGATATATTAACCCTTTGTTGAATAAATCTATAAAAACAGAAATTACAGATTTATTCATAGTTTCATCCAAAGTGAACTTTGTTCTATCCCAATCACAAGAACAACCAATTTTTTTTAATTGCTCTAAAATAATATCTCCATACTTGTTCTTCCAGTCCCACGCATGTTTTATAAACTCATCCCTACTTATATCATTTTTATCTATACCTTTTTCTTTCAAACTTTCTACAACCTTTGCTTCAGTAGCAATAGATGCATGGTCTGTTCCAGGAATCCAACATGCGTTTTTTCCTAATAACCTAGCTCTTCTTATTAATATATCCTGAATAGTATTATTTAGCATATGTCCCATATGCAAAACCCCAGTAATATTAGGTGGAGGAATTACTATTGTATAAGGCTCTCTATTATCTGGGTGAGAATGAAAAAATTTATTCTTAATCCAATATGAATACCATTTATCTTCAATATCTTTAAAATTGTAGTTGGAACTGATACTCATTTTCTCTATTTATGATTGAGTACAAAAATACTCATATTTCTTTATCTGAGTAATTATAATTATATTTATCTGCCTAATTTTTTAACAAAATATAATGAAAAAAATATTATTAATTGTTTGTGTTTTAGCCTTTAATTTTAACACATTTTCGCAAGAAAAAATTGCTAAAATTAATTTTAAAACAACTGTAATTGATTATGGAGTAATTGAGAAAGGTTCAAATGGAATTAAAGATTTTGAGTTTACAAATGATGGTAATTCTCCCCTAATAATTACAAATGTAAAATCAACATGTGGATGTACAATTCCAAAGAAACCTAATAAGCCTGTACTCCCGGGAGAATCAGAAAAAATACAAGTCAAATATGACACTAATAGAATTGGTTTTATTAGAAAATCTATTATCGTAAGTTCAAATGCTGAAAATCCTACTGTAATTTTAAAAATTACTGGAAAAGTTACTAATAAGATTAATAATACTGGTTTAGGAAAAAAAACAAAAAGCCTGATTGAAGAAGACTTTTAATAAGCTTACTTATTTTTTATTTTCCATAAATTAATAACCAGATTAAAAACTATTCAAATGCCAAATATTTCTATAAAAGGAAAATCAATGCCTGAATCTCCAATTAGAAAGTTAGTGCCTTATGCAGAGGATGCTAAAAAAAGAGGCATAAAAGTGTTTAAACTTAATATTGGTCAACCAGATATAGAAACACCTATACAGGCAATTCAGGCAGTAAAAAATTCAAAGATAAAAGTTCTAGCTTACAGTAGATCTGAGGGATCAGAAAATTACAGAAAAAAATTAACTAAATATTATTCAAAAAAAAATATATCAGTAAATCAAAATGATATAATAGTTACTAGTGGAGCTAGTGAAGCATTATTCTTTACTCTGGGTAGTATTATGGACCCTGGAGATGAAATAATCATCCCTGAACCCTTCTATGCTAATTATAATGGTTTTTCTGTTGCAAATGGAATTAAAATTTTGCCTATCACCTCAACAATTGAAGACAACTTTTCTCTACCAAAAATCAGTGATTTTAAAAAACTTATAACACCCAAAACCAAAGCAATACTTATTTGTAATCCAAATAATCCAACTGGTTATCTATATTCAAAAGATGAAATTAAAAGTCTGGTTGAAATTGTTAAAGAATATGATTTGTTTCTTATTGCAGATGAAGTATATAGAGAATTTACATATGATGGTTGTAAACACTATTCAATCATGGAAGAAGAATCTATAAATCAAAACGCAATAATGATTGATTCCGTATCAAAGAGATATAGTATGTGCGGTGCTAGAATTGGATGTGTAGTTTCTAGAAATAAGGAATTAACTAAAACTGTCTTAAAATTTGCTCAAGCTAGACTATCTCCTCCTACTTTTGCTCAAATTGCCAGCCTTGCAGCCTTAGATACTCCAGAAAAATATTTTAATGATGTTATAGAAGAATATGAAAAGAGAAGAAACCTCTTAATTGCCCAACTTAATAAAATACCTGGAATTAAAGTCTCCAATCCAAAAGGAGCCTTTTATTGTATTGTTGAATTACCTGTTGATGATGCTAATGATTTTGCAACTTGGCTACTTAAAAGTTTCACGCTAAATGACAAAACTGTAATGGTTGCTCCAGCTCAGGGATTTTACTCCTCAAAAAATATTGGAAAAAATCAAATAAGAATTGCTTATGTTCTTAATGAAAAAGACTTAACATCAGCTATAAATATTTTAAAAGAAGCATTAATTAAATACCATAATTAATGGAAATTCAAACTAATTTTTCTCTGAAGAAATACAATAGCTTTAAGATTAATGCTATTGCAGAAAATTTTGTTTCTGTAAATAGTGTAGATGAATTAGTTGAAGTTCTAAAATTGAAAGAGTATCCAAGCAAATATATCCTAAGCGGAGGCAGTAATATATTAATAACTAAAAATATTAAAGGACTAGTAGTTCACATAAATATTAAAGGAATTCATGAAGAAAGTAAAAAAAATAATATTACAGAAATAGTAGCATTTGCTGGTGAAAATTGGCATTCTCTTGTTCAATGGTGTTTGAAAAGAGATCTTGGAGGTATAGAAAATTTATCTTTAATTCCTGGCAGTGTTGGTGCGGCACCCATTCAAAATATTGGAGCCTATGGAACAGAGTTAAAGGATGTGCTAATTTCATGTGATGCAATAAATAGAGAAACCGGGAAGATAAAAACATTTAGTAACAAAGATTGTCAATTCAAATATAGAGAATCAATCTTTAAAAAAAACACTAATTACATCGTAGTAAGTATTAAATTAAAACTAACTAATAAAGAGCATTATTTAAATATAAATTATAAAGGAATTCAGGATAAGCTCGATGAATCAAATATAAAAATCCCAACTATACAAGATATTTCTAGTGCAGTAATTAAAATTAGAAATGAGAAATTACCAGATCCTGATAAAATAGGAAATAGTGGTAGTTTTTTTAAAAACCCCATTGTTTCCATAGATAAAATTGAAGAACTCAAGACTAATTTTAATAATGTACCATTCTATAGTTTCCATAAAAATAAATATAAAATACCTGCAGCATGGCTAATCGAAAAAGCTGGTTTTAAGGGAAAGACTTTTGAAGATTATGGGGTTCATAAAGATCAAGCATTAGTTTTAGTTAATTACAAATCTGCTAAAGGAAGTGATATATTGAACTTGTCAATTAGCATACAAAAAGCTGTTAAATTAATTTTTGATATTGAGCTAGAAGCTGAAGTGAGTATTGTATAAAAAATCTATCTTTGTTATATGGAACTAGCCATAATTACTATAATTATTCTTGGATTCTGTATTCTTGGAATTAGTATTAAAATATGGGCAAAAAAAGATGGAGAATTTTCCGGAACTTGCGCAAGTCAGAACCCATTATTAGACAAATCAAATGAACCATGTGGGTTTTGTGGTTAAACTCCAGATCAATTCAAAGATTGTGAAGTCGAAAGTTAATACACTTCTAAATGGTATAGATGATCATCGAAATGCATTCCTGACCATTCATCCAGGCGCTGGTGGTATCGAATCACAAGACTGGGCTAGCATGCTGTTTCGTTTGTATTTACGGTGGTGCGAAAGGACAGGTTACAAAACGAAAATACTTGATTGCCAGGATGGAGATGAAGCTGGTATAAAAGATGCGAGTATTGAAGTACTGGGTGATTATGTGTATGGGAATATGAAGGCGGAAAGAGGTGTGCACCGTTTAGTAAGAATTTCCCCTTTTGACAGCAATTCCAAACGCCATACTTCATTTGCATCCGTATTTATTTTTCCAGTTATTGATGATGATGTTGAAATAACTATTGATGATAAAGATATTAGAATTGATACTTATAGAGCCAGTGGTGCTGGGGGGCAACATGTTAACAAAACAGATTCCGCGGTAAGAATCACGCATATTGAAAGCGGAATTGTGGTTCAGTGCCAAAATGAAAGAAGTCAGTTGAAAAATAAAAATACT
>CAZBCJ010000047.1:0-9193 GCA_964490545.1 uncultured Flavobacteriaceae bacterium | reverse complement strand
GTTAATCAATCTAAAAAAAAATTAAATTTTCCACAAAACAACTTTAGGGTAAAAAATACTAATGAGACTGGTCTTTCAAACAGTAGGAATTTAGCAATTAATAATTCAAAAGGAGAAATTTGTTTACTATCTGATGATGATGTAATCTATAGTTCAGATTTTGTTGAAACAATTAAAAATTCATTTACTAAAAACAAGGATGCTGATATAATAACATACCAAGCAAGCAATGAACTAGGAGAGCCATTTAAAGATTATCCAAAGGTAAAAATGCATAATAAAAGATCAATTTCAATGATTAATTCATTTTTGATAGCTTTTAGAAGAGATAGTATCATAAAAAATAAAATTCAATTTGACCCTAAATTTGGACTTGGTTCAACTTTTGAAACTGGAGATGAATATATTTTTTTAAGGAATGCATTTGAAAAAAACTTAAATATTATTCATTGTCCAAAAGTTATACTTTCACATAAATCTATTAGTTCTGGACAGGTTGTAGGAAAAGATAAAATAATTTTTGCTCGAGCTGCTATATTTTATAAATATTATGGTACTTTGTCATACCTAAAATTATTTCATCATATAATATTATTGTTAAACATAAAAGCAATTGTTATTGGTGACATATTTTTAAAATATAAAATTGGTTTAAAAGGCATAGAAAAATATAAATCAATGTTATGAAAAATAGATCTATTGATGATGTTGAAATAATTTCTATTCCTAAGATTATTGACGAGAAGGGAAGGGGAAAACTTTCTGTTATAGAAAAGTCAATAATTCCATTTGAAATAAAAAGGGTGTATTATCTATATGATGTTCCTAGTGATTCATTTCGTGGGGGACATGCTCATAAAAATTTATTTCAATTTATGATAGCATTGAGTGGAAGCTTTGAAGTTAAAATTGATGATGGGTCAAATAATACAAAGGTTATGTTAAACAAACCTAATCAGGGGCTTCTTATTCCGAGTGGTATATGGAGGGAAATGGATAATTTCTCAGCAGGATCAGTTTGTTTAGTTTTAGCTTCAGAATTCTTTGATGAAAGTGATTATTTCAGAGATTATAATACTTTTCTTAATTACAAAAAACAATAAGTTTAGTCTTTACATAGATATGCTAGCCTATATAAGTCGAATGCAACGAGACTTGGTTTTTTACTCATTAAATTTGTCTCGATTTTATTATTCACAGTCTTAATCATTGCATAAAACATATTCTCCAATAATAATATTTTTAAAAAATTATAAGCTTTTAAGATTGAGATATCATGTTTTTTAATGTAATTATTGTTGTTCATATATTTTAAATTATCAAGGGCAGATCTAGTTTTTTCTAAAAATTTATTATTATCATCTAAGCCATGATGAATGACTTCATTATCTATATGAGTTATATGAACATTATTTGTCTTTAGCTGAGCTCCAAAAAAATAGTCTAGACCATATCCATTAATATCTTCAGGAACTTCTATTTGATCGAAAATTGATTTATTAATCATATAATTTGATGAAATAATATATTTATAGGGATTTCTCATTCTTTTTTTTGAGGTGACTTGTTCTCTTTTTTTTCCAAAAGTGAATCTCAATGAGTTATCATTACTAAAACTTTCTTTATTGTAGAAAAAACCACCAAAAACAGCATCTTTCTTATTTATATGACTTAAATAAGTTTCTAAAAATTTTTCATTTTTTGGCATAGTATCAACATCAATAAATAAAAGCCAATTATACTGGGCTTTATCTGAAAGTAGTTTTCTATTTGCTATTCTTCCAACATTTTTTTTACTTTCAATAAATAGGCAATTTGTTAACGCATTTATTTGTTGATTATTTTCATTTAGGGGTGAGAATGATCCATCATCTATACATATAATCTCATAAGCAATACTTAAGGTCAACGCTTCCTTTTCAAGTCTTTTAACAAGTGGAAGAGCATTAAAATCATAGCATGGAATTAGGATAGATATCATTTATAGATTGTATTAATATTCTTATTCCTTATATCAATTTCTGTAATTTTCCCTGATTCACATATGTATGTTCTATTTGGGAATTTATCAATTAAAATAAAATCGTGTGTTGCCATTAATATTGTATTCCCCTTTTTATTTAGTTCCATTAAAATATCCATTACTTCTATGCTAGTTTTTGGATCAAGATTTCCAGTAGGCTCATCAGCTATAATTAGTTTTGGGTTATTAAGAAGGGCTCTTGCAATTGCCACTTTCTGTTGCTCACCCCCTGATAACTGACTAGTAAATTTATTTATTAATTTTTCAATGTGAACTTTTTCAAGAACTTCTATTATTCTAGAATTTATTTTAGATTCATCATTCCATCCTGTAGCTTTTAATACGAATTTTAGATTTTCAGCTACGCTTCTATCACTAAGAAGTTTAAAATCTTGAAAAATAATTCCCAATTTTCTCCTAAGTAGAGGTATTTTATTGTCTTCTAAATTATTTAACTCAACACCAACAATTGATCCTTCTCCACCATTAAGTTTTATATCTGCATACAAACTTTTTATTAGACTAGTTTTTCCGCTACCAGTTCTACCAATTATATAAACAAATTCCCCGCTGTTAATTTCAATATTGACTTCAGTCAGTATCTGCTTATCATCTTGAATAATTGAAACATTATTCAGTGCTAAAATCGGTTTATTCATGTAGAAAATTTATTTATAAATTAAGTATTTCTTTCTTATTAATTTGAATTCATCTATTTTATCTTTCCAACTCTTTCTAATAATTTCCTCTGGTGTGTTGTTTATAATTTGAGTTTTAAGATCTTTTGTTCCAGAGAGTTTTATGAAATAATTATTAAAGAACTCACTTTTATTTTTTGTGTTTTTATATGCATCAATAATATAACTCAGATTTAATTTTTTTTCTACCAACTTATCTCTTAGATCTAATCCATAGCATTTTATATTATTATGAGGAGGATATTTTGAACCTTGGTTTGGTTTTGGAATAAATGTAAAGGAATAGATATTTTGATCTAAATATGGGCTTCCAATGACTTGGAATTGATTTGTTGTGCCACGTCCTACACTTACATTGGTCCCTTCAAATAAGCAAAGAGATGGATAAAGAGATATTGATTTTTCATTAGGAAGATTGGGTGAGGGTTTTATCAATAAGCTATAATTATAGTCACGTTTATAATTTAAAATTTCTATAACTTTTAGATTGCATTTTACCTTGCTATTTAACCAGCTTTCTCCATTTATCATTTGAGCATATTCTCCAATGGTCATTCCATATACTATAGGAACAGGATGCATTCCAACAAAACTTTTATTTTCATTTTCAAGTACCGGCCCGTCAATATAACTTCCATTTGGATTTGGCCTGTCAAAAACCAGTAGTGGAATATTATTTCGTGCACATGCCTCCATTACATAATGTAAAGTAGATATATGTGTATAGAAACGCGTACCAACATCTTGGATATCAAATATCATCAAATCAATATCAATTAAATCATTATCTGATATTTTCCCATATTCTCTATCCTTTCCATGAAGCGAAATGATTTCTAGACCTGTATTTTGATCCACTTTATCTTCCACATTTTCACCATTATAATTTTCACCTTTATATCCATGTTCTGGTGTAAATATTTTTGAAATATTGACATTTAATGAAAGAAGAGAATCAACTAGATGGGTATAGCTATTATCCTTTTTAAAAATCACGCTTGTATGATTGGCTACAATACCAATATTCTTTTTATTTATATAATCTATATATCTGGATATTTGATTGGCTCCAACAATAATATCTCCAGTATTAATTTCACTTTTTTTATTCTTGTTCTCTATGTTAATCGAATGAATATTGCATATATTTGACTGAAATATTGTTACTATTAATAAGTATCTTATAAAGTACATTAATTGCATATTTAAATTTTGAATTTCGAATATTTTTTAGCGAAAAGAATCATAACTACAAAGCCCTATAAAAGTAGTATTTCAGGACCAATAATAAAAATCGGAATTATTGCCATTGCCTTAGGAGTTATAGTTATGCTGATTTCTATTGCAACAGGTTTGGGTATGCAATATGAAATTAGGAATAAAATATCTGCATTTAATGGAGATATTTCAATTTATAATTTTCAAACTACAAATTATGAAGATTCATCTATTCCATTAGATTTTGATCAAGATCTCTATAATAATCTTAGGAATACTTACGGGGTAGTTAATGTTCAGAAAATTGCTACTAAGTTTGGCCTAGTTCGAACAAAAAAAGATTTTGATGGTGTATTTTTTAAAGGAGTTGATCAAAATTATAATTGGGAAAGAATTCAAAAGTTTCTTATTAAAGGTGATTTTCCAAATATTTCCAATTCAATTTCTAATCAAATACTAATATCAAAATTATTGGCAAATAGATTAAACTTGGATGTCGGGGATAGTTTTCAAATGTTATTTTCTAGAAACTCTGAATCTTCAGCTATTAGAAAATTTGATATTGTTGGTATTTTTTCATCTGGATTTAATGAATTGGACAGTAAGTATATTATTGGTGATATTTCACACATACAAAAAATCAATAAATGGAGTGATAATCAAATAGGAAACTTGGAAGTTTTTATTGATGATTATGAGAATCTTGATTCTTTAACTCAAACAATTTATTCTACTACACCCTCAACTATTAATGTTCAAAGTGTAAGAGATAAATATTACTCAATTTTTGATTGGATAAAGCTTTTTGATAAGAATATGATTGCAATTATAATTATAATGATTATAGTAGCTTCAATAAATATAATTACAGTTTTAATTGTACTTATACTTGAGAGAACAAATATGATAGGAATATTAAAGAGTCTAGGAAGTACAAATTATAGTTTAAGAAAATTTTTTATATATAATTCCTTATACATAGTTAGTATAGGCTTATTGATTGGTAATTCAATTGGATTGATTTTAATTTATCTCCAAAAAGAATATAAACTTATTTCTCTTGATTCTGAAATCTACTACGTTTCAAGTGTCCCGGTATATATTGATTTGTATTATATTATCTTGCTGAATATTATAACATTTATAATCTGCTTTTTGGTTATAATATTACCTTCAACATTAATTTCAAATATTTCACCAACAAAAGCTGTTAAATACCAATAATAATCAAATGCATGACATATCTTTAGAAAAATAAATTTCGATGAAATTTTTTGAGAATATATTACAAACTATCGGGAACACTCCTCTTATTAAATTAAATGATATTGTAAATGATCTTCCATGTACAGTACTTGCCAAATATGAGACTTTTAATCCGGGGAATTCTGTTAAAGATAGGATAGGTCTTAAAATGATTGAGGATGCTGAAAAAAAAGGATTATTAAAACCTGGAGGAACAATAATCGAAGGAACTTCAGGAAATACGGGAATGGGATTAGCCATTGTAGCTATTAATAAAGGATATAAGTGCATATTTGTAGCATCAGACAAACAGTCCAAAGGGAAACTTGATGCGTTAAGAGTTTTTGGAGCAAAAGTAATTGTTTGCCCTACAGATGTAGATCCTGAAGATGAAAGATCATATTATTCTGTCTCTAAAAAATTATCAGAAGAGATCCCCAATTCATGGTATGTAAATCAATATGATAATCCAAGCAATACTAAAGCACATTATGAGTCTACAGGACCAGAAATATGGAAACAAACAGAAGGTAAGATTACTCATTTTGTAGTGGGTGTTGGTACTGGAGGTTCAATCTCCGGAATTGGAAAATATTTAAAAGAGATGAACTCCAATATAAAGGTTTGGGGTGTTGATGCATATGGGTCTGCTCTAAAGAAATTTCATGAAACAGGTGAATTTGATAAGGATGAAATTTATCCCTATAAAACGGAAGGCATAGGTGAGGATATGATACCTGAAAATATAGATTTTGATATAATTGATGGGTTTACTAAGGTTACGGACAAGGATGCTGCTTTATATTGTAGAGAACTTGTTAAAAAAGAAGCAATGTTTCTAGGAAATTCTGCTGGCGCAGCTGTCAAGGGTGTATTACAACTAGCAGAACATTTTACTAAGGGTGATATTGTAGTTGTCCTTTTTCATGATCATGGCAGTAGATATATTGATAAGATTTATAATGATAAATGGATGAAAGAAATGGGATATTTAAAATAAAACTTTTAATAATCTTTTTTTTTCCTCATATTGCAGCTTCCCATATTAACCAAAATAATTATGAAAAAAATTCAACTACTATTTTTGACGTTTTTAATACCGATTGTATCATTTGCACAAGAAAAAGGTTTAGACCAACGAATTGATGAAGCATTTGCGCCAATTTCAAACTTTTTTAGTAAAACGGTATTTTTTGAAATAGCTGGTTATCCTTTTGTTATACTTCTGTTAATTGGAAGTGCTGCTTTTTTCACAGTATATTTTGGTTTCCCTAACCTAAGATATTTTTCAACAGCAATAAATGTAGTTAGGGGAAAATATGATGATGTTGAAAAAAGTGATTCAGACTCCAATGATGGTGAGGTTTCACACTTCCAAGCATTAGCTACTGCAGTATCAGGCACTGTTGGAAATGGAAATATAGCAGGTGTTGCTCTTGCAATTGCTCTAGGAGGGCCAGGAGCTACATTTTGGATGATTATTTGTGGTCTAATTGGAATGTCATCAAAATTTGTTGAATGTACTTTGGGTGTACAGTACAGGGATGTTGGAGATGATGGAACAATTTATGGAGGACCAATGTATTATCTTACAAAAGGGTTAAAGGAAAAAGGATTTAAAACCTTAGGAAAAGTAGCTGCTGTATTTTTTGCAATTTTTTGTATTGGAGGATCTTTTGGTGGTGGAAATGCAGCTCAATCAAATCAAGCAACGATTGTATTGAAACAATTGTTAGGACTGGAAAGTACTAGTGCTGGAGCAGTCATAGGACTTGTCATGGCAATTTTAGTTGGAATAATAATTATTGGGGGAATTAAAAGAATTGCTTCGGTTACTGAAAAAATAGTTCCTTTTATGGCACTCCTATATTTAATTGCTTGTTTATATATTTTAGGTGTTAATTTTTCATTGGTTGATGATGCTATAAGTTTAATTATTAAAGAAGCATTTAATCCTACAGCTATGGGTGTAGGAGGGTTTATAGGTGTTTTAATGGTAGGCTTTAAAAGAGCTGCTTTTTCTAATGAAGCAGGTGTTGGATCAGCTTCAATAGCTCACTCTGCAGTAAAAACAAAATACTCTGCTTCTGAGGGATTAGTAGCATTGTTGGAACCTTTCATTGATACGGTTGTGATTTGTACAATGACAGCTCTTGTAATAATTATTTTTAATTTTGGAGGATTTTTTGAATATGGTGGTGATGGTATGGGGACAGTTTTAATTGATGGTGTACCTTATGAAGGAGCAGGAATTACTTCTAAGGCATTTGCTGAATACATACCATACTCTGGTGTATTTTTAACTATAGCAGTTGTTCTATTTGCTGTTTCAACTATGATATCTTGGTCTTATTATGGTCTTCAGTCTTGGAAATATTTGTTTGGAAGAGGACGAATAGCAGACCTTACTTACAAGTTGATTTTTTGCATGTTTGTCATAATAGGTTCTGCAGCTAGTATGAGTTCTATTTGGGATTTTTCTGATGCAATGATTTTTGCAATGGTATTTCCAAATATGGTAGGTTTATTCTTCTTATTTCCAGTTGTTAAGGAACAACTTAATAAATATTTAGAAGCTATAAAGTCTTAAATTTTATTGATATAACTCTTTTATTAGTTTAGAATTAGTTTATATTTGCAACACATTTTAAAGAAAGGGGGTTTGTAATATGCTAATAATTCCAATTAAAGAAGGAGAAAATATTGATAGAGCGCTTAAGCGTTTTAAAAGAAAGTTTGATAAGACTGGAACTAAAAAGTCACTTCAGACTAGAAAGGAATTTACAAAATCATCTGTAAAAAGAAGAGCTGTTATTCAAAAAGCCCAGTATATTCAACGATTAAGAGATCAGGAAGAAATATAATATTATTTCTAATCTTCAAGATTAAACAATAGCTTTTTTAGTAATTTTAGATTTTAGATTCATATCCTATGAGTATAAAGTCTTTTATAGATTATCTGCAATTAGAGAAAAAATATTCTCATAACACCATAAAAGCATATGAGAATGATATTAGGTCATTTTCAGATTATAACAAAAGTGAATTTGATCAATCTTCAATAAATAAAGTTGATTATTCTCAGTTAAGATCATGGATTGTAAAACTAGTTGAATCTAAAATTTCAAATAGATCAATAAACAGAAAGATTTCTTCTTTAAACACTTATTATAAGTTTTTATTAAAGATTGAGAAAATAAAGAAAAACCCTCTTGATAATCATAGAGCATTAAAAACAAAAAAAATAATCCAATTACCATTTTCTGAAAAAGAAGTAATAAGTGCTCTAGATATTAATAATTTTCAAAATTCCTTTGAGGGTAAGCGAGACCGACTAATTATAGAAATGTTGTATTCAACTGGAATAAGAAGAATAGAACTAATTGGCATTAAGTTAAAGGATATAGACTTTTCAAGTAAGAGAATAAAAGTTTTAGGAAAAAGAAATAAGGAAAGATTTATACCTATGTTAGAATCTACAATTTCACTAATACAAGAATATTTGGATTATAGAAATGAATTAAAAAAAATTCATAATAAGGACTTTTTATTTTTGACATCCAAAGGTGAAAAAATATATGAAAATTTAGTTTATAGAATTACTAACAAGTATTTTGATTATGTGTCTACAAAAGTTAAAAAAAGCCCACACATTTTAAGACATTCATTTGCGACTCATTTATTAAATAATGGAGCTGACTTAAATGCAGTAAAAGACTTGTTAGGTCATTCAAGTTTAGCTGCTACGCAAGTTTACACTAACAGGAGTATTGAAGAAATAAAGAAAGTTTATTCAAACACACATCCAAGGAATAAATAATATAGAATTTAATCTTATAACTCCTCTAAAATTCTTATTTATTTTGTTTTGTTTGAAAAAATAAATATTTACATTTGCTGTCCGCTCTAATAGCGGGCTTTTTTTTAGCATAAGCCGATGTAGCTCAGCTGGCTAGAGCAGCTGATTTGTAATCAGCAGGTCGTGGGTTCGAGTCCCTCCATCGGCTCG
>CAZBCJ010000046.1:7217-9299 GCA_964490545.1 uncultured Flavobacteriaceae bacterium | reverse complement strand
ATCTATAGTGGTGTTAGTAACTCTTAATGATAATTTTTTGATAAATTCTCTAATCAACGTTTCAACTTCAGAATATTCATGATTCATTCTTTTAGGTTGACCAACAACAAACTGTGTGATATTGTTTTTAATATTATAGTTCTCTATATAATCTATTAAATTATTAGTTGTAATAGTTGCTAAACCAAACGCAAAAACCTGAGATTCATCACTAACTGCAATTCCAGATTTTAATTCTCCATAATCAATTGCTAATATTATTGACATGCCACAAAGATAATACTTAACTTATAGTAAATAAATATGCTACTTAACTAAAATTTTTTTTAATTTTTTTCTAAAAGATCTTCTGCTAAGAAATTGATTACTATACTTAACCATTAAATTAAAAACTTCATCAAAATCTCTATTATACAGTCTAGCATACTCTTTACTAATAATCTTTAATACTTCTTTATCATTAGTAAGTCGTCTAAAATTCATAATTCTCTTAGTAAAATTCATTTTTTCAAATTTCATTCTATTTAAATCAATTAAATAAAAGATTGGGCTTGAGTTATGAAGCTTTACTAGAGTATTTCCAGGAGAATGGTCTAAAAAATTAATTCCATTTTCATGAAGTTTAAAAGTAAACAATACAAAATCATTTAATATTTTTAATCTATTAGGGAAATTTACATTATTAATTACATCACTTATTGGGTAATCAAATTTAAGTTGTTTTGACACATAGAAACTACTATTTAAGATACCCTTATTTTTATATTCACAATAACAAATTGGGGTTGGAGTTTTAATTCCTTTTTTTAATAATCTGTTGCCATAATCAAAGGATCTATGTGCTTTAGTTAATCTAAAAAAAGAGTAAATAAATGCATTAAACATAGGAGGAGCGCCAAAAGATTTGATATTTACCTCAAAGTCTCCTAATTTAAATTTTTTGATAATATTTCTATGATCTTTAATAGTATGGCCATTTGATGAGCTGAAATTTTCAATTAGGCTTAAAATATCATCCTTATAATCTATATACTTAGAATTAAACTCAATAGACCTATTCAAGTGGTTATTTTTTATATTTGATATAAATATATTTATAATAGATGGAAAAAATTATAAATGAAGTTGAAAATGCACTTAGCATACTAAAAAGTGGTGGAATAATTTTATACCCTACCGATACTATTTGGGGTATAGGTTGTGATGCAACAAATGACGATGCTATTCTAAGAATTAATAGATTAAAAGGTAGAGATGCTTCAGAACCTATGTTAAGTATAATTAATAATTCTAAAATGCTAGATAAATATTTACATGTAAAACCTGTTTTTATAAACAATGTATTAAAGGAAATTAATAACCCGACAACAATAATTTATAATAATCCAAAGAATATATCTAAACTGCTTATCTCAAAAGAAAACACAGTTGCTTTTAGAATTGTAAAGGACAACTTCTGCAGTAAACTAATTAGTAGAATACAGAAGCCTATTGTTTCTACTTCAGCCAATATGCACGATAAAAAATATCCCGCTAATTTTAAAGAAATAGATGAACGTATTTTAAAAGGTGTAGACTATATCGTAAATTTACCTAACAAATCAATCAGTAATCTTCCTTCTAGAATTATTAAGGTTAATAAAAAAGGGGAAATTACTAAACTACGATAAAAAAAATATTATTATAAATGAAATTTGAAGAGGCTATTAATAATAAACTTTTTAAAACAATTTCTAATTGTGCAGATGAAATAGGTTTAGACTGCTATGTTATTGGAGGTTTTGTTAGAGATTATTTTCTAAAAAGAGAATCTAAAGATATTGATATTGTAGTTATTGGAAGTGGAATAGAGATGGCTAAATTAGTATCTAAAGAGCTTGAAAACACTTCTAAAGTAAAAATTTTTAAAACCTATGGAACTGCAATGCTTAAATATTCAAATTATGAAATTGAATTTGTAGGTGCCAGAAAAGAATCCTATAGTGATAATAGTAGAAATCCACAAGTATCTGAAGGTACATTAGAGGATGATATTAAAAGAAGAGATTTTACAATAAATATTCTTGCCATAATTCTGAATAA
>CAZBCJ010000046.1:0-7207 GCA_964490545.1 uncultured Flavobacteriaceae bacterium | reverse complement strand
ATGGAAAACTAATAGATTCCCACAATGGATTAGAAGATATTAAATCAAAAATAATTATAACTCCCCTTGATCCGAAGGTTACATTTAATGATGACCCTCTGAGAATGCTAAGAGCAATAAGATTCGCTAGTAATTTAGATTTCAATATAAACAAAGATTTATTAGATGTAATAAGTAATCTAAAGTCTAGAATAAATATTATTACAAAAGAGAGAATAGTTGAAGAAATAAATAGAATTTTATTAAGTCCAAAACCTTCATACGGATTTTCTCTATTAGAGAAAACAGGTCTTCTAAAAATTATTTTACCTGAGATATCTGCTCTAAAGGGTATAGATGAAATAGATGGACAAACTCATAAAGATAATTTTTATCACACATTGGAAGTTGTAGATAATATAAGTAAAGAAACAGACAATCTATGGTTAAGATGGGCTGCACTATTACATGATATTGGAAAAGTACCAACTAAAAAATTTAACCGTAAAATTGGTTGGACTTTTCATGGGCATGAATTTGAAGGAAGTAAGATGGTATATAGAATTTTTAAAGGATTAAAAATGCCGCTGAATGACAAAATGAAATATGTTCAAAAAATTGTTTTAATGAGCTCAAGACCTATTGTTCTTGCACAAGAAAATGTAACTGATTCTGCTATTAGACGATTAATATTTGATGCTGGAGAAAGCATTGATGATCTTATGACCTTGTGTGAGGCAGATATAACAACTAAAAATAAAGAAAGATTTAAGAAATATCGTAAAAACTTCAAAATTGTACGTAATAAAATTATTGAAGTTGAAGAAAGAGATAATATCAGAAATTTCCAGCCACCTATTAATGGTAAGGAAATTATGGAAACATTTGATCTAAAACCTTGTAAATCAATAGGTAAAATTAAAGAGGCTATTAAAGAGGCTATTCTAGAAGGTGATATTAAAAATGATTACAATGCAGCATACAAACTTATGCTCAAAGAAGGGAAAAAATTAGGTCTCATAGCAAATGAAAAGAGATAATAAAAAGGTAATTTACTGGCTTTTTACTGGATGTGTCTTAATTTTTATTATGGTAGTTGTTGGCGGGATAACTAGACTAACTCATTCAGGCTTATCAATCCCAGACTACAAACTAATTTCAGGAACAATTCCTCCTATTAATGATCAACAATGGGAAGAAGCATTTGAGCTATATAAACAATATCCAGAATATCAAAAACTAAATAGCAATATAACTTTAACAGAATTTAAAGGTATTTTTTTCTGGGAATGGCTTCACAGAGTTATTGGAAGAGTTTTGGGTCTAGTTTTCATTATTCCTTTTCTATATTTTTTAATAACTAGACAATTAGATAAATCCACTATAAAGAAAACTATAATACTATTAATTCTGGGTGGTTTTCAAGGATTTTTAGGATGGTATATGGTAAAGAGCGGTCTAGTTGACAGACCTGATGTAAGTCATTATAGGCTGGCTGCACATTTAACAACCGCGTTTGTAACTTTTGCCTTTACATTATGGATCGCTCTAGATTTAATTTTTCCTATAAAAAAGACTATAAATAAAACATATAGAAACCTAATAAGAATTGGTTTAGCAATACTATTCATTCAAATTATATATGGAGCATTTGTAGCTGGCTTAGATGCTGGATTTATTCACAATCATTGGCCTATGATGAGTGAAGGAAAATTCATGCATGAAACAGTTTTAATTGAAAAAACCCCCGTGTATAAAAATTTTATTGAAGGTAGAAGTGGAGTACAATTTATTCATCGTATTCTAGCTTTCTTTGTAGTTATCTCAGTAGTAATAATTTATATAAAAGGTAAAAAAATAGCAATTTCTAACCACCAATTAAATGGACTAAATTCCCTTCTTATATTAGTTGGTGTTCAATCACTTCTTGGAGTACTAGCTATCTTACTACAAGTTCCTTTATGGCTTGGTATTGCACATCAGATAGGTGCATTCTTGCTACTTAGCTCAATGACATTTACACTGCATCGCTTCAGCAAGTAACAAAATTTAATACATTTGTAAACTATAAAATAACAGATGATTTACAGATTTAGAGTTATACTAGATAATGATACGGAAGATGATGTTTTTAGAGATATTGAAATAAATAAAGAAGATACGTTGTTGGAATTTCATAAATCTATTATTACTTCATTTGGTTTTAATACTAATGAAATAGCCTCATTTTATCTTTCTGATAATCAATGGAATCAAGGAGAAGAAATCTTACTTTTTAATTTTGAAGATCGAGATAAAAAGCTTATGAGTGATATATTAATTAATAATGTAATTAATATTAAAAACAACAAACTCATTTATGTCTATGACTTTTTAAACATGTGGACCTTTCTTATTGAGCTGGTTGAAGTTGCAGAGGGAATTAAAGGAATTGATTATCCCAATATAATTTTTAGTAAAGGGGAAATTCCTAAAAAAGCTCCAGAAAAAAAATTTGAGTCAGAAAAAAGAGATATAGCAGATGGTGAGAATCCAGAAAGCTATAAGTAAGATGATAATGCCTTCTATTAATAATTTTAAACATGAGATTCAAACTAAAATCTGATTTTTCTCCAACAGGTGATCAACCAGAAGCTATTGATCAGCTTGTTAAAGGAATTGAATCTAATGAGAAATTTCAAACACTGCTAGGCGTTACAGGATCAGGAAAAACATATACTGTAGCAAATGTTATTGAAAGAACTCAAAAACCAACATTAGTCTTAGCTCATAACAAAACATTAGCTGCACAATTATACGCTGAATTTAAGTATTTTTTTCCTGATAATTTAGTTGAATATTTTGTATCATATTATGATTATTATCAGCCAGAGGCATATATTCCTTCTTCTGGAATTTATATTGAAAAGGATCTGTCAATTAATGATGAAATAGAAAAATTAAGACTTAGCACTACATCATCATTATTATCTGGAAGGAAGGATATTATTGTAGTAGCTTCTGTTTCATGCATTTACGGAATGGGTAATCCAGAACAATTCAAAGAAAATATTATATCAGTAGATGTTAATACAAATATTACCAGGACTAAACTCTTAAATAAATTAGTTCAAAGTTTATATTCAAGAGACAATGATGATTTCAAACAGGGTAATTTCCGAATTAAGGGAGATACTATTGATGTTTTTCCTGCATACGCAGACTTTAGTTATAAAATTCATTTTTTTGGTGATGAAATTGAGGAAATTGAATCCTTTAATCCAAATACCAATAAAATATTAGATTCTCATAAATCTATAGAAATTTATCCGGCAAATATTTTTGTAACATCACCAAATGTTCTGAATGATGCCATCAAACTAATTAGAGAAGATTTAATTAAACAATATAACTACTTTAATGATTGTAGTAAAAATTTAGAAGCAAATAGAATTAGGGAGAGGACAGAGTTTGATTTAGAGATGATGCAAGAATTAGGTTATTGTTCAGGAATTGAAAACTATTCTAGATATTTTGACGGTAGAAAACCTGGTAAAAGGCCATTTTGTTTAATTGATTATTTTCAAAATGATTTCTTAACAATAATTGATGAAAGCCATGTTACTATTCCTCAGGTCAGAGCAATGTATGGTGGAGACAGAAGTAGGAAAGAAAATTTAGTTGATTATGGATTTAGACTACCTGCAGCATTAGATAATAGACCTTTAAAATTTGAAGAATTTGAAAATTTACAAAACAATATAATTTTTGCAAGTGCTACTCCAGCAGATTATGAGTTATCAAAATGTGAAGGAATTTATACTGAACAAATAATAAGACCTACGGGTCTTTTAGATCCTCTAATAACAGTTAAACCAACCAAAAATCAAATAGATGACTTAATTAATGAAATTCAGATTAGAACAAATAAAAAAGAAAAGATACTAGTCACTACCTTAACTAAAAAGATGTCTGAAGAATTAACTAATTTTTTTAGCAAATTAAATATTAAATGTAAATATATTCATTCTGATGTTGATACACTTGAACGTGTAGAAATAATGGAAGAATTACGTGAAGATAAATTTGATGTACTTATTGGGGTTAATTTATTAAGGGAAGGATTAGATCTTCCCGAAGTTTCACTTGTAGCTATTTTAGATGCTGACAAGGAAGGTTTCTTACGATCAAGCAGGTCTCTAACTCAAACCATAGGTAGAGCAGCAAGACACATTAATGGATCAGCAATATTATATGCTGAAAATATTACTAGAAGTATGGAAAAAACCATTAATGAAACTGATTACAGAAGAAAAAGACAAATTAGTTATAACAAAAAACACAAACTTATCCCTAAGGCTATTACTAAAAAAACAAAAAACCCTCTTAGTAAGAAAATATTAATTAATGATGAAAATTTCCTAAAAATAGATTCTAAAGAATTTAATTCAAATTCTAAAAACACTGATATAGAAAAAGAAA
This sequence comes from uncultured Flavobacteriaceae bacterium, assembly GCA_964490545.1. Classification (GTDB taxonomy): domain Bacteria; phylum Bacteroidota; class Bacteroidia; order Flavobacteriales; family Flavobacteriaceae. The sequence goes on along the minus strand of CAZBCJ010000046.1, from coordinate 2,767 downwards.
TAAGAAAAACCAGAAAGAAAATGGAAATAGCAGCTAAAGAATTAGATTTTATTGTTGCAGCTAAGTTTAGAGATAAAATAAAGAAACTAAAAAAAATACTACAATCTAAAACTTAATTTGAGTTTAATACTTCTTGTACTTTATCAGCTGCTTCCTTAAACTCTGTAGCACTTAAGAAATTTAAACCTGATGAATCAATTATTCGTTTTGCAATTTCAGAATTTGTTCCTTGAAGCCTTACGATAATGGGAATATTGATCTTATCCTTTATATTTTTGTAAGCATCAACAATTCCATTAGCTACCCTATCACATCTAACAATACCTCCAAATATGTTTACAAGTATTGCTTTTACATTTGGATCCTTTAAAATAATTCTAAAAGCTGTTTCAACTCTTTCACTATCAGCTGTGCCACCTACATCTAAAAAGTTTGCTGGATCTCCCCCAGCTTGCTTGATTAAATCCATTGTTGCCATTGCTAATCCAGCTCCATTAACCATGCAGCCTACATTTCCGTCCAAATCAACATAATTTAAACCAGCTTTTTTTGCCTCAACTTCAATTGGGTTTTCTTCTCTTATATCTCTTAATTTTAAATAATCTTCATGTCTAAATAATGAATTGTCATCAATTGTTACTTTTGCATCTACAGCTAAAATTTTATCATCACTTGTTTTAATAACCGGATTAATCTCAAATAAAGAAGAATCAGATTTATTATATGCATTGTAAAGCGACATTACAAATTCAACCATTTGATTATGAGCATTTCCATTTAATCCTAAGTTATCGGCTATTTTACAAGCCTCTTCATTACTCAAACCAGATTCTGGATCTATATCAACTGTATGTATTAAGTGTGGAGTATTCTCAGCTACAGATTCAATATCAACTCCACCCTCAGTAGAATACATAATCATGTTTTTACTAGTTTTTCTATTCAACAGAACAGACATATAGAATTCTTGAATTTCAGAATCTCCAGGATAATAGACATCCTCTGCTATTAAAACTTGATGCACTTTTTTTCCAGTTGCTGATGTTTGAGGAGTAACTAAGTTCATGCCTATAATTTGATTTGAAATTTCTTTAACTTCATCGATACTCTTAGCAACCCTAACACCACCACCTTTACCCCTACCACCTGCATGTACTTGAGCCTTTATTACAAACCAACTAGTGCCTGTATCTTTAGATAATTTTTGAGCTGCTATTACAGCCTCCTCGGGATTAGATGCTACTATACCTCTTTGTATGGTAACTCCAAAACTATTTAATATCTCTTTCCCCTGATATTCGTGTAAATTCATAAAAAATAAATATTATAAATATTAGAAAAGCAAATGTAATAAACTTGGTGGTTTATATGATAAATGAACATATATAATTTATATTAAATTTCAAACAATTGTCTATAATAATTTATCTTCGCACCTAGTATATTATAATAAAATGAAAAAGCTTTTTTATCAAATAATTTGTGTATCATTACTTTTTTCTTGCAAAAGCCAACTTTCTCCAATTGAATTAGCTCTTAATTCTAATAATGAAAAGATTCTAAAGGTAAAAAAGAATATCTCTAGTCACGATCTTCAAATAAAGCTCTCAGTAATTAATAATAATAAAGGAAAAAATAAATTTAATGATTACAACTATCAAATAGTTGAAAAAAATTATTTCTATCCCGCAAGTACCGTAAAACTTCCTATAGCAATTTTTGCGATGGAAAAACTTAATGAAAGTCCTGAAATAAATCTAGATACTCCGTTTAAAGTAGAAAATGATTCAATTATAACTACTATTAGAAAGGAAATTATATCTGTATTCTCAATAAGTAGTAATGAATCTAATAATCGACTTTTTGAATTTCTAGGACAAGATTATATAAATGAAAAGTTGAAACAAAAAGGAATGAGAAAATCTAGAATTTTTCATCGTTTATCTATAGAAAACTCCTCAGACACAACAACAAAAAAACTAATATTTTACCCTAATGATTCTCTAGTAGTAGAATTTCCTAATAGAAATAATAAAAATTTAGAAAAACTAAATATTAATAAACTTTATAAAGGAATTGGACATATAAATAATAAAGGTGTTTTAATTTCTAAACCAATGGATTTCTCTAGAAGAAATTATTTACCAATAAATGAACTTAATCATCTTATTAAGCTTGTTTTCTTTCCTGAAAAATTCAAAAATAAAAACAAACTAAAACTTGAAGAAAATCAAATTGAATTTTTAAAAAAATCTATGTCTATATTACCAAAAGATGCAGGTTATGATAGAGAAAAATATTTTGATAGCTATGTAAAATTTTTTGTTTACGGTGACAAAAAGGAAATAAATTCTGATAAAATAAAAATATTTAATAAAGTAGGAATTGCTTACGGATATCTAACCGAAGGGGCTTATATTAAAACTGATAATATATCAATTATTCTCTCAGCAACAATAAAGGTAAATGATAATCATATTTATAATGATGATGTTTATGAGTATGGTTCTATTGGAATACCTTTTTTTGCAGAACTTGGTAGAGAAATAATCAGAATAGTGCAGTCAAAGTAATATATTTGGAACGATTATTGAATCAGCTTAATAATTTGAGGTTTATAGTTAACATATTATTTTTCTTAATTTTTAGTATAAATTTTATTTATTCTCAAGATAATCAACCTCCAGTAATTTCATCAGAAGGGAATGAAATTTATTGCCCGTTAACTCAACAAAATATTACTACATCTTTTAATATAGTAGATCCT
>CAZBCJ010000045.1:0-9782 GCA_964490545.1 uncultured Flavobacteriaceae bacterium | reverse complement strand
ATAATATTACTGCTGATCTTGGAATTCATTATTCTTCAACATCTGATATACCAAGATATGACAGGCTGATTAGGTATAATAATCAGAATGATTTATACTACAGCGAGTGGTATTATGGTCCACAGGAGTGGCTATTAATAAATAGTCAAATTTCTATAGATACTCAAAATTCAAAGCTATTTGATAGAGCTAAATTTACTACAGCGTATCAAAAATTCAATGAAAGTAGAAATAGCAGAAAAACTTATGATATTATAAAGAGCATAAGGGATGAAAAAGTAAATATTTTTTCAATAAACTTAGACTTTATCAAATCAATTTCTAATAATTCGAGCTTATCTTATGGTATAGAATATCTAAATAATAAAATAAATTCTAAATCTCGTTTGCTGAATGTAGACGACCTTATCATATATGAAAATGCTAGTAGATATCCAGATAATTCTACTTGGGAATCAACAGCAACATATTTAAACTATAAGCATAGGCTAGAAGAGAATATTATTTTTCAATCTGGGCTAAGGTATAGCCATATATCAATTAAGGCTGATTTATCAGAAAATAATCAATTTTTTGATTTGCCATTTACAAACGCTGATATTAGTACTGGAGCATTGGTTGGAGGTATGGGGATAAGTTGGATTCAGAATGAAAATTATAGATGGAAAATAAATTTGAATACTGCTTTTAGAGCTCCTAATCTTGATGATGTTGCTAAAATTTTTGATTCTGAGCCTGGATCAGTTGTAGTTCCTAATCCTGATTTAAAACCTGAAAGATCTATTGGAGTTGATTTGGGAGGGACTATTGCCTTTGACAAAATTAACTTTGACTTTTCTACATACTTTACTTATTTATATAATAGTTTGATAAGAGCTGATTTTGAATTAGAAGATGGAATTACTCAAATTATATATGATGGGGAATTGAGCAATGTCCAGGCTATTCAAAATGGGTCACGGTCTAGTATCTATGGGATTGAAATAGGGTTAACTGCTCAATTAACTACAAAATTAAAGTTAGCTGCTCAATATAATTTCATGGATGGCAAACAGAAGGATGATTATTCAATTGCAATGCCTATTAGGCATGTACCCCCTCAATTTGGCAGTCTTCATTTAGTGTATACCAGCACAAAAATTGTTTTAGATGGATTTATCAATTATAATTCAAAGATTCCATTTTATAAATTAGCACAATCTGAAATTGATAAGCCATATCTGTATGCTATGGATAGCAATGGGAATCCATATTCTCCAGCATGGTATACGATAAACTTAAGGTCAAACTATATAATTTCTGATAATATTTCAATTGTTGCTACTATAGAAAATCTTACAAATAAATTATATAGGCCATATTCATCTGGGATTTCAGCCCCTGGAATTAATTTTATATTTGCTATTAATTACAGTTTGTAAAATGGGGAAATCTTCTTACAAAAATCCTGAAATTTTAAAGAAAACAGAAAATTATTGTTCATACCAGGAAAGATGCAAAAAAGAGGTAATAGAAAAACTTTCCACATTAAAGTTAGATAAATCAGAAATAGATGATGTTATAAGTTATTTGATTAAAAATGATTATATCAATGAGGAAAGATTTGCTTTAGCATTTACTCAGGGAAAGTTTAGAATAAAAAAATGGGGAAAAATCAAAATCATATTAGAATTAAAAAAAAGGGCAATAAATGTTAATTTAATTAAGAGGGCAATAAATCAGATTAAGGATTTAGATTATACTGAGACTTTTGATAAGTTATCATTAAAAAAATATAAATCATTAACTGGATCAAAGGATTCAAAAAAAAGAAAGTTTATTAATTTTCTTTCTTATCGAGGCTGGGAATATGATTTAATAATAAGATAGGTTAACGATTTTTTTTAACGGCTGTATTCAAAGGAGAAAAAGGTATAATAGATTATTCTACCAGTGCAGTTACTTTATTCTCTTTCAGCTCAACGGTCCCAGAGTTTATTGGAAGGAAAAATCCTCTTTCAGGACCTTTTTCAAACATATCTTTTATAGAATCATCTAGTTTAATATCACCATAAATTTTAATATACCCTTTTTTAAGACTTGATACGATGGCTGCGTGATTATTTAGCATTTCAAATTCGCCTTGAACACCCGGGACAGCAACAGAACTAACTTCTCCGCTATAAATTATTTTTTCTGGCGAAATGATCTCTAAAAACATATTAAAAGATTTTTTAGAATTTATACTTCAGCTAACATTTTTTCACCAGCCTCTATAGCTTCTTCAATTGTTCCTTTTAGATTAAATGCAGCTTCTGGCAAATGATCTAGTTCACCATCCATTATCATATTAAAGCCTTTGATGGTGTCTTTAATATCAACCAATACTCCAGGAGTACCAGTGAATTGCTCTGCTACATGAAAAGGCTGAGACAGGAATCTTTGAACTCTCCTTGCTCTACCAACTGCCATTTTATCATCTTCAGAAAGTTCTTCCATTCCTAAAATTGCTATAATATCTTGAAGTTCCTTATAGCGTTGTAAAAGCTCTTTTACCCTTTGAGCACAATTATAATGTTCTTCTCCTATAATTTCTGGTGTTAGAATTCTAGAGGTTGAATCCAATGGATCAACTGCTGGATAAATTCCTAATTCAGTAATTTTTCTAGATAAAACAGTAGTTGCGTCTAGGTGCGCAAATGTAGTTGCAGGGGCAGGATCTGTAAGATCATCTGCAGGGACATATACTGCTTGCACAGAAGTAATAGATCCTTTTTTAGTAGAGGTTATTCTCTCTTGCATTGCACCCATTTCTGTTGCTAATGTCGGTTGATATCCCACTGCTGAAGGCATTCTTCCAAGTAATGCAGAAACTTCAGAACCAGCTTGCGTAAACCTAAATATAATATCGACGAAAAACAGCACATCCTTTCCTTCACCATCTCCAGCTCCATCACGGAAATATTCAGCAACTGTTAATCCAGAGAGAGCTACTCTTGCTCTAGCTCCAGGAGGTTCATTCATCTGACCAAAAACAAATGTTGCTTTTGATTCTTTTAGTGCCTTTTTATCAACTTTACTTAAATCCCATCCACCTTCTTCCATTGATTTCATAAAATCTTTACCGTAAGTAATTATTCCAGATTCTAACATTTCTCTAAGAAGATCATTCCCTTCACGAGTTCTTTCTCCAACACCAGCAAATACGGAAAGACCACCATGACCTTTTGCAATATTGTTAATTAATTCCATCAACAATACAGTTTTTCCAACACCTGCTCCTCCAAATAATCCAATTTTTCCTCCTTTTGCATATGGCTCAATTAGATCAATAACTTTAATCCCTGTAAAAAGGACTTCAGTAGAGGTTGATAAATCTTCAAATTTTGGAGCTTCTCTATGTATAGCCAAACCATCATCTCCAGTTTTTGGCAGATCACCAATACCATCAATAGAGTCCCCAATAACATTAAAGAGTCTTCCATTTATTTCTTTTCCAATGGGCATCTTAATTGGGCTGCCAGTTGCTTTTGCAACAGCTCCTCTGCTTAATCCATCCGAGGAGTCCATAGCTATGGTCCTTACAATATTTTCTCCAATATGAGATTGGACTTCAAGTACTAATATTGTACCGTCAGGTTTTTCAATTTCTAATGAATCATAAATTTTTGGAAGCCCTTTGTCTGTATCAAATTCAACATCAATTACTGGGCCGACTATTTGTGAGATTTTACCGGAAATCATATTGGGATTTTATGTTTAAAAAATTAAAAAAGCTTGATCATGCAAAGATAATTTTTTTTATAAAAAAAAATCACTTTTGTGAATAAAAAAAACCTGAATTTTCATTCAGGTTTTTTTAGGTTTTAGTTATGTTTTTTTAAAGGCTTATAATCCATCGGGATAATTTGTTGGGTAATCACCAACATCTAAATGAACATCCGAAAGATTGGATCCATAATGAGCATCAATTTCCGCTAGCATTAACTTGGCTATTAGAGCATTTCCTCTTGCAGTTGGATGAACTCCATCAAGTGAAAATAATCCTCCCATTACAAAATCACCTGTCATAACAAAGTCGTCCATTGGATAGCCTTGAGTAACAACTTGATTTAAAACTGCATTTGCATCCCAATGTGCCCATCCGTATTGTGATGCTAATCCTTGAATTGTACCATTAAAGGAACTAATGGCAGCTTGCGCTTCTGCAACTTCGTTTGCAGTAAGAACCCAATTATCAGCAAGTGGAACGCTTACCCCATTTATTAGAGTTGGATTACCTCCAACAGTTGTTCCTAGGAATGTCATGGATGTTAAGACAAGTTTATCATCAGCAGTTGCCATTCTATAGCTAGGTACTCCGAAAAAAGATAAATCAGTTAAGTCACTATCCTCTATAGTAACAGCATTTTGACCTGCAGCAAAAACAATTGTTCTAGCAGCAGCTTCTGCCGCACTAATCATTCCCATCATTGCAAAGACTTGTAATCCACCATTGTAGGCAGCAAAACCACCATTTAGCATTTGAGCTGTGGCATCATCGAGCGGTATTGAATTATATGGTACTGTATTTAAAAATGCGATTGAGGTAACATCAGGAATGTTAACAATAATTCCATCAGCACCTGATGAAGCCAGCATAGCCATAGTTGTTCCAATGGCAAAGTCAAAGTCTCCAGGGGTTGTTAATGAACTTGTTCCTCCACTAGTGGCAAAACCTAAGGCATCATTACCACCTGACCATAGTGCAACAAATGTAGGAGCGTGAGCAATGTCATCTCCAACTACTGAAGCACCGTCTCTTGAAGCCATTCTTACATAATAAGGATTAGCTAGACCTTGCATGAAGCCAGCAAGACTTCCGTATCCAGGAGCAAGAAAATGAATTGCACGAGCACCCGGAACAGCTAAATTACTATGAGGACCCGGCATTACATTTGAAACCTCAGTTGTAGGAGTCCCACTAACTGGAGCTGGACCAGCACCATTAAAAAATAATCTTGGTCCTTGAATTTGGTTTCCAAACAATAATAATCCTCCAACATTATCATCCATATAAGGCTGAGTAAAATTTCCTCCACCTGCATGGGCCATAACACCAGCCATAATGTTTGGATATGAGTTCATTTGACCAAGTTGAAATAAAGCATTATCGGTATATCCAGCTGTTACAGATGCTCCTACAGCAACAAATCTTTCGAAATCTGCATCTCCAGAGTCTATATCAACATATATAGGCATACCCTCCAGTGAATCTAAATCCGCGTCACAACCTGTAAAGGCAATTAAAACGAATGAGAGAAATAAATATTTAAGTTTCATAATTTTTATTAGTTTAATTATTATTTAATTATTAGTTATTAGCAGTCCAAGAGATATAATATTGTGTACCAATAAATCCTGAACCAAATGCGGTAAAGTATTCATCTCCACCAATATTAGCACCACCTATTTTTATTACTGAGTTCCACTTTGGAAGAGTGAAATTTATCTGCGCATCAATCACATGAGTACTAGGTACATCTCCATTTCCAAATGTTGATTCCCAATAGAAGTCAGTAAACCATCTCCAAGCAACATTAAATCCAACATTATCAAAAAGATTGGTGTTCCCAAATTGAACTTTCCATTTATCTTCTGGAGTATTCCAGTTAGTAGCAAAATCTGGGTATGCTTCCTGGTCAAACTCTAAGACACTTTTAGTATAGTTTGCCGAAAGATCATAATCATTAAAAATCTTAGTCCTTACACCAACAGTCGCTCCCCAAGATTCTATTTCAGCATCAGTATTTGTATAAGCACTATAGGTTTCAAAGTCACCATTTGCTATTGCTAAAATTGACAATCCATTATCGCCAACTTGTCCGTAATATGGAGAAATTACTGCCTCAGTACTTATGAAATCCTGATAGGCATTTCTATAAATATTAGCATCAATTGTAAATGTGTTTGATAATTTTGCTCTCCATCCAAACTCTATTGATTGCATCTGCTCAGCCTTAACATATTCAACTCCAGAAGCCTCTAATAATCCAGGGTTCCCTGTTGCTGCCATTGCTTGAACTGATGAAGCAGAAAATGAGTTGTCAAATGCAGCTTCACCTGTTAAAGTAACTGTTGCAGGAACCCCAAGGGCTTGCCCCGCAGCACTTACCGCATAATCTCTAACATATCTTGCCGGATTGTCAGGTGAAGAACCTATTAACCTTGCAATTCCAACATCAAGACCAATAAATAAATCTTGTGTAGTTGGATTTCTATATCCCGTTTGATATGACAGTCTAATGTTATGATTTCTATCTTTACCAGCAGTGTATGCAAGAGCTACCCTAGGAGTTATTGCTCCATCAGAAAATTCTGCTTTATCATATCTAGCTGCTGCTGTTACTGTGAATCTGTCATCTGCCATATTTTTTACCCACTGCGTATAAATACCCAAATCTCCATAATGTATTGGGCCATCGTAATCAGTAAAAATTGTTCCAGAAGAATTTAATGCATACTCTCTATATGAACCTCCTACTTGAACTTCTGCCCAATCCCACATATGACCAAAATTATAGTTAAAATCAGTGTGATAAACTTTAGATTCATCCTGGAATTTTGCTCCAGTTGTAAGATCAGGATTAGTTACTACAGACTCAAAAGCATCCATATACTCTTGACTTCCTGGCATAAAACGACCAGTATCAGCAGAACTTCTTCCCAGTGCATGTGCTTGATCAATAGTTAATCCACCTAGTTGTCCTAGAACAATTCCACCAACATATTCAGCAAACCAATTTAAATCAGGCTTCCACATTCTATTTATATTAATTGCAGTGAAGTTCATATCATATGAATCACCTGCCCAATCTGAAGTCATATATGTATGAAATCTGAAGTTGTCATCTTTTACTTCTAATTTATGTTGAGTCATTAAGAAGTTTTCAATTCCATATCTGTTTGTTCCTTGATAAACTGTTTCACCAGTACCAATTTTACCTATATATGAAACCTGAAAATCATCAGCATTTGGTCTCCAATATAAACCCCAATCAGCTTTTTTACTTCTTGCTACGTGATCCGTTAAATCTACTTCTCTATATCCAGTTCTAGTGACAATAACTGAAGGAACTAGAGCAGAAGCGCCTGCTGGAAGCAGTCCCATAGGCTCCATTAGCTCAGCAACATTTTTTATATTAGTAGCAACTTCATCTCCGTAAATATTAATTCCATCATGGTGATGTGCAGCTCTAGTTAGACCTACTCCATTATCATCAACTCTTCCTAATTTGTCAACCTCACTATCAGCTATCCAATCCGTTCCACGTAAATAAGCGAAATTAACTTTCATAGCTAATTTGTCGCTAAATTTATGACCCCATCTTATCTGAACATCTCTAAATTCATTATCTCCAGCAGCATCTTGAGATGTAATACCATGTTTGTATTGACCACTAAGACCTTGATGATCAAAAGGGTTTTTACTTTCCATAAGCAGTATCCCGTTAAATGCATTTGCACCATAAAGTGCAGATGAAGATCCAGGAATAAGTTCAACGCTCAGCACATCCGTTTCCGTCATACCAAGTAAGTTACCAAGCGGGAAATTAAGTGCAGGAGCAGAATTGTCCATTCCATCAACTAATTGCACAAATCTTGTATTTGCAAAAGTTGCAAATCCTCTAGTGTTAATTGCCTTAAATGTTAAACTGTTAACATTTATATCTACACCTTTTAAATTTTCCAATCCATCATAAAAATCTGCAGATGCAGTAGTTGCTATGTCTTTTGTTCCAAATCTCTCAATAGTAACTGGAGATTCAAAAATTCTTTGAGGTGTTCTTGATGCAGATACTACAACTTCATCAAGTGCACTATTATCTTCAAGAACGAAGTTAACCGTTGACGAAGAACTTACTTCTGCTGACATAGCTTTAAATCCAACACTACTAGCTTGTAGAGTAAAAGGAGTGTCCATGTCTGAGGTGATAGAATAATTTCCATCGAAATCTGCAACTACACCTGTAGAAGAACCAACTATTACAACCGTTGCTCCCGAAAGAGGCTGGCTATTCTTGTCAGTAACACTACCAGTTACAGTGGTTTGTGCATAAGAAAATACACAAAACAACATCATAAAAATTTTAAGAATTGTTCTCATAATTTAGTTATTAGTTTAATTTTTAATGATACAATATAATCATATAATATGTTATCTACAAATATGAGATAGTTTAACATATTGTTTAAATAGCATTATAACGAACAGATTTTTGTTAAAAATCTAATGAAAACCCAAATGTTGGAATAGGTGTAAATCTATTAGTATTTACTTTGACTAGGCTAATCGGAGTAATAACGTTTCCTTCAGAATCCCTGTCTAAACCATACTCTGGAGGAACAGAAATTTCCTGAGATAAAATATTCATTATTTCAAAATAAAAGCTTATCGAAATATTCTCTTTATTCCACTTTTTATCTACTCTAATGTCTAGTTGACTAAATTTATCCAATTTTTCTTCACCTAACCTGGAGTAATCTAGTACCATTTCCGGATAACTGATTAAACTGGCATTTAGATCAAAAGGCGCATATGGAGTTTTTCCTGCAAACCTAAGCCTTGAGCTTATTTCCCAGTTATTATTTAATTTGTAGCCATTACTAAATGAAACTAGATGCCTGCTATCCCATACTGAGGGCAAATATTCAGACGTAAATCCTGAAAATTTGCTATAAAAATATGTATAGGAAAAAATACCATAAAAATTATTAGTTAATTTTTGTTGAAATAATGCCTCTATTCCATAGGTTTTACCCTTTCCTACTGCACTTACCTCTTCATTTCCTAATACTTCAAACCCTCCACCTTTGTTGGCTAATGACACCTGATCTATAACTGATACAGGGAAATTATCATATTTTTTTAGAAAAGCTTCAATTGAAATTTTAGAGGAATTAGTCATATTATAATCTATGCCAGTAACATAATGTTTGCTTTCAGTGTATTTATTATTCCTATTTAAATATTCTCCATCATTATTTTGATATCCAAGCATTGTATATGTGGGGATCTTATAATATTTGCCAATTGACATATTCCATCTCCATTTTCTATCTTCACTAATTGCATATGATAAGGAAGCTCTTGGAGAAAAATTATCTAAAAGGCTTGATCCTGTTGAGAAGGTATCTTCATCCATTCTAAAGCCAATAGAAAAATCAAGTCTGTTATTAAAAAAGCTTCTTGAACCATTAGCAAAAAATCCATACTTATAAAATTCTATCTCTGTATTATAATTTATGCCTGTATATAAATTCTGCGTATTATTAAGGTAGTCTGAAAATTGAAAATTTCCTCCCCATTTTAGTTTCCAGTCCTTATAGTAATTTACAGATTTGACTCTAATCTTGGTTTCCCATTCATGAGAATCATTTGAAAATAACAATCCTGATTCATTTAAATTATCGGCGTACCGAGAAAAATTATTTTTTAATTTATTTGTGCTAAATGCAGTAATTAATTGCCCTTTTTGATTTTTGTATTTTCTTTTCCATGAAATTCCTGCTGTTGTAGTATTCTGCTTAATAATAGGGACTTGCTCAAGACTAGCTTGTTGTTCCGCATCAAAGTCATCAGGAGCTTCCACGGAGAAATTATCAATGGATCCAACTCCAATAAAATTTATTGAATTGTATTTATCGATTTTATGATGAATTTTCCATTGATAGTCCCAGTAATCTGGTCTGATTGGAATGCCAATAAATTTAAACAAAAACTGAAGGTAACTTTTTCTTAATGAAAAGATCATTGTAGTATT
>CAZBCJ010000044.1:6199-10149 GCA_964490545.1 uncultured Flavobacteriaceae bacterium | reverse complement strand
CATCTTTTAAAAGCGTTGCAATTTTTTTTCCTCCAGGGGATTCACGTACATTTAAACCACCTTCAGCAGTTACTTTATATAATTGAGAAAAAGATAAGTATGGTAATAAAAATAATATTAAAAAGTATTTTCTCACTTTATTTTATGTGGTATAATATTATTTGTTTCCTTTATTAAAATCATCAATAAACTTTTTTAGACCTATATCTGTAAGCGGATGATTTAATAAGCTTTTAATAGATTTAAGAGGCGCTGTAACAACATCTGATCCTATTTTTGCACAATCAATAATATGCATCGGGCTTCTTACAGATGCTGAAAGGATTTCAGTTTTAAAACTATAATTATCAAATATTAATCTAATTTCAGAAATAAGGTTCATCCCATCTGATGATATATCATCAATTCTACCCAAAAACGGAGAAACATAAGTTGCTCCAGCTTTTGCAGCAAGAAGTGCTTGTCCCGAAGAAAAAATTAGAGTACAATTTGTTTTTATTGACTTTTTCGAAAAGTATTTAATTGCTTTTATACCTTCAGCAATCATAGGAACTTTAATTACAATTTGTTTATGTAATGATGCTAATTCCTCACCCTCTTTCACAATTCCATCGAAATCGGTTGATATGACCTCAGCAGATACATCACCTGTTACTATATCACAGATAGCTTTATAATGATTTATAATATTTTTATCTCCCGTTATTCCTTCTTTTGCCATTAATGATGGATTTGTGGTAACTCCATCAAGTATACCAAGGCTTTGAGCTTCCTTAATCTCATCTAAATTTGCTGTATCTATAAAAAATTTCATATCTATATTTTTATTTAATATATTAATATAACTAGTTTTTTCATAATAAATTATATTACTATAATATACTTAAAGTCAGGTGGGTTTTATTTCCCAATACAGAATTTTGAAAATATATTTCCAAGTATTTCGTCGTTAGTAATTTCACCAGTTATTTCACCTAAATGATTAAGTGCATATTTTATATCCATTGCAAGTAGATCAGTATTTGATTTGTTTGCAATGTTTTTCTTAACATTTTCAATTGACTCTTTTACCTTATTTAAACAACTGTAATGTCTTTCATTTATCATTATAGATGAGTCTTCTCTAATTAAATTTTTAGAAATAAAATCACTTATTAGATCATTTAGCTTATGTATGTCTTTTTCATTGATTCCAGACATTGTAAAATGGTTTTTAGATGAAAAGTAATTTACAACCTCATCATCCACTTTAAGATCAGATTTGTTACCAACTATAATAACATTTTTGTTATTTAAATATTTAGTTTTTAATTCAGACTCAACTGAATCAAGATTCGTATCATTTAAATCAATTATATATAATATTATGGATGCCTCTCTACTTTTCTTTAATGCTTTATTAATTCCTATTTTTTCAATTTTATCAGATGTTTTACGTAGTCCAGCAGTATCAATAAACCTAACAAGGTTACCTCCAATTGTAATCGTATCTTCAATTATATCACGGGTGGTACCGGGTATTTCAGATATTATTGCCTTTTCTTCATTTAATAGGCCGTTAAGGATAGTTGACTTTCCTACATTAGGTTTCCCTAAAATAATAACGTTAATACCATCTTTTATTACGTTGTTAAGTCTAAAGCTATCTATTAGAATATCACAATAATTATTGATTTCATCAAGCGTATTATCAAGTTGTTCTCTGTTAGCAAATTCAACATCTTCTTCTGAAAAATCTAACTCTAATTCCAATAAACTAGAAAAATTGATTAGTTCTTTTCTTAGACCTCTTATTTTATCAGAAAAGACACCTTTTATATGATTTATAGCAATTCTATGTGAGTTCTCTGATTTAGACGAAATAAGATCTGCAACTGCTTCAGCCTGAGACAAGTCCATGTTACCATTCAAAAAAGATCTAAACGTAAATTCACCTTTATCAGCAATTCTTGCACCAAGATCTGTGGTTGCAGATATGATTTTTTTCATAATTAATGTAGATCCATGGGATGATATTTCAACAAGATTCTCTTTTGTATATGATTTTGGTTCTTTAAATATGGATACTAGTACCTCATCTATTATTTCTTTCTTATATTCTAAATTACCATAATGAATAGTATGAGATTTAACATTATTAAGATCTTTTTCTGGGAATAGTTTATTTACAATTTCCAACGATTTTTTACCAGTTAACCTTATTAGTCCTATAGCACTCTCACCATATGGAGTCGATTGAGCAACTATAGTGTCGTTTATTTTCATTATTTACCCTAAAACGTTATCAAACCACTAAATTAAATTTAAATTCATCAGTTAGCGATTAAATTATCAATAAAAAGTATACTTTAGATAGGTTTACTTTAACCCAAAGATACATCGAGACTCATCATTACAATAAAACCAATAATTAGTCCCATAGTAGCTATATCAGTGTTTCCGCCTCTATGGCTTTCTGGAATCACTTCCTCTACAACTATGAAGATCATAGCTCCTGCTGCAAAAGCTAAAGCATATGGTAGTATTGGATATACAAAAATAGCAAAAGCAGCTCCAATAACTGCAAATATTGGCTCAACTATTGCTGATAATTGACCCCATTTCCATGATTTTAATTTACTAAAACCTGCTCTTCTTAGTGGCATTGAAACAGCAAAACCTTCTGGAAAATTTTGAATTCCAATTCCTAAACCTAAAGCTACTGCAGATCCTAAGCTAAAAACAGATGAAAATTCAGGAGAAGCTAATGCACCAAAAGCAACTCCTACAGCTAAACCTTCAGGTATATTATGAATAGCAATTGCTAAAACCAATAATGAAGTTTTTTTAAGATCAGTTTTTGGTCCTTCAGCTTCTTCAATTTTACCAAAGATGTGTAGGTGTGGAATTGATTTATCTAAGAAGTACATAAAAAGAGCTCCGAGAAAAAAACCAATAGCGGGAGGTAAAAATGATGGTAAACTTGATTTCCCTAATTCATTTTGTATTTCAACAGCTTCTATAGCTGGTGATAATAATGACCAAAAACTAGCAGCAATCATTACTCCACCGGTAAATCCAAGAGCTGCATCTAATAATTTTCTGTTAGAAGATTTAAAAAAAAATACTAATGCAGCACCTATAGCTGTTAAAATCCAGGTGAATAAACCAGCATATAATGCTTGAGTAATAGGAGAGGTTTGTGATCCAAAAAAATTAATTATACTTTCCATGAATTTTAAATTTTAGTTATTTTAATGTTGGATGCAATTTGTTTTGATATGATAACTGACTTATTATTTATTGATATCTCTAATGAATCATCATACTCGATTTTGTCTATCATTTTAATTTCAGATCCAATTTCTATATCTAATTTTTTAAGAAGATTAAAAAATTCATCATCTTCATTAATTATTCTAGAAACAATTCCTTTTTGATTAATGTTTAAATCATAAATTGAAATTTTATCAACAAAATCTATTTCACCTAGTTTATTTGGAATAGGATCTCCATGAGGGTCAATTTTTGGATATTTAAGAAATTTATCCAGACTATCTATTAGGTTATCGGAGGAAACGTGCTCTAACTCTTCAGCAATTTCATGAATCTGATCCCATTTAAACTTAAGTTTGTCGTGCAAGAATACTTCCCATAACCTATGTCTTCTTATTATTTGAAGTGCAATTTTAATTCCAGATTTTGAAATGCTACTACCTTTATATCTTTCGTGATAGATTAATTTTTTTTTAGATAGTTTTTTTATCATATCAGTAACCGATGCTGGTTCAATATTTAATATCTTTGATATAGAGTTTGTAGATACTTTTTTATTACCAAATTCAGACAAGTTGAATATTGATTTTAAATAATTTTCTTCAGACTTTGATAATTTTATATTAGTCATGCCAAATTCTTTTTTTAGGTATGTCTAAAATAATTTATAAATTCAAAATAATGAAAAAATTTCT
>CAZBCJ010000044.1:0-6099 GCA_964490545.1 uncultured Flavobacteriaceae bacterium | reverse complement strand
AAATGCAATGTTGAGTCTTTCAGTAAATTATATAAGAGAAAAAAAGTACATCAATGCTGAAGCATATGCTAAAAAAGTAATCAAGATTAATCCAGATTTGTATGATGCGTATTTTTTACTTGGAAGATCTCAACAATACCAAGGATTATTTTTAGATGCTATTAAATCTTATAAAACCTCTATTTCTCTTAATTCAAATAATTCAGAACCGTACTACTTTCTAGGTATGATTTATCTAAAAATGAAAAACGATAAGAATGCATGTAAAAACTTTGCAATGTCAGCTTCTTTGGATAATATTGAAGCAAAAGAAGTAATGAAAAGATACTGTTATTAGTATTATGAAAATATTTTTTTTAATTATAAATGTCATAATTATGGATTACAAAACTGCAACTTTTGGTTCTGGTTGTTTTTGGTGTACAGAAGCCATATATGAGTTAGTTGAAGGTGTTGTAGATGTTGAATCTGGGTATTCGGCTGGAAATACAAAAAACCCAACATATCAAGAAGTCTCTTCAGGAAAAACAAATCACGCAGAGGTAGTAAATATCAAATATGATACAGAAAAAATATCTTATGCTCAATTGTTAGAAATTTTTTGGAGGACACATGATCCAACTACTCTAAATAGACAAGGTGCTGATGTAGGAACTCAATACAGATCAATAATACTATATCACGATTTAGAACAAAAAAAAATTGCAGAAGATATACTTAAAAAATTGGATTCATCCGGTTCTTGGAACAGTCCAATAGTAACACAAATAGAAAAGTTTGATTCATTTTATTCTGCAGAAGACTATCACCAAAATTATTATGAGTTAAATCCAAATAATACGTATTGCTCATATGTTATATCTCCAAAGGTTAATAAATTCAAAAAAGTATTTTCTGAATATTTAAAAAATTAAAAAAAACTTTAGTAAAATTTAAAAAATTTTAAATTTATCAACTCTAAATATATATAATTTTATTAAATCTGTATTTTTTTAAATATCCTATAGATTTTCATTTAAAAAGTTACAATTTCTTTAAATAAATTTTATAATTTCGGTAGTAAATTATTTTAAACTTTTAAATCACCGTAATGTCTGTAAAATCTAAATTGGAATACATCTGGTTGGATGGATTCCTACCAACCCAAAGTTTGAGAAGTAAAACAAGAATTGAAAGAAATTTTTCTGGTAAGTTAGAAGATTGTCCAGTTTGGTCATTTGATGGAAGTTCTACGCAACAAGCAAAAGGAAATGATTCTGATTGTCTTATTAAACCCGTAGCAATCTTTCCTGATCCTGATAGGTCTAACGGTTTCTTAGTAATGACAGAAGTTTTAAATACAGATGGAACTCCACACGAATCTAATGCAAGGTCAACAATTGATGATGATGATAATGATTTTTGGTTTGGTTTTGAACAAGAATATTTTTTGTGGGACCCAATTACAAACATTCCTCTTGGTTTTCCAGAAAAGGGTTTCCCTCCTCCTCAAGGACAATATTATTGCAGTGTTGGTGCTGCTAATGCGTTTGGAAGAGATTGTATTGAAGAACATCTAGATCAATGTTTAGAGGCTGAAATAAATATTGAAGGAATAAATGCAGAAGTAGCAACAGGTCAATGGGAATATCAAGTTTTTGCTAAAGGTGCTAAAAATGCTGGTGATCAAGTATGGGTGGCTCGATATCTTGCTGAGAGAAATGCTGAAAAGTATGGGCTTTCTATTAATCTTCATCCAAAGCCAATTAAAGGAGATTGGAACGGATCTGGTATGCATGCAAATTTTTCAAATGGAGCTATGAGAGATTCTGGTGATGAAAATATATTTAATAAAATATGTGAAGAATTCGGAAAAAATATTAAAAAACATATTAATGTATATGGGGCTGATAATGATCAGAGACTTACCGGATTACATGAAACTCAATCTATAGATAAGTTTTCTTACGGTGTTTCTGACAGAGGGGCATCAATCAGAATTCCAATTGGAACCGTAGAAGATGGGTGGAAGGGTAGACTTGAGGATAGAAGGCCAGCTTCAAACGGCGATCCATACAAGATTGCTTCTGTTATAGTTTCTACAACAAAAGCTGCTCTATAATTTTTTCTATAGATTTGCATAAAATGCAATTTTTATATCGTATTCTTGGTTATTTTAAAAATATAAATTGGAATTTACTTGAAGCGTTTTCTTCAATTAAATCAAACAAATTAAGAGTATTTCTTACTGCTGCAATCATATCAATTGGAATTGCTTCTTTGGTTGGTATATTAACCTCAATTGACGGGATCAAAAATTCAGTATCAGATAGTTTTTCTCAACTTGGATCAAATGCATATTTTATAAGAAGTATAAGAAATGATAGAGGAAAAGAAGGTGGGGTGACTAAAAAAAATTATCCTGAGATTAAATATAGACAAGCTAAAGAATATATAAAAAGATATCAAGGATACGGAACTCCAACTATAAGTACACAAGTTACTAGAACAGCAGAATTAAAATATAAATCTGAAGTATCAAATCCAAATGTATTTGTTGAAGCTGGAGATCACAACTTTGTAGATGTTAAACAAATACAACTTCAATCCGGAAGAAATTTTACAAAATCTGAAAATGAAAGAGGTATGTTTTTAGCTATTATCGGAGCGAAAGTGAAGTCTACTTTATTTAAAAATAATGAAGATCCTATTAATAAATTTATTAGTGCAAGAGGTAATAAATTTAAAGTTATTGGTATTCTGGAGGAACAAGGGAGTTCATTTGGTGGAGGTGGTGATAATAGAATAATTATTCCCATTGAAACATCAAGAAAATTAAGACCAACAGCAAGATATGAGATAACTGTAATGGTAAATGATCTTGATATTGTAGAAAATGACATGACTTATTCAATCAATTTATTCAAAATATTGAGAGGTGATCCAATTGGTTCTGAAAACTCTTTTGAAATAGAAAGGAATGAATCATTGGATTCAGAGCTAGAAGAAATAACTGGTTATCTTAAAATTGGTGGTTTTACTATTGGTTTTATTACTCTTTTGGGAGCTTCTATAGGATTAATGAATATAATGCTTGTAACAGTAACTGAAAGAACCACAGAGATAGGAATAAGAAAAGCTATTGGTGCAACACCACGTGTAATTAGAGATCAATTTTTAATCGAATCTATTTTAATATGTTTAATTGGAGGATTAGGAGGCGTTACTTTGGGTATTATTTTTGGGAATATAGTTACAATATATATTGGAGGTGGTAAGTTTTTGATACCTTGGTTATGGATAATAGTTGGTTTACTTATTAGTACAATTGTTGGTGTTTTAAGTGGTTATATACCAGCAAAAAAGGCAGCTTCCCTAGATCCTATAGAATCCTTAAGATTTGAATAATTAAATATTAAAATATTTATTTAGAAATGTCAAAATAAATATAGATCCTAAAATAAGTGGGCATATATAAGATATAGAGAAGTTAATATATTTTTCAACTATTGAACCACTGTAATTTGGGTTGCCTTTAGATATTTCATTAGACAAATTTTTCTTTTTCCATATAAAAGCAACATACATGGTAAATAAAAACCCACCAAAAGGAAGTAATGTATCATTAGAAAGATCTATAATAAACTGCATAAAATCAATAGGTTTATCAGTTCCAAAATATGTTATAAATTCACTAAAAAACTGAAATTTTCCTTGTGATAAAGCAGAAGGAATTCCTATAAGAAGTATTCCAATAGCAACAATCCATACTGAATACTTTCTATTAATCTTATACTCATCAACCAAATAGCTTACTGGAACCTCAAGTAATGATACAGTAGATGTTATAGCAGCAAATGATAAAAGAATAAAAAAAGTAGAACCCACAACTACTCCAGTAATTTCTCCTAAGTTTTCAAATATTTTTGGAAATACTTCAAAAATTAAACCTGGACCTCCCTGTGTTTCAATTCCTGATGAAAAAACAAAAGGAAAAATTATCAAGCCTGATAGGAAAGCAATTCCAACATCTGCGACTGTGATTAATGCAGCAGAGTTTACAATATTATCATTGTCGTTAACGTAGCTTCCATATGTTATAAGCATTCCCATGCCAAGTGACAGTGAAAAAAATGCCTGACCTAATGCGTTACCAGCTACTGTTAAGTTTATTTGTGAAAAATCAGGAACCAAATAGAATACAATTCCATCAATTGAGTTAGGTAATGTTAATGCGTATATAATTAAGATAAGTATGATAAAAATTAGAGATGGCATCAATATTTTAGCTGCTTTTTCTATTCCTTTCTCTATCCCTTTTGATACTATTAGTGCTGTAAAAAACATAAATAAAAATGAGTAAAAAAACACATTTTCTATATCATTTACATATTCTCCAAACCCATCAGAAATCTGAAAGTTTCCTGATAGCATTTCAACTACATATCCTAAAACCCATCCAGCAACTACTGTATAAAAAGATAAAATCAAAACACCACATAATACACCCATTTTACCTATAAAGTTCCAGTTCCTATGATTCATTGAATTGAAAGCACCTATAGCATTTTTTTTTGTGTTTCTTCCTATAGCAATCTCAGATACAATAACAGGAAAACATAAAATAAAACAAAAGAATAAATACATTAAAAGAAACGCTGCTCCACCACCATTGCTAACCTCAAATGGAAATTTCCATATATTTCCCAAGCCAACAGCAGAACCTGATGCTGCTAGAATAAAACCTAATCTAGTGTTAAAAGAACCCCTTTTCATTCAAAATTATTAAACAGACCATAAGAACCCTTTTTGAGAAAGTAGTCTGCTATATTTCTATTACACTCTTTGATATTAAAATAATCGAATTTAGTTAGTTTATCTACAATTGAGATTGATTTTTTTATATTGTTTTTATCCATAAAACTAATTATTGCTTCTAAAGATGATTTTTTGATTTCATTTATATTTTCATATAAAGATACCTTAGATATGTCTAGTGCTATAGAGTTATTATTTGTATTATAAATTTTTTGGCATCTTTTAAGTGTAGATTCTAAAACGTATATATTAATAACAATATCAGCAATATTCATTAATATTTCTTGTTCTTTTTTAATATTATCACCAAAATGCAATGCTGCTTTACCTAAAACATATAATGAACATTTTTTTAATCTATTAGTTAATTCATATGCGTTTTCAAAATGATCTTCTGTTTTAGATAATTCTAAATTTTCTATTTCTTGAACCACTTTAGAAGCTATTTTTTATCATTATTAAATTAATGTAATTTAATTTTTATTTTTCCTTTTATTTAAGTGCCTACAATTAGCATTCTATTTATCTCATTTGTACCTTCATAAATTCTAGAAATCCTTGCATCTCTATAGGCCCTAGCCATAGGAGCTTCTTCCGAAAAACCCATACCACCATATATTTGCACACCTTCATCTACTACATAATCTAAAATTTCAGAACCGTATATTTTAGATATTGCGCATTCAACAGAAAACAACTCTATGGCTTTAATTTCTGATTCATTTTTAGATAAGCCAGAATTTTCAAATTCAGATATTTTATTTTCAATATCATTTCCTGCCCTATAACATATTGATTCACAGGAAAATGTTTTAATTATCATGTTTGATATTTTGTATTTTATAGCACCAAATGAAGATATAGGAACTTTAAATTGAATTCTCTCCTTAGAATAATTTATTGAACTATCAATAACACCTCTACATCCTCCTAGAACACCAGCACCTAATTTTATTCTTCCTATGTTTAGAACATTTAATGCAATTTTAAAACCCTCTTCTCTTTTACCCAATAGATTTTCTACTGGAACTTTTACGTCATTAAAAAATATTTGTCTGGTTGACGAACCTTTAATTCCAAGTTTATCTTCTTCTTCATTCATAGTTATACCATCGTAAGACCTTTCTATTATAAATGCAGTTAAAGTGTTGTCATTATCAATTTTTGCAAAAACAATATATAGATCAGCAAATCCACCATTTGAAATCCACATTTTCTGGCCATTTATAATATAATGCTTTTTATCTTCTGATAATTTTGCTTTTGATTTAGCTGAATTTGCATCTGATCCTGAATCAGGTT
>CAZBCJ010000043.1:0-10736 GCA_964490545.1 uncultured Flavobacteriaceae bacterium | reverse complement strand
GTTAGTCAATTTATTGGATTTAATGAAATTATCGAAAATGGCTATCATTTTACAGGCCCAACAAGCAGCATAACTTCTTCATTTATTTTTTTAATTGCATTTGTTCACATTATTCATGTAGCAGCAGGATTATTAGTGCTTTTATTTGTAATATATAGAAATATAAAAAGGAAATATTCAATAAATAATATCTTAGGATTTGAGTTGGCTTCGATATTTTGGCATTTTGTAGATATTTTATGGATTTACTTGTTCTTATTTCTAGTTTTCTTCAGATAAAATAGTTATTTTTGTGGCGCTTAAAAACAACAGAAAATATGAGTTCTGCAGTTAGTGTTTCATCAAAGGAGACAACATGGAGTGGGGGAAATAAGCCATTAGATGCCTCCTATGGGAAGTTGATGATGTGGTTCTTTTTACTTTCAGATGGCTTGTCTTTTTCTGGATTTGTAGCTGCATATGGTTATGCTAGATTTGAATTCCTAGATTCGTGGCCTATTGCAGATGAAGTTTTTACGCATGTCCCTTTTCTTCATGGGCAGGAATTACCAATGATTTATGTAGCATTTATGACATTTGTTTTAATCATGTCATCGGTAACAATGGTTTTGGCTGTTGATGCTGGTCATAAAATGAAACAATCTAAAGTAGCCTTTTACATGTTACTTACAATTTTTGGAGGTTTGATATTTGTAGGATCTCAAGCCTGGGAATGGTCAACTTTTATTAATGGGGATTATGGGGCTGTAAAAACTAAGGGTGGAAATATCTTACAATTTGTTGATTCTCATTCTCATCACAGGGTAGCAATTGATGATTTTGCTCATAAACATTATAGTGATAGAATTCAACATGAAGAGACCAATGGTCTTTGGTTTTATGATGAAGGATCACTGCCAACTTATTCTATAGATGAGGTAATTGAAGGAATGGAGGCTTCTCCAAACATTTTAGTAAGAACACAAATTTTGGATGAAAATGGAGAAAAAACTATTTTGTCAAGAGAAGAATCATTGAATATTTTAAGGGCAAATGGAAAATCAATTGTTAATGGAGCTAATTTATGGGAGAACGAATATGGAATGCCTTTATTTGCAGACTTTTTCTTCTTTATAACAGGATTTCATGGATTCCATGTGTTTTCTGGTGTAATTCTAAATATCATAATATTTTTTAATGTTATTTTGGGTACATATGAAAAAAGAGGCCATTATGAAATGGTTGAAAAGGTAGGCCTCTATTGGCACTTTGTTGATCTAGTTTGGGTATTTGTATTTACATTCTTTTATCTTGTTTAATAAATTATAATAAATGTCACATCAAGAACATAATTTAGAGCTTTTTAGAGGATTAATTAAGTTTAAAAATATTACTCAAAAAATATGGGGTGTATTATTCTTGCTTTCGATTGTAACTGCAGTGGAAGTTGTGCTTGGTATAGTTAAGCCTAAGATTTTGTTGACATATTTTCTGAATATGAAAATTCTTAATTGGATTTTTATTTCACTCACCATTGTAAAAGCATATTATATTACATGGGATTTTATGCATATGAGAGATGAGACTAAAACCCTTAGAAGGGTTGTTGTTTGGACTTTTGTTTTTCTTGTATTATATCTAGTCTTTATATTAATTCAGGAGGCAGGATATATTTTTGATCAAGGAAATATTGACTACATAAAAAAAGATTTTTAATTTTTACATTTCATTTTTAGTGAAAAAGGAATTTATTAGAAAATGGTTTATTCTAGGTGTGTTATTTTTACTCCCAGTTACTTTCTTGCTGTTTTTGTATCCATCAACCCATAATTACAATCCTTTAGATATTTTGAAAACTAATGTTAATGATCTTGATGATTTTAACTTTTTTGATAGTGAAGAGAAATTATTTAATGATAATATTACCGTATTGTCTTTTTTAGGTAAAGACCCAATGAATAATATTACATCAGTCTTAAATCTAAAGGAACTTATATATGACAAGTTTCTTGGATTTAAAAAATTTCAAATAGTCACTATCTCAACTTTAGGATCTGAATCAAATTTGAAACAGGTAAAAAAAGAATTGCACAAGTCAGATGAGCTAAAATATTGGCATTTTGCACAAGGGACAGATGAACAAATTAAGGGATTATATGGATCTTTAAGAACTCAAATAGAATTAGATTCAACTCTGGCTACTAATCAAGTTTTCATAATAGATAAATTGAATAATCAAAGGGGCAGAATCGATAACAGATCTGAGGATGAGATTGAAAAGGAGATATCATTATACGGATTATATTCATACAATGCTATAAAAGTATCAGAGATAAAAAACAAAATGAGTGATGATATTAGAATTTTATTTACTGAATATAGGCAAAAAAGAAAAGGAAAGTTTGATTCAAACAACAGAAGAATAAAAAATTTAGAAAATCTTGAAACCCAGAAATAATTCATATATCGGGATATCATTAATAATACTAATTTTTGGAAGTATTTTCATTCCCAAAATTATAGATAGAATTCAAAACAATGATATTGTCAGAAGTGATAATAGAAGCTCTAAAATAGATCATTTAATAATTGATTCAGAGCCTTTAGCATTTTTAGAAATTGATGGAAGTAAGAAGAAGGTTCCCTCATTTAATTTTATTAATCAAAATGGGAAGAGAATTTCTAATAATGACTTTTTGGGCAAGGCTTATATTATTGAATTTTTCTTTACTACATGCACAACGATTTGTCCGATAATGAATAACAATCTTGTTCAGATTCAAAACAATTTAAAAAATTATAAGAACTTTGGAATTGCCTCATTTTCTATTAATCCAGAATATGATACTGTTGAAATTTTAAAGAAATATGAGACGGAATACGGAATAACAAATCAGTCTTGGCATTTGCTAACTGGTGATAAGAAGAAAATATACGATTTAGCCAATAATGGGTTCAACTTATACACTGCTTCAGGTAGTTCATTTGTAGATGGTTTTGAGCATTCAGGGTATTTTGCTCTTATTGATAAACAAGGCTATATTAGATGTAGAATTGATGAGTTAGGAAATCCAAAGATTTACTACCGTGGATATGTAGATGTTAAGGATAAGTTTGATATAGATGGAGAGGAAGAAGAGATATCAATGCTTCAGGAAGACTTGTTTAAATTAATTAATGAATAATGGAATCAAATAAATTAAGAAATTATAATAGACTGATTGTAGCTGTGTCAATATTGGTGCCGGTTGTTGTAGCAATATTATTTACAGTTAGAATTCCAGGTGTTGAGCCTTTAACTTTTTTGCCACCTATTTATGCAGGAATAAACGCCTTGACTGCAATACTTTTGATTGTTTCAGTTATACTAATTAAAAGAAAAAAAAGGAAGCTTCATGCATTACTAATGAGAATTTGTATTGGCTTGTCATTACTTTTTCTTGTTATGTATATCGCCTATCACATGACAAGTGATCCTACGCCATTCGGCGGGGAAGGAACAATAAAATATATTTATTATTTTATATTAATATCACACATATTGCTTTCAATTTGTGTTATTCCATTTGTATTAATAACTTATGTAAGGGCAATAACTAATAATATAGTTATGCATAAAAAAATTGCGAAAATCACATTTCCCCTTTGGTTATATGTAGCAGTAACTGGAGTAATAGTATATCTAATGATATCTCCTTATTATTAACATGAAAAAGTTTAAAATTCTCATATTAATTTTCTTTTTTAATTTGACTGATCTTTTTAGTCAGTGTGCAATGTGCAGAGCTGTTTTGGAGAGTCAGGAAGATCAAAGTGTATCAGCTGGTCTAAATGATGGAATAATATATTTAATGGCTATACCTTATATTGTTGCTGGTGTTATAGGTTTTCTTATTTATAAAAAATTTAAAAAATAATTTTTTTATTTATTTGGTTTATAAAACAAACTAGTTTATATTTGTTGAAATTTTTAAATTATGGAATCAGAAGAACATATTGAAATTATTAATCAAATGATTAATAAAACCAAAGAACAATTAAGGCCATTTTCATTGAATTTAATTTTCTGGGGTGCCTTAATTTCCGTAATGTCAATTATATATTTTAATGTGTTGCATTTGTTCGAAACAAATATGCATCATATTATGTTTTGGACTATTATACCATTTCTTGCAGCGATTTTTATGACAAATTATAATATTAGAATCGGAAGGGAAATAGGCTATGAGACACATTTAAGCAGAACTATAAAAATCATTTGGAGTACATTTGGAATTGCCTGGGTATTTATTATTATCTTATCTTCTCTTCAAGGGTATTCAGGTGGTACAATACAATTTTTAATATTATTTACTTCTGCTATTTGCCTATTAATCTCAGGGATATTAATTAAATATTTGCCAGTTACTCTTGGTGGATCCTCAATACTATTGATTTTGACCTTATCAGCAGTAATGCCAGAAATTTCATATACATATGTGAATTTATTTTCTTTAAACTTAGGGTTTACAATTCCTGGGCTATTTTTGTATTTCCATAAATCAGATGAGTAAGGATCTATGGATAAAATACTTTTTAATATCATCCGATTAAAAATAATGTCAACTTTAATTTCAGTTGATACCTGTGATTTTAATTATTTACTAAAAGTGACACAATCAACAAAAGGTAATTTGAGTACTCAATTAAAAAAATTAGGAGAAGCAAAATACATTAATGTAAAAAAATGTTTTGAAAATAATTATCCTAAGACTAGATATAAAATAACTTCTAAAGGAATAAGATTATTTGAAAAATTTTTTAGTGACATTCAAATATTAAAAGACAATTAACATTAAAATTTATTAATAAAAATATATGCTTAAAATCAATAAACTTCATAAATCTTATAAAATGGGTGATTCAAGTTTGCACGTTTTAAAAGGTATAGATTTAAATATAGAAAAAGGAGAGATGGTGGCAATCATGGGATCTTCTGGATCTGGAAAATCAACATTATTAAATATAATTGGAATTCTTGATGAGCATGATGAAGGTGAATATTCATTAGATGGTGTAGAAATAAGAAATTTAGACGAAAAGAAAGCAGCCCAATATCGAAATAAGTTTCTAGGTTTTGTTTTTCAGTCATTTAATTTAATAACCTTTAAAAATGCATTAGAAAATGTTGCACTTCCTTTGTATTATCAAGGATTAGGTCGAAGGGAAAGACAGGAAAAAGCACTTTTTCATTTAGATAAAGTTGGTCTTAAAGACTGGGCAAAGCATCTTCCTAATGAATTATCAGGCGGGCAAAAACAAAGAGTAGCTATTGCTAGAGCACTTGCTTCAGAACCTAAACTTTTATTAGCAGATGAGCCTACTGGAGCTTTAGATTCAGCTACATCAATTGAATTAATGCAGTTTTTACAACAACTTAATGACGAAGGTAAAACTCTTCTTATTGTTACGCATGAAACAGATATTGCCAATATGTGCAAGAGAATAATAAAATTAAAAGATGGAATTATTATGCAGGATAAAAATATTAAACAAGTTAGGTGTTAAATTATGATTGACTTTGGCTTTTTTAGAGAAATTTTTCAGAGTATTAATAAGAATAAATTAAGAACTCTACTTTCAGGCTTTACCGTTGCATTTGCCATAATGTTATTTGCTATACTATTTGGAGTTGCCAATGGATTACAGAATTCTTTTAATTCTGAATTTGCAGGAGATGCAAATAATTCAATTTTTATTTATTCAGGAAGGACAACAAGAGCTGTCGAGGGGATGCAGGTAGGAAGAAGAATACAATTTGATAATGAGCTATATGAAACCCTAAAAAAAGAATATAAAAATGATATAGAGTTTATTTCTGGTAGAGTATATAAAAATCTTACAGCTTCATATATGGATGAAAAAAGCAATTATACTATACGTGCTGTAAATCCAGATCATCAGTTCATTGAAAAAACAGACATTATAAAAGGAAGATATATCAATCAACTAGATCTAAAAAATAAGGAAAAAAATATTGTTATAGGAAAATTAGTTTGGGAGGATTTATTTAGTGGAAAGGATCCTATTGGAGAATATATTGATCTTAGTAAGATAAAATACAAGGTGGTTGGCCTGTATACAGATAAGGCTGAGGGGTCAGATAGTAATGAAGAAAGAATTATCTATATGCCAATTAGTACAGCACAACAACTCTATGGCAGCAATGATTATATTGATCAGATAAATTTAACATTTAATCCAAGTATGTCAGGTGATCAAGCCATTGCATTTAGCAATAGGCTGCTAAAGAGAATTAAGCAGATTTTTACTATTGCACCTGAAGATCAAGCTGCAGTTAGAATAAGGAATCAGGCCCAGGAATTGGAAAATACATCGCAATTTAATGCTGTACTATCGATTCTAGTACTGATTATTGGCTTTGGAACATTAATAGCAGGTATTGTAGGGATTAGTAATATTATGATATTTATTGTTAAAGAGAGAACAAAAGAGATAGGCATTCGAAAAGCTCTAGGAGCTCCACCAAACTCTATAAAGCTTTTAATAACTTTTGAATCAATTTTAATTACTTCAATTGCAGGATTCCTTGGATTAATTGCCGGCAGTGTAGTTCTAAATTTAATGGAAGAAACATTAAAAGAATATTTTATAAAAGATCCTGGGGTAAGTACAAGTTTAGTTGTTGGAGCCACAATAACACTTATTATAGCTGGAACTCTTGCAGCATGGCTGCCTGCTAATAGAGCTTCAAGAATAAAACCAATTGTTGCACTAAGAGACGAATAATTATGTTTAGATTTTTATTTGATTTTGATACATGGCAAGAGCTTTCAGAGAGCTTAACCAAAAATAAAATTAGAACCATCATAACCATGATTGGTGTTTGGTGGGGGATTTTACTTTTAATAGCACTTTTAGGATCAGCAAGAGGAATAGAAAATAAGTTTAATGTTGAATTTGGTGACTATGCTACAAATAGTGTTTTTATTTGGGGACAAGCAACAAGTATGCCTTTTAAAGGATATCAAGAAGGAAGAGCACCAAGATTAAAATTTTCTCATCTTGATAAGATTAAAAATAATACTGAAGGGATTAAATTTTTGGTTCCTCGTAATCAAAGACAGTCCCAAGTAGTTAGAGGTATTTTGTATGCTGGTTTTGGAATAATTGGAGATTTCCCAATATTGGATAAAGTGCAAAAAAAGAATTTAACAAGTGGCAGGTTCATTAATCAAAATGATATTGAACAGACTAAAAAGGTTGCTGTTATTTCAACTGATGCTTATGAACAATTATTTGAAAAGGATGAAAATGCAATAGGTGAATATATTGAAATAGATGATATTAATTATAAGGTCATAGGGGTTTTTAAGCAAGGTAATTTTGATTTTGGCGGACAAATTCATATCCCTTTTACCACCTTTCAGAAGGTTTATAATCAAGGGGATAATATTGGATGGATAATGGTAACAGGCCAAGAAGGATATGATATTTTACAAATTGAAAAGGATGTCAAGCTTACATTAAAAAATCTAAATTTTGTACACCCTGATGATAATAGAGCTTTTGGAAGTTTTAATCTTGGAGAATTATTCAAAAGATTTGAAGGATTTTTATTAGGAATGCAATTCCTTACTTGGTTTGTAGGAATAGCGACACTAATAGCAGGTGTATTTGCCATTGGAAATATACTGTTAATTACAGTAAAAGAAAGAACAAAAGAAATAGGAATTAGAAGAGCAATTGGAGCAACTCCATTTGAGATAAAAAGACAAATTGTATTAGAAGCAGTTATTTTAACAGTTATTGCAGGAATTTTTGGAATAATTTCAGCAGGCGGAATACTAATGGCAGTGGACTCCGCTTACGGCCAAGGTCCAGATTCAGTGTTAGTAAATGCATCTGTTTCTATATTTATTGTCTTTGTTTCCTTGATTATCCTTGTTGTCTTTGGATCATTAATTGGATTAATTCCAGCAACAAGGGCAACAATTATTAAACCAATAGACGCATTAAGAGAAGAATAAATAAAAAAAATAATATGAAAAAAACATTAAAAATCGTAGTAATTGTAGGGGTAGTTTTATCCTTACTATGGGTGCTAAAATATTTTAAGGACGCTAATGCTAGTGAAATTATTGATTATGAAACTGAGAAACCATTTTACACCTCTATTGTAAAAGAAGTAGTGGCTACAGGGAAATTAAATCCTGAAGATGAAATTGAATTAAAACCTCAAGTAAGCGGAATTATAGATAAAATATTAGTTGAGGAAGGAGATATAGTTAGAAGAGGAGATTTAATAGCAAGTATTCGAGTGGTTCCCAATGAGCAAGCAGTTATTAGTGCTAATAGTAGAATTAATTCAGCAAGATTGTCCTATAATAATTCAAAAACTTTATTTGAAAGAAGTAAAAAGTTATTTGAAAAGGGAGTTATTTCCAAACAGGATTTTGAAAATAGTGAGCTTTCAATGGAGCAGTCCAAAGAAGCATTAACTCAAGCTCAAAATGATTATAAAATTATAAAGAAAGGAACCCTTACTGGAGGTAGTACTGCTAATACGAATATTTTAGCTCAAATAGCGGGGACAATTCTTGAAATTCCAGTAAGAGAGGGAGATCAGGTAATTGAGAGTAACAATTTTAATGCGGGGACAACAATAGCTACAGTTGCAGATATGACTCTAATGATATTCGAGGGACAGGTAGATGAAACAGAGGTTTCTAAAATTGAGGAAGGTTCTGATATTAAAGTTGTACTAGGCGCTTTAGAAGAAGAAGAATTTAAAGCAAAATTAACTTTTGTGGCTCCCAAAGGAATAGAGCAGGCAGGAGCGGTACAATTTGTAATAAAAGCCGATGTAAATATTCCACAAAATATTAATGTACGAGCAGGCTATAGTGCTAATGCAATTATGGAAACAGGAAATAAGGAAAATATTTTATGCATTAAGGAATCTTTATTACAATTCAACAGATTAACAGATAAACCATTTGTTGAGATTAAACAACAGGATGGCACATATAAAATAAAGAATGTTAAGATTGGAATTTCTGATGGTATAAATGTAGAAATCTTAGAGGGTGTTACTGAAAATGATAACATAAAAGTATGGAATATAGTAATTGATGAGGTAGAAGTAGATGATGATGATAGAAGCCAGGATGAGACCGCTGATGACATGACAGATTAATTTAATTTTTAAAATTGGTATTTATGAAAAGTAAAAGTTTAGTGATAATTATTCTAATAATTGGACAATCAATTTTTAGTCAAGTAAAAGTTTGGACACTTGAAGAATGTGTTATATATGCTTTAGAAAATAATATTTCAATTCTTCAAGCAAGAAACGGTATTCTATCAAATGAGCAGGATGTAATTAGTGCAAAGGGTAATTTTATGCCTGGAGTTAGCTCTAATATTTCTGGCTCTATGAGTATAGGAAAAGTTGAATTATATCCAGGAGAATTTGCTGATAGAGAATTTTATTCATCAAGTTTAGGAATAGGTCTTTCACAGACTATTTTTAATGGATTCAGAAATATAAATATTTTGAATCAGAGCAAATTAACTCTTGAAAAAAATAAATATGAGTTAGGTAAATTAAGAGATGATATTTCTTTAAATGTTGCTAATGTTTATTTGAATGTTTTATTTAATAAGGAAAACCTAGAATTGGCTAGATCCCAATATGAATTTTCAGTCTTACAGGTAAAACAAGTTCAAGCCCTTGTTGAATCGGGGGTACAGCCGGAATCAACTTTGATTGATACACAAGCTACACTAAGCTTGGACAGTCAGAATTTAACGATTGCTGAGAATAATCATGAGTTGGCATTATTGAATTTATCGCAGTTACTTCAAATTCCTTATGAAGGATTTGATGTTGCAGTAATTGAAATTGATGTCCCATCTGAAAACATAATGTATAAGGATATTAGACCAATTCTTAATTATGCATTAGAAAATAGAAATGAAATAAAGGCTGCAGAACGTGATATAGAAATTGCAAAATTGAATACTAAAATTTCTAAAAGCGCTTATTTACCTAACATTTCACTTGGATATGGATTTAATGCAGCAGCAAATTTTTCTAATTTAACAGAAGATGATCCATTTATAGATCAAATAGATGAAAATAAAGGACATTCAGTTAATATGAATATTTCTATTCCAATTTTTAATAGGAACCAGACAAAAGCAGGAGTAACTAAATCAAAAATTCTTGAGAACACTAGTAATTTGGCCCTTGAGCAAGCTAAATTGAATTTAGAATCTAGTATTCAAAGATCATATACTGATGCAAAAGCAGCTTTAAAGTCTTATCAAGCATCACAAAAATCTTTAGAGGCTCAAACACTAGCTTTTGATAATTCAAAAGAACGGTATGATTTGGGAGCATTAAATTCTTTTGATCTTGAACAGGCTAGAATTAGATTATTAAATGCTAATTCATCCCTTATTAATTCAAAGTATGATTTTATATTTAAAACAAAGGTTTTAGATTATTATACGGGTAAAATAATATATTAGTTGGCCTACATATTAAACATAGAAACTTCAACAACAAATTGTTCTGTTTCACTTTTTAATGATTTAGAGCTAGTTGATTGTATTGAAGAAAATACACATGATTATTCTCATTCAAAATCTTTACATGTTTTTATTGATTCTGTTTTAAATAATTCAAAAATAAGTCCCAAAGATTTATCAGCAATATCAGTTAGTAAAGGTCCTGGATCATATACGGG
>CAZBCJ010000042.1:0-10770 GCA_964490545.1 uncultured Flavobacteriaceae bacterium | reverse complement strand
CCTACTAACAAGCCCGTTATAAGAGATGATAAGGAAGATTTAGTTTATAAAACTACTAGTGTAGGAACACATACCATGATATTAGAAGAGGAATGGTGATTTGTAAGCAAGGATCTGTTACTCCACATAAGAAATTTAAGGCGGAAGTTTATATTTTAAAGAAAGAAGAAGGAGGAAGACATACTCCTTTCCATAACAACTACAGACCTCAGTTTTATGTTAGAACAACTGATGTTACAGGAACAATTGAATTACCATCTGGTGTTGAGATGGTTATGCCTGGGGATAATTTAACAATTAATGTTGAATTAATTCAGTCAATTGCAATGAGTGTTGGATTACGTTTTGCTATTCGTGAAGGTGGTAGAACAGTTGGTGCTGGACAGGTAACTGAGATTGTAGAATAATAAAATCCATAAATAATTAATGTTAAGGTATTTTGTTTTATTAACGAAATACCTTGACTTATGTTTACGGGTTTAGCTCAGTTGGTAGAGCACTGGTCTCCAAAACCAGGTGTCGGGAGTTCGAGTCTCTCAACCCGTGCAAGAAAAATAATATGTTAGGAATTTTAAAATATTTTAAGGAATCATACGGAGAACTAAAAAATCACGTTAGTTGGCCAAGCTTTAATGAAGGTTTAGAACTAACAGTATTAGTTGGAGTTTTTTCAATAATTTTTTCTTTGATTATATGGGGCTTGGATAGTGTTTTCAGTGAGATAATAGAAGGATATTTTAATTTGATAAATTAATATTAATGGCAGAGAACAATTCAGAAAATAAGTGGTATGTTGTTAGAGCTGTAAGTGGCCAAGAGAACAAGATTAAAACCTATATTGAGAATGAAATTTCTAGATTGGGTATGAGTAGTTTTGTAGAGGAAATCCTTGTTCCACAGGAAAAAGTTGTCCAAATCAGAAAAGGAAAGAAGGTTACAAAAGATAAAACATATTTTCCTGGTTATATCATGATTAAAGCCAATCTATCTGGAGAAATTCCACACATAATTAAATCTATTACAAATGTTATAGGATTTTTAGGAGAAACTAAGGGTGGAGAACCTATTCCTATGAGACAGGCTGAGGTTAATAGAATGCTAGGAAAAGTCGATGAATTATCTCTTCAGGATGAAACAGATATTATTATTCCATTCATCCATGGTGAAAATGTTAAGGTTATTGATGGGCCATTTAATGGATTTGATGCAACAATTGAAAAAATAAATGAAGAAAAAAGGAAACTTGAAGTAATGGTTAGAATTTTTGGGAGAAAAACTCCTTTGGAATTAAGCTATATGCAAGTTGAAAAGTTATAAAAATAAATGTTACAGAGACTTATGATTTTACTGCTTCCAAATTTAAAATCATAAAAACTTAATTAATATTATGGCAAAAGAAATAGGTAAAGTTATCAAGTTACAAGTAAGAGGTGGTGCTGCCAATCCTTCTCCTCCTGTAGGTCCTGCCTTAGGAGCAGCTGGTGTCAACATCATGGAATTTTGCAAGCAATTTAATTCAAGAACCCAGGATAAGCCTGGAAAGATATTACCTGTAGTTATTACCATTTATAAGGATAAATCTTTTGAGTTTGTAATAAAAACTCCACCTGCAGCAGTTCAATTAAAGGAAGCTGCAAAAGTGAAAAAAGGATCTGGAGAGCCTAATATCAATAAAGTTTCAAAAGTATCTTGGGATCAGATAAAGAAAATTGCCGAAGATAAAATGGTAGATTTAAATGCATTTACCGTTAAATCAGGAATG
Organism: uncultured Flavobacteriaceae bacterium; assembly: GCA_964490545.1. GTDB lineage: Bacteria > Bacteroidota > Bacteroidia > Flavobacteriales > Flavobacteriaceae. The sequence continues at coordinate 9,008 of CAZBCJ010000042.1, read as the reverse complement.
AAAATGATTGCTGGTACTGCAAGATCAATGGGAATAAATGTTAAAGGAGGGCAACCACCTAAATAATTTGAATTTAGAATGAGCAAATTAACAAAAAATAGAAAGTCTGTAATTGAAAAAATTGATAATAGTAAACTATATTCATTAGAAGAGGCATGTACACTTTTAAAAGATATAACTACTACAAAATTTGATAGTTCAGTAGATTTAGCTATTAGATTGGGAGTTGATCCTAAAAAAGCTAATGAAATGATTAGAGGAGTTGTTTCTTTACCTCATGGCACAGGTAAGGATGTAAAAGTTTTAGCTTTGGTTACACCAGACAAGGAAGATGAAGCAAAAAAAGCAGGTGCGGATTACGTAGGTTTAAATGAGTATCTAGAGAAAATAAAAAAGGGATGGACTGATGTAGATGTTATTGTTACAATGCCTAGTGTTATGGGTAAGTTAGGCCCATTGGGTCGTGTATTAGGTCCAAGAGGCTTAATGCCAAACCCAAAAACTGGAACTGTAACTATGGATATTGGTAAGGCTGTTTCCGATGTTAAATCAGGAAAAATAGATTTTAAGGTAGATAAAGCAGGGATTATTCATGCTGCTATTGGAAAAGTTTCTTTTGCAGCTGATAAGATAGCTGGAAATGCTAATGAATTAATTCAAACAATAGTTAAGCTTAAGCCAAATTCATCTAAGGGAACCTATTTGAGGAGTATTTATATTTCTTCAACTATGAGCCCAAGTTTAGCAATAGACCCAAAAATTTAGAATTGAATTATGAAAAGAGAAGAAAAATCTAAAGCAATTACTGAGATAACAGATGTGTTATCTAATAATGGGATTATTTATTTGACGGACATTTCTGGACTTAATTCTATAGAAACATCTAATTTAAGAAGATTGTGCTTTAAATCAGGAGTTAAACTTGCAGTAATGAAGAACACGTTTCTTGAACAAGCAATGACAGCTTCGGATAAAGATTTTGGTGATCTTTTAGAAACTCTTAAAGGTAATACTTCATTAATGTTATCTGATGTTGGAAATGCTCCAGCAAAGGTTATTAAGGATTTTAGAAGGAAATCTGATAGGCCTATTTTAAAGGGTGCAATTATTGAAAATGACATATACTTAGGTGATGAACAATTAGAACTTTTATCCTCAATTAAATCAAAAGAAGAGATTATTGGAGAAATTGTTCTATTATTACAATCACCAGCAAGAAATATTATTTCAGCATTAAAATCTAGTAGTAGCAAATTATCAGGAATTATTCAGACCCTGTCTAATAGGGAAGAACAATCAACTGATAAAGAGGCTTCTGCTGAGGAGGTTTCTGATGAGACACCTACTGAGGAGGCTTCTGCTGAGGCACCTACTGAGCAGGACCCTGAAGAAACAAATAAAGAATAAAATTAAATATTAACAAAAATTACATAAAAATAGAAAAATGGCAGATTTAAAAACTTTCGCAGAAAAGTTAGTTAGCTTATCAGTAAAAGAGGTAAGTGAATTAGCTGATATTTTAAAAGATGAATACGGAATAGAACCAGCCGCAACGGCTGTGGCGGCCCCTGTTGGTGGAGCAGCTGCAGGTGCTGCTGATGCTGGAGACGCAGGAAAATCAGAATTTGATGTGATTCTTAAAGCAGCTGGAGGTTCAAAGCTTGCTGTAGTTAAACTAGTTAAAGAACTAACTGGTTTAGGTTTGAAAGATGCTAAGGAATTAGTAGATGGAGCACCTAAGACTATAAAGGAAGCTGTTGGCAAGGATGAAGCTGAAGGAATGAAAAAATCATTAGAAGAAGCTGGTGCTGAGGTTGAACTTAAGTAAGTTCAACATATAAAAGTTCATAGGCATAGATGTTAAGAATTTATCTTAACATCTATGCCTATTCGTGCTTAAAGATAAACGTAACATATTTTAAAATTTAAACTTATATAATAGATGTCATCAAAAAGAGCAGAAAGAATCAATTTTTCATCAATAAAAAAATTGATTAATTATCCTGACTTCTTAGATATTCAGATTAAATCATTTAAGGACTTTTTTCAACTAGAAACTAAGTCTGAGGAAAGAGAAAATGAAGGTTTATATAACACCTTTATGGACAATTTTCCAATTTCTGATACTAGGAATCAATTTGTATTAGAATTTATTGATTATTTTGTTGATCCTCCTAGATATAATCTTCAAGAATGTATTGAAAGAGGTTTAACTTATAGTGTTCCATTAAAGGCAAGATTAAAATTATACTGTACTGATCCGGAACATGAAGATTTTGAAACAATTGTTCAAGATGTTTATTTGGGTACTATTCCTTACATGACACCAAGTGGAACATTTTGTATAAATGGTGCTGAAAGGGTTGTTGTTTCACAATTACATAGATCTCCTGGTGTATTTTTTGGACAATCATTTCATGCAAATGGAACTAAATTATACTCTGCTCGTGTAATTCCATTTAAAGGGTCTTGGATTGAATTTGCTACAGACATAAACAGTGTTATGTACGCATATATAGATAGAAAGAAAAAATTACCTGTAACTACCTTATTTAGAGCAATAGGATATGAAAGAGATAAGGATATTCTTGAAATATTTGATTTAGCTGAAGAAATCAAGGTTTCTAAAAATAATTTAAAAAAGTATTATGGCAGAAAATTAGCTGCCCGTGTTTTAAATACTTGGCATGAAGATTTCGTAGATGAAGATACTGGAGAGGTTGTTTCGATTGAGAGGAACGAAGTTTTACTTGATAGAGACACTGAAATTGACAAGGAAAATGTTGAACAAATTATAGAAGCTGAAATTAAGACAGTTTTAATTCACAAGGAGAGTAATCAAAAAGGTGAATATGCAATTATTCATAATACTCTCCAAAAAGATCCTACAAATTCAGAAAAAGAAGCAGTCGAACATATTTACAGACAACTAAGAAATGCTGAGCCACCAGATGAAGAAACAGCTAGAGGGATTATTGACAAGTTATTTTTTAGTGATCAAAGATATAAATTAGGAGAGGTTGGTCGATATAGAATGAATAAAAAATTAGGACTTGATCTTGGCATGGACAATCAAGTTTTAACTACTGAGGATATCATAACAATAATAAAGTATTTGATTGAATTAATAAATTCTAAGGCTGAGATAGATGATATAGATCATTTATCTAATAGGAGAGTTAGAACTGTAGGAGAACAATTATCTTCTCAGTTTGGTGTTGGATTGGCAAGAATGGCAAGAACTATAAGAGAAAGAATGAATGTAAGAGATAATGAGGTCTTTACTCCAATAGATCTTATTAATGCAAAAACTCTTTCATCTGTTATAAATACATTCTTTGGAACAAATCAATTATCTCAGTTTATGGATCAAACTAATCCATTAGCAGAGATTACTCATAAGAGAAGATTATCTGCATTAGGACCAGGAGGTCTTTCAAGGGAACGAGCTGGTTTTGAAGTTAGAGACGTTCATTATACACATTACGGGAGACTTTGTCCAATTGAAACCCCAGAAGGACCTAATATTGGATTAATTTCTTCACTCAGTGTATTTGCTAAGATTAATGGTATGGGATTCATTGAAACTCCTTATAGAAAGGTTAATAATAGAAAAGTTGATATAAACTCAGACCCTGTGTATTTAAGTGCTGAAGAAGAAGAGGAGAAGTTAATTGCACAATCAAATGTTCGGATTGATAAAAAAGGCAAGATTATTGATGATATGATAATTGCAAGAATGGAAGGTGATTTTCCTGTAATAGAATCTAATAAAGTTCATTATACCGATGTAGCTCCAAATCAAATTGCTTCCATATCCGCTTCTTTAATACCTTTTTTAGAACATGATGATGCCAATAGAGCATTGATGGGGTCAAATATGATGAGGCAAGCGGTTCCATTGCTTTTGCCAGAATCACCAATAGTTGGCACCGGTCTTGAAAGACAAGTAGCATCTGACTCAAGAATTCTTATTAATGCAGAAGATAATGGTAGAGTTGATTATGTTGATGCTGATAAAATTATTATTACCTATAGTAGAAATCAAGAGCAATTATTGACAAGTTTTGATTCAGGAACTAAAACATATAATCTAACAAAATTTAAGAAAACAAATCAAGGAACCTGTGTTAATTTAAAACCAATTGTTTCTAAAGGTGATAAGGTGATTAAGGGTCAAGTTTTATGTGAAGGTTATGCTACAAATGATGGCGAATTAGCTTTGGGTAGAAATATTAAAGTTGCATTTATGCCATGGAAAGGTTATAATTTTGAAGATGCAATTGTTATTTCAGAAAAAGTTGTAAGAGATGATGTTTTTACATCAATTCATATTGATGAATATTCAATTGAAGTAAGAGACACAAAATTAGGCAATGAAGAGCTAACTAATGATATACCAAATGTTTCGGAAGAAGCCACCAAAGATTTGGATGAGAATGGTATGATTAGGATTGGAGCTGAAATAAAACCTGGAGATATATTAATTGGAAAAATTACTCCAAAAGGTGAAAGTGATCCTACCCCAGAGGAAAAACTCCTTAGAGCAATATTTGGAGATAAGGCAGGAGATGTTAAAGATGCTTCTTTAAAAGCACCACCTTCATTAAATGGCATAGTAATTGACAAGAAACTTTTTGCAAGGGCAGTAAAAGATAAAAGAAAAAGACTACAAGATAAAGATGATATAAAAGAATTAGAGAAGATTTATGATGAAAAATTTGAAGCCTTAAGAAAAATTCTAGTTAAAAAATTATTTAAAATACTATCTGGAAAAACGTCACAAGGGATATTCAATGATTTAGGAGAAGAAATCTTTCCAAAAGGAAAGAAATTTACATTAAAGATGTTGAATACTGCTGATGATTACGCTCATTTAGTTGCAGGAAAATGGTCAGCGGATGCTAAAACAAATAATATTGTCTCTCAAATTATTCATAATTATAAGATTAAAGAAAATGATCTTCAAGGATCATTGAGAAGAGAAAAATTTACAATTTCTGTTGGAGATGAATTACCACCAGGAATTATAAAATTAGCTAAAGTATATATAGCTAAGAAAAGAAAATTAAAGGTTGGAGATAAAATGGCAGGTAGGCATGGTAACAAAGGTATTGTAGCTAAAATTGTAAGAGAAGAAGATATGCCATTCCTAGATGATGGAACCCCTGTAGATATTGTTTTAAATCCACTTGGTGTTCCTTCAAGAATGAACATAGGTCAGATTTACGAAACAGTTCTAGGATGGGCAGGAAAGAATCTTGATAAGAAGTATTCAACACCAATTTTTGATGGTGCCTCATTAGATGAAATTAATGAAATCACCAGTAAGGGTAATGTTCCTAATTTTGGTCACACTTATTTATATGATGGTGGAACTGGGAAAAAATTTGATCAAGCGGCTACTGTTGGAGTTATTTATATGTTGAAACTAGGGCATATGGTTGATGATAAAATGCATTCAAGATCAATTGGACCATACTCTCTTATCACTCAACAACCACTAGGAGGTAAAGCACAATTTGGTGGACAGAGATTTGGAGAGATGGAAGTATGGGCATTAGAAGCATATGGTGCATCAAGTACTTTAAGAGAAATATTAACAGTTAAATCTGACGATGTTGTAGGAAGAGCTAAAACTTATGAATCTATAGTTAAGGGCGATTCTATGCCAAGACCTGGACTGCCTGAATCATTTAATGTATTAATGCATGAGCTTAAGGGACTAGGATTAGATATAAGATTAGAAGAATAAATTAATAATAATAATTCATTTATTATGGTAAGAAAACAAGACAAAAAAGTTTTGAAATTTAATAAGATTTCTATAGGACTTGGATCACCTGAGTCAATTTTAGCTGCTTCAAGGGGAGAAGTTTTGAAACCAGAAACTATAAATTATAGAACTCATAAACCTGAAAGAGATGGTCTGTTTTGTGAAAGAATTTTCGGACCTGTTAAAGATTATGAATGTGCATGTGGAAAATATAAAAGAATAAGATATAAAGGAATAGTTTGTGATAGATGTGGTGTTGAAGTTACTGAGAAAAAGGTAAGAAGAGATCGTGTTGGTCATATAAATCTTGTTGTTCCTGTAGCCCATATATGGTATTTTAGATCGCTTCCTAATAAGATAGGTTATCTGCTTGGATTGCCTTCTAAGAAATTAGATATGATTATATATTACGAGAGGTATGTAGTTATTCAACCTGGGGTTGCTGTAAATTTTGAAGGAGATCCTGTTACTAAGATGGATTTTTTAACAGAAGAAGAGTATTTAAATATTTTGGAGGAATTACCTCCAGAAAACATGTATTTAGATGATGAAGATCCAGAAAAATTTATTGCAAAAATGGGAGCAGAGTGTCTTATTGATTTACTTTCAAGAATTGATTTGTCTGAGCTTTCTTATGAATTAAGAGATAAGGCAAATAATGAAACTTCTAAGCAAAGAAAAACTGAAGCATTAAAAAGACTTCAAGTAGTTGAATCATTTAAAGAAGGGAATCTAAATAGGGAGAATTTACCTGAGTGGATGATAATGAAGGCTGTTCCAGTAATTCCGCCAGAACTGAGGCCATTAGTCCCACTTGATGGAGGTAGATTTGCCACTTCAGATTTAAATGATCTTTATAGAAGAGTAATTATAAGGAATAATAGATTAAAAAGATTAATTGAAATCAAAGCCCCTGAAGTTATTTTGAGAAATGAAAAAAGAATGCTTCAAGAATCAGTTGATTCTTTATTTGATAATACCAGGAAATCATCTGCTGTAAAAACTGAGTCAAATAGGCCATTAAAATCTCTTTCAGATTCATTGAAAGGAAAGCAAGGTAGATTCAGGCAGAATTTATTAGGTAAACGGGTTGATTATTCTGCCAGGTCAGTTATTGTTGTTGGGCCTGACTTGAAATTATTTGAATGTGGACTCCCTAAAAATATGGCTGCAGAACTATATAAGCCATTTATTATTAGAAAGTTAATGGAAAGAGGAATAGTAAAAACTGTAAAATCTGCAAGAAAAATTATTGATAGAAGAGATCCAGTTGTTTGGGATATTCTAGAAAATGTTTTAAAGGGTCACCCTGTATTATTAAATAGAGCACCTACATTACATAGATTGGGAATACAATCATTTCAGCCAAAATTAATAGAGGGAAAAGCGATACAATTACATCCGCTAGTATGTACAGCATTTAATGCTGATTTTGATGGAGATCAGATGGCAGTGCACCTTCCACTTGGTCCAGAAGCAATTCTTGAAGCTCAGCTATTAATGTTAGCATCTCATAATATTTTGAATCCTGCTAATGGTTCTCCAATTACTGTTCCATCACAAGATATGGTTTTAGGTTTATACTATATGACAAAACTAAAAATATCAGATAAAGAAATTAACGTAATTGGCGAGGGTTTAACTTTTTATTCACCGGACGAGGTAATTATTGCTTATAATGAGAGAAAAGTAGACTTAAATGCCTCTATAAAAGTAAGAACATTTGATTATAATGATGATAAAACAAAACTTGTAAATAAAATTATTAAAACAACTGTTGGTAGGGTTTTATTTAATGAAAAAGTGCCAGAAAAAGCGGGATATATAAATGAAATCTTAACAAAAAAATCATTAAGAGATATTATAGGAAGAATTTTGAAAGAAACTAATGTCCCTGAAACAGCAGCATTTTTAGATGATATTAAAACACTTGGTTATAAATTTGCATTTGAAGGAGGCTTATCATTTAGTTTGGGAGATATAATTATTCCTAATGAGAAAAATGAGATGATCAATAAAGCAAATAAAGAGGTTGATGGAATTAGAGATAACTATAATATGGGTTTAATTACAAATAATGAGAGATATAACCAGGTTATTGATATATGGACTTCAACAAATGCAGAATTAACTGAGCTTTCTATGAAAAGAATTAGAGAGGATCAGCAAGGATTTAATTCTGTATATATGATGTTAGATTCAGGAGCTAGAGGGTCTAAAGAACAAATTAGACAGCTTTCAGGAATGAGAGGTCTTATGGCAAAACCTAAGAAATCAACTGCTGGCGGAGGCGAAATTATTGAGAATCCAATATTGTCAAATTTTAAGGAAGGTTTATCAATTTTAGAATATTTTATATCTACGCATGGTGCGAGAAAAGGTCTTGCAGATACTGCATTAAAAACAGCAGATGCTGGATATCTAACTCGTAGGCTTGTTGATGTTTCTCAAGATGTTATAATTACAGAAAATGATTGTGGAACCTTAAGAGGTATTAATGTGGCTCCTTTAAAAAAGAATGAGGAAGTAGTAGAAAAATTGGAAGAACGAATTCTAGGTAGAACATCTTTACATGACATCTATAATCCAATAAATTCTGACTTAATTGTAGCTTCAGGTGATCTTATAAATGATGAAATTGCTAATGTGATAGAAAATTCTGTAATTGATAATATTGAAGTTAGATCTGCTTTGACTTGTGAATCTAAAAAAGGTATATGTTCAAAATGTTATGGAAGAAATTTGGCAACAGGAAAAATGGTGCAAATTGGAGAAGCTGTTGGTGTAGTTGCTGCACAGTCAATTGGTGAACCAGGCACACAACTTACCCTAAGAACATTCCATGTTGGTGGTATTGCTGGAAATATATCTGAGGAAAATAGTATTATTTCTAAATATAATGGTAAAGTAGAAATAGAGGATTTAAAGACAGTTAAGGGAACTGATGGTGAAGGCAATAATATTAATATTGTGGTTTCAAGATCTTCAGAATTGAAAATAATTGATGTTACTACGGGTCTGGTTTTAAGTAATAACAACATTCCTTATGGCTCTACCATATTTATTAAAAATGGAAAAAAAATTAAAAAGGACACATTAATATGTCAATGGGATCCTTACAATGGAGTAATTGTTTCTGATTTTTCTGGTAAGATTCAGTATGAAAATATCGAACAAGGTATAACATATGAAGTTGAGATTGATGAACAAACTGGTTTTCAAGAAAAGGTAA
>CAZBCJ010000041.1:0-10918 GCA_964490545.1 uncultured Flavobacteriaceae bacterium | reverse complement strand
TAAAAAAAGACAATATTCCCTATCAAGGCTTTATTTTTATAGGACTGATTAAGGTTAATGAGGACCCTTTTGTTATTGAATATAATGTTAGAATGGGAGATCCAGAAACACAAGTTGTTTTTCCAAGAATTCAAAATGACATAGTAGAGGTTTTTATATCTCTTCACAACAAAACGTTATCAGACCAACAGCTATTAATTGATAACAAGGAAGCTGTTACAGTTGTGTTGGCATCAGGGGGTTATCCAGAAAAATATGAAAAAGGACATGAAATTATTGGGCTTGAGCAGGTTGACAGATCTATAGCCTTTCATGCAGGAGCGGTTACAAAAAACAAAAAAACTGTAACTTCTGGAGGCAGAGTTTTGGCCGTCACGTCTTTATCTGAAAACTATAAGAATGCACTATCAATATCCTACAAAAATATATCAAAAATATATTTTAAAAACATGTATTACAGAAAGGATATTGGATTTGATTTATAAATAAGAATGAGCAGTGACGCTTTTATCTTCTTCGTTATTATCATTGAAAGACTTTAATTGCAGCATCCAATAAACGAATGCTCCAAACAGAAGTATAAAAAAGAACCACCCTACGATATTTGACAGCCACCAGTCATTCTCACCAAGATCTCTTAAAAAATCAAAAGGCAGAAAAAGATAGTTTACAAAGATGTTTTCTATTCCGTAAAAAAACCCTCTCATTGTCAATTAAATTAATTTGTCTTGCAAATATACAAATCTTTCCATGATTACAATGATTTTTGATTGACCTAGACTAGAGTCTTATTCTGCAAGGGCTTTATATGTCCAGCACATATAATTTATTTTAAATAAGGTATATTTGATGTTTAAATAAGAGCTATGTTTTCAAAAAAAGCAATCGAAATTTTTAATCAAGCAACGAGAGATTATAAAAAAACAGCAATCATTGAGCAGCCTTTTACAAACAAGTATAAAATAGAAGAGGAATACATAGAAAGCGTACTTTATAAAAAGGCCTGGATAGATACGCTCCAATGGGCCTATGAAGATATAATTCGAGATCCAGAAATTGATCCCGCGGAGGCACTAAGCTTAAAACGAAAAATTGACGCATCAAATCAACAACGAACAGACACTGTAGAATTGCTGGACGAATATTTTTTAAAAAAATATTCTAACGTTAAAATATTACAAGACGCTTCAATCAACACAGAAAGCCCAGCATGGGCCTTAGACAGACTTTCAATTTTAGAGCTAAAAATATATCACATGAGGATTGAAGCAAACAGGATTGATGCCTCAGAGAACCATAAAGAAAAATGTAGCTTAAAGCTAGAGGTGCTGATTCAACAGAGGGAAGACTTGTCATTGGCAATAGATGAGCTTTTAGACGAGATATCAAAAGGGCAAAAATACATGAAAACCTATAAGCAGATGAAAATGTATAACGATGAAGAGCTTAATCCCATACTTAGAAAAAACAAATAATATTTCTTTAACATTATATTGGAAGCAATTAAACATATTTTAATTATCAGACTTTCTTCAATGGGAGACGTGGCAATGACTGTGCCTATAGTTAGACTTGTAAAAAGGGATTTCCCGGCAACCAAAATATCTATTTTAACAAAGCCAGGCTATATAGAAATATTTAGAGAATTTAAAGATGCAAATATTATTGCTATAGATTTAGAAGAAAAACATAAAGGACTATTAGGCGTAGTTAAACTATATTATGAGTTGAAACAATTAGGAATTGATGCGGTAATTGATTTGCACGGAGTTTTAAGAACAAATTTTCTTAAATTTTTATGGGGCAGGAATTTTTATCAGATTGACAAGGGAAGAAATGAAAAAGAAAAGTTGATAAAGGGCAAACATTTTAAGCAACTCAAGACAACGCACCAAAGATATTTAGATGTATTTAAGAACATTAATTATAATCTAAACTTTTCTAAAACCGTATTCCCTAAAAAAACAAATTTATCCGGACACGCAATAACAAATAAAATAGATTTTAACAAAAAGTTAATAGGAATAGCGCCATTTGCGAAGCACAAAGCAAAGACCTATTCATTAGAAAAGATGAAGGAAGTAATGGAAAGTATTTCCAAAGAACATACAATCCTGTTATTTGGCGGAGAAGAGAATGAAGGGAAACAACTAAAAATAATATCAGAAGGAAACGAAAATATTTTCAGCCTAGCTGAAGGATTTACGCTTTCAGATCAGCTTGACTTTATTTCAAATTTGGACTTAATGATTTCAATGGACTCGGCAAATGGTCATTTAGCCGCAATGTATGGCGTTAAGGTTTTAACAATTTGGGGCGTAACACATCCTTATGCAGGCTTTGCACCTTTTAATCAAAACTCAAAATATTCCATTCTTGTTGATAAAAACAGATATCCTAAAATTCCTACTTCTATATATGGCAATAAATCACCAGAAGAATATAAGCAAGCAATTAATAGTATTACGCCTGAAGAAATAATTAAAAAAATAAAAGAGATTATTTAAACGTCATCATAGTCTACATAAAGAGAACTGCTAAGAGGAAGTGCTTGACACGTTAAAATTAAGCCATCATCTATTTCTTCATCTGTAAGAATATGATTCTGCTGCATTGCTGCATTACCAGAGACTAACCTGCCAATACATGTTGCACAAGCTCCGCCTTGACATGAATATGGAGCTTCTACATCATTTTCAAGAGCCACATCTAGAATGGTTTGATCTTTTGAACCTTTAATTGTGGCCTCAAGACCATCTATTTTAATTGTAATTAATACTTCGCCTTTCAAAATTTAATCTTTTACAGCAAATGTATAAAAAGTTGAGTATTTTTGGTTTTATAGGCAATATCTGTAGATTATTTCTGTTAATATTTTACTTATGTTTAATAAAATTAGGCTTAAATATATTTTTATAGGACTTATATCAGCTTTTGTTATTGTTGGCTGTTCTAGAAAAAAGGACAAGTTTTTAAATAAAAATTTTCATTCTATAACAACTAAATACAACTACCTGTATAATGGGAACAATTTGTTGGGCGAAGCCTTGGAATCTTTAAATGAAGAAGAAAAAGACAACTTTTGGGAATTATTATCATTAGAAAAGTATAGTTCAGAGGAGACAGCTAAGGATTTTCAAAATGATATTCAAACTCCTTTTTCTCAAGCAGAGGAAAAAGCAGCTTTAGCCATACAAAAACATTCAATGAACATAAATGGGAAGGAGGAAAACCCAATTATGGATGAAGCCTATCTATTGCTTGGAAAGGCTAGATATTATGATCAAAGATTTATACCTTCCTTAGAGGCTTTCAACTACATACTGTTTAAGTATCCCTCCAGCCAATATATAAATAACGTTAAAATATGGAAGGAAAAAATCAACATAAGACTAGGTCAAAGCGAGATGGCCATAGTAAATTTAAAAGAACTAATTCTTGAGAATACATTAAAAAATAAAGACCTAGCAGAAGCCAATATATATTTAGCACAAGCATACATCAATACCAAAAGCCAAGATAGCGCCATAACATGCCTAAAGACAGCAAGAAATTTAATTAACGAAAAACCAATTAAAGCCAGATACAATTATATATTGGGACAGCTATACGATAATTTTAAATATAGGGACAGTGCGGAAACCCTTTATGATGAAAATATAAGCTACAAAAGGAAAATCCCAAGAGAGCTTTTAATTCATTCCTATATTAGAAGGTCAGCTAATTCAGATTCCATAAACAATTCAATCATTGAACTGCAGGAGCTTGTTGAAAATATTGAAAACAGACCATTTTTGGGATCACTCTATCATCAAATAGCCCTCTTAACATTAAGACAACAAAAAGACAGTATTGCAACTAAATTTTTTAATAGATCATTAGAGTCCATTGTTAATGATGAATACTTAGAAAGAGTAAATTATCAAAAATTAGCAGACATAAGTTTTAACAATAATGAGTATTTAATAGCTGGACTTTATTATGACAGCACACTTACCAAATTACAGAAGAAAACAAAACTGTACAGGCAAATCAAAAAGAAGAGGGACAATCTTAAAGATGTAATATTGTATGAGAGTATTACTAAATATAATGACAGCATATTAGCGCTAATTAACATGAATAATGCTGATAGAAAAGAGTATTTTAGGCTATATATTGATGAATTAAAAAGAAAAGAAGAAAAACGTAAAGAATTAGAAAAGCAAACAGATTTTGGCTCACAAAATGTTTTTGACCAGCAGTCAAAAGCATATGATGAGGCAATATTTTATTTTTATAACCCCAGTGCAATTGCATATGGAAAAAGCGCCTTTACAAAGAAATGGGGAAAAAGAAAACTAGTTAATAATTGGAGGTGGTCTATAGAATTCTCTGACTTAAAAAATAAAGATGAGGGAATTGTAAGATCAGAAATACCCCAAGACAGTATTTATAGTGTTGCATATTATTTAAACAGAATCCCTAAATCCTCAGCAACAATTGACAGTCTTAAATTAGTTACAAATGATGCGTATTATAAATTAGGAGCCATTTATAAAGACCAATTCAAGGAGTTTGAAATATCAAATCAAAAACTAACAATCTTATTAAGCAATAATCCAGAAACATCTTTAATTCCTCCTGCAAAATATTCGATGTATAAAAATTATATAAGTCTTAACGAAGAAACAAAAGCGACAAAAACCAAGGAAGAGATTATAATTAATTATCCTACATCAAAATATGCCGAATTTTTATTAAACCCAGAAACAGCATTGTTAGACACAGAAAACAATCCTACAGAAATTTATAACACTATATATGAAGAATATAATAATCAAAATTATATAAACGCTATTTCGCTCTGTGATATCAACATTAAAAAGCTTTATGATAGCCCAATACTTCCAAAAATAGAAATGTTAAAAGCAGTATCAATTGCAAAAGAGTTTGGATATAACAGCTACTTGGAGCATTTAAATTTCATAAAATTAAATTATTCAAATTCTATTGAGGGAAAGGAGGCAGAATTCATTATAAAAAACGTATTGCCCTTACTTAGCAGCACAAGTTTTACAGAAAATGAGGAGGGAAATAATTTTAAAATATTATACCCTTTTTCTAACGCGAGTGATGTTGATATAGAGAGTTTTGTCGCAACAATAAATGAGGCAGTAAATGAAATAGAATATTTGGATTTGAAAACCTCAAGAGACTATTACAATAATATTGTTACATTTGTAGCTCTACATGGTTTAAAGAGCTATGATGGCGCCATGGGATTAGTTGAAATGTTAAATGAAAAGGCAGATATAAATAACAAAAAAAGTTTTGTTGTTTCTTCTGAAAATTATAAGACAATTCAAATACATAAAAATTTAGAAGAATATTTAAAATAACAAACTATGAGCAATAATAGTCAACAAAACATGATTACCCAAGGGACTACTCTAGTGGGAGATGTGCTTAGTGAAGGAGATTTTAGAGTTGAGGGGAACATTAAAGGGAACATCAAAACTACAGGAAGAATTGTAGTAGGTAAAACAGGAGTTGTAAATGGAAGCCTTGAAGGAGAAGACGCAGATTTTGAAGGAGGATTTACAGGAAAACTAAAACTTTCAGGAAAACTAACCTTAAGATCTTCAGCATATATTGAGGGAGAGGTAGAAATTGGAAAATTAGCTGTGGAGCCAGGAGCAACTTTTAATGCAACATGCAGTATGAAGGGAGGAGTCAAAGAATTAAAGAAAGGTGAAAATAAAGAAACAGCTGAAAAACAAGAAAAAACAGCATAATCTAATTATATTTTCACAAATTGGACTTCAAATGCTGATGATTATATTAGCAGGTGTCTTTGTAGGATTTAAACTAGATCAAATCTACCCAAACCAGTATAAAGCCTTTACAATTGTGTTCTCCTTGTTTTCTGTTGGGCTTTCAATCTATTTTGTAATTAAGCAAGCATCAGAGCCTAAAAACCAACACTTTGAAAAAAACAAAAGGAAATAATGAAATTTTATTTTAAGATCACCGCGTGTTCTTTAATTATATTATTAGTTCACTATTTAATAATTGATATTGCAGTTTCTGCTAAATTTATCATTCCATTATGGAAGATTTATGTATTTAATTTTACTGCACTATCATTAATTTATTTTGGACTATTAATTAATTTCAACTACAATCTATTCAATCACCTGTACTTATTTGTTTTTGCAACAACATTAAAAATGATTGCTGCAATAATCATTTTAAGGCCGCTTTTTAGCATTGACAATTCCGATTTAATTTTTGAAGTTTTAAACTTCTTTTTTTTGTATTTTATTTTTCTTTTTATAGAAATAATTAGCTTAAGAAACATACTAAGTAAACTTTAATTTTTGTTGTGAGTTTTTATTTGAAATTTAATTTTATGTGTGTACATTTGCAACCAGGATATTAGAGCAAAAATAAAGCTATAATGACAAGAAATTCTTATACACTCTTCCTTTTTATTTTTTGTTGTTCGTTTACTGCATTAGCCTATTCTAATAATAATGACGAAACTTCTAAAGAAGACGATTTTGATGTTAATCAGGTAATCATGCATCATATAAAGGACTCTCACGATTTTCACATATTAGACTGGAATGGACATCCTGTATCGGTTCCATTACCTGTAATTTTATGGACTAACGAAGGATTGGTTGCCTTTATGTCTTCAGAATTTCATCATGATGATTCAGGGGAAATAATTGTTAAGAGAAAAAATCAAGCATTTGTTAAATTTCATGAAGAAATCTACTATGCAGGGAATGATGTAGATGGTAAATATATTCAGCTTGATTCCTCAAATCATCCAATTAATGCTAAGCCTTTAGATTTATCAATTACAAAATTAGTGTTTTCAATGTTTGTATCTATAATCATAATATTTATAATATTTATAGTGTCAGCAAAATCATATGCTAGGTCAAAGAAAGGAGAGCCATCAGGGTTAGGAAAATTTACTGAACCTATTATTATTTATATCAAGGATGAGGTTGCTCTGCCGTTAATTGGAGAGGAAAAACATGAAAAATATGTGCCTTTTCTATTGACTTTATTTTTCTTTATATGGATTAACAATCTTATGGGAATGATCCCCTTTTTCCCTTTTAGCGCTAATTTAAGCGGCAATATTGCTTTTACCGGAGTATTGGCTTTAATTACTTTTGTTATAACTACATTGGTTGGAAACAAGAATTACTGGAAACATATTTTTTGGATGCCGGGCATTCCAGTTCCAATGAAATTATTTATGGCACCAATTGAATTTTTAGGGATATTTATAAAACCACTGTCTTTAATGATCCGTTTGTTTGCAAACATTTCAGCAGGACATATTATTGTATTAAGTCTAATCTCATTAATATTTATTTTTAAAAGTATTTGGGTGGCTCCTGCCTCTCTTCTCTTTTCTGTGTTTATAAGTCTTATTGAAGTATTAGTTGTGGCCATTCAGGCCTATATATTTACCATGCTATCTGCCTTATACATAGGCACCGCAATGGAAGAACAAGAACATTAATTAATTTTAAAATTTAAAACATGAATTTAATATTATTTTTATTACAGGATGTTGATTATGGACCATTTGCTGCTATTGGAGCAGGACTGGCTGCTATTGGAGCAGGAATTGCAGTTGGTTTAGTTGGTGGATCAACCGTAGAATCAATTGCAAGACAACCTGAAATGCAAGGGAAACTAATATCAACAGCAATTATTTTAATTGCCTTTGCTGAGGCAGTTGCACTATTTGCTATTGTACTAGCTTTAATTATATAACAAAAAAACAAAAGGGTTAATTTGCTTTTTTGTTTTTATTAAACTATAAACCATGGACTTAATCACACCTGACGTAGGATTGTTGTTTTGGACTTTAGTATCATTCAGTATTCTGTATCTAATTCTTAGAAAATTTGCCTGGGGGCCAATCCTAGGCGCTGTAAAAGAGAGAGAAGAGTCAATTAAGGCAGCCCTTGATGCAGCAGACAATGCAAAAAAGGAGATGGAAAATCTAAAAGCTGATAATGAGAAAATTTTAAATGAAGCAAAAACCGAAAGAGAAGCAATGCTTAAAGAAGCAAGAGAAATGAAATCAAAATTAATTTCTGATGCAGAAAATGAAGCTAAGGCTAAGGCAAAATCAATGGTTGAAGCAGCAAAAACTGCAATTCAAAATGAAAAGAATTCAGCAATGAATGAGTTAAAAAACACTGTTGTTGATTTGTCGGTAGGCATAGCAGAAAAACTAATTTCAGAAGAACTAGCTGATAAGGACAAACAATTAAAAATGATTGAAGAGATTTTAGATGATTCAAAATTAAAATAATTTATGAGATCTAGAGCAGCCATACGATATTCAAAAGCAATTTTTCAAATTGCAAAAGAGTCTAACAATCTACCTAATATAAAGGACGATATGGACTCAATAATATCAGCTCATGAATCTTCAGAGGATTTTAAAAAACTGATAAATAATACTCTTATTAATTATTCAGATAGAAAAGAGATTTTATCAACTGTAATATCAAAAATGAATGAAAAAACTAACAATCTTATAGACCTATTAATTACAAACAAAAGACTGTCAATTCTTTATGATATTGCCCATGGTTTTAATGACATTTATAATAGAGAAAATAATATTGAAAGGGCTACGGTTATAACGGCTACACCAATTTCAGATAAAATTAAAACCCAGGTTTTAAAAAAACTACAGAAATTAAGTAATAAATCTGTCGAGATTGAAAATATTATAGACGAAACTATTCTAGGAGGATTTATTCTTAGATATGAAAATAGAGAATATAATGCAAGCTTTTCACAGAGGCTTAGTAAATTAAAAAGTGAACTTATACAATAACAACGAAATATAGAAAAAATGGCAGAAGTAAACCCTGCTGAAATATCAGCAATATTAAAAAAACAACTTTCAAAGCACGAATCTTCTATATCCCTAGATGAGATAGGAAGTGTTTTAAATGTTGGAGATGGGATAGCAAGAGTTTATGGGCTATTTAATGCTCAATATGGAGAATTGGTTGAGTTTTCTACCGGGACGCAAGGAATAGTATTAAATTTAGAGGAAGATAATGTAGGAATAGTTATGCTAGGATCGTCATCTGAAATTAAAGAAGGCGATACTGTAAAAAGAACAGCTAGAATTGCCTCAGTAAAAGTTGGCGAGGGGATTGTAGGAAGGGTAGTAGATACTCTTGGAAATCCAATTGATGGCAAAGGAAGTATAAAAGGAGATCTTTTTGAAATGCCTTTAGAAAGAAAGGCTCCTGGAGTAATATTTAGACAACCTGTAAATGAGCCATTACAAACTGGAATAAAATCTGTTGATGCAATGATCCCTATTGGTAGAGGCCAAAGAGAATTAGTGATTGGAGACAGACAGACTGGAAAAACCACAGTATGTATAGACACAATTTTGAATCAAAAAGAATTTTTTGATGCTGGAGAGCCTGTATATTGCATATATGTTGCTATTGGGCAGAAAGCATCAACTGTTGCAGGAATTTCAAAAATTTTAGAGGATAAAGGAGCTTTAGCTTATACCACGATTGTTGCAGCTAATGCTTCTGATCCAGCAGCAATGCAAGTATATGCTCCTTTCACTGGAGCCTCTATAGGAGAATATTTTAGAGACACTGGCAGACCTGCATTAATTATATATGACGACTTATCAAAACAGGCTGTTGCTTATCGTGAAATCTCATTAGTATTAAGAAGACCTCCTGGTAGAGAGGCTTATCCAGGAGACGTTTTCTATCTTCATTCAAGACTTTTAGAGCGAGCAGCGAAAGTTATTAATGATAATGCAATTGCAAAGAACATGAATGATTTGCCCGCATCAATAAAATCTAAAGTTAAAGGAGGCGGTTCTTTAACTGCTTTGCCAATTATTGAGACTCAAGCAGGTGATGTTTCAGCCTATATACCAACGAATGTGATTTCAATTACAGATGGACAAATATTTTTAGAATCGGATTTGTTTAATTCTGGAGTAAGGCCTGCTATTAATGTAGGAATTTCAGTTTCAAGAGTTGGCGGATCTGCACAAATTAAGTCGATGAAAAAAGTAGCAGGAACATTAAAATTAGACCAAGCACAGTTCCGTGAATTAGAGGCTTTTGCGAAGTTTGGCTCTGATCTTGATGCAGCAACTTTAGGGGTAATTGAAAAAGGAAGAAGGAATGTAGAAATTTTAAAACAATCACAAAACGACCCATTTAAAGTTGAAGATCAGGTTGCAATTATATATGCTGGATCCAAAAATTTACTCAAGGATGTGCCAGTAGATAAAATAAAAGAATTTGAATCAGACTATATTCAATTACTTAACAGCAAGCATTCTAAGGTTCTT
The DNA here is from genome assembly GCA_964490545.1 of uncultured Flavobacteriaceae bacterium. Classification (GTDB taxonomy): domain Bacteria; phylum Bacteroidota; class Bacteroidia; order Flavobacteriales; family Flavobacteriaceae. Next base: position 540 of record CAZBCJ010000041.1, on the reverse strand, counting down.
AAGGAAATTAAACAAGGGAAATTATCAGACAACGTTATAGATACGTTAGAGAAAGTTTGCAGTGAATTAGTATCCAGATATTAATGTAATACACCATTATGGCCAACTTAAAAGAAATTAGAAATAGAATTTCATCTGTTTCTTCTACTATGAAGATTACAAGTGCTATGAAAATGGTTTCTGCTGCAAAACTCAAGAAAGCTCAGGACGCTATAATAGCCATGAGGCCTTATTCGAATAAATTGACAGGTATTTTACAAGACTTATCTTCTTCAATTGATTCAGATAATATTTTTATTCAAAACAGAAGGACTAATAAGAATTTGATTGTTTGTATTACTTCAAATAGAGGCCTATGCGGAGGATTTAATTCTAATATTGTTAAGGAATGTATTGATATAGCAGAGAAACAAAAAAATGAAGAAACATCTTTTTTCTGTCTTGGGAAAAAAGGAAACGACCTGTTGTCAAAGAAATATAATGTTGTTTTAACAAACAACGAAATTTTTGATAATTTATCTTTTGAAAATGTTAAAGAAA
>CAZBCJ010000040.1:10218-11084 GCA_964490545.1 uncultured Flavobacteriaceae bacterium | reverse complement strand
AACAACTAGTTTAGAAATCTTGCTCTGTCCATCTATTGTTACTTTAATCATATAGTATCCACTATTGATTGAACTAACATCTAAGGTATCGCCATTGGTAGTTGTATCCATCACTCTTCTACCCATGATATCAAATACTTCTATATATTTAGTACCATTAACCGGAGAAAGTATCGTAACATAGTTACCATCTACTGGGTTTGGATAAATTTTAAGATCTGATAATTCAACATCATCAATTCCTAATGTACTAGATGCTGCTAACGTAAATGCTCCATTAGCTGTGCTATAGCCTTCAACCTTTATAATATAAGTTGATGTTCCATCAGATGTGAATGTAACCTCAGACTGCAGACTACATGAATCATCATTGTATGCAACTGTAGTGCTGGCACCACATGCATCAAATATTCTGAGATACGTATCAAATGAAGAGCCGCTTAAAGAATTTGTAACATCGTCTTGCTGACCATTTCCAGTATATGAATACCATAGATCATTAGAAGGGAAGTTTTGGGTGCCACTTGCTTCATTTGTTGCATTAGTAGTATCACTAGAGATTTGCTCACCATCACTTATAGCTATTGCTCCTGAACACTCATCATTAGAAAAAGTCCAAAAAGTAATAGTTTCTTCTACTGCAGGATCTAAAGCTGCATGATTATCATCTACAAGCCATGCAACTAGAGTATGTTCACCATCTGATAAACCTGTTAATACATCATCATTTGTATCATAAAGCATTACTGTACTGCCTCCATCTAGAGTATAATGCCAGTGACCATCATAACCATCACCTGTAGCACCTATAGTAAAGTTGTTAACAGTCATAGAAATAGTTGCGTCAGAACTAGAAACTGATACAT
>CAZBCJ010000040.1:0-10208 GCA_964490545.1 uncultured Flavobacteriaceae bacterium | reverse complement strand
ACCTGTACTGCCTCCATCAAGTGTATACTGCCAGTGACCATCACCTCCTGAAGCAGCTACAGTAAAGTTCGGCACAGAAATAGAAATTGTTGCGTCAGAACCAGAAACTGATACATCCCAGTCTGCACTTGCACCTGCTGGTGCTTCTGCAACAGACACATCATCAACAAACCATTCAGCAGCATAATATCCCTGATATCTAAAGGCTATAGTTACTGTTCCAGTAGTTGGAAGTGCGTAAGGTCCATTAGCGACCCAAGTATCTTCACTTCCAAGAACATCATTCAGTACAACCCATGTAGCAGCATCTACATCGTCAGTATAATCTTCAGAATATACTAAACTATGAGTATCTGCATCTGAAGTCCAATCAACATAATCTGAATAGCTCACAACAGGGCTAGTAGCTCCAGACAAGTCAAAAGTAGGACCTACTAGATATGAGTCAAAAGTTCCAGAAGAACTATAGTTATGACGAGCAGAATATCCTCCTCCTGAAGTATTATTTTGTAAAGAACTTGCTTCCCATATTGAAGTAGGTGCGCCAGTAGCTTCAGAGTTAGTCCAATTAGATAAATCTCCTGTTTCAAAATCATCAGACCATGGAATAGATTCAGTTGTTGAAGAACTACATGTTGTTGTATAGCTTCCAATTGTATCCCATCCTTCATTTTGACCAGTGACAACCCATTCTGAATCTTCAGCAGTAGTTCCTGCTGAAGAAGCCCAATCGGTATTACCACTACATACAGAAGTTTTTCTAGTTAATGTATGGTCTTTTGTAGCATTTGATACACCAGCAACATCCCATCCACTACCGGGATCTGCTTGCCAGTCTCCTAATACATCAACAACAGTGAAACCAGACATTTCACCTTGATCAATATTACCATCATTATCAGCATCATTCCAAGTAAAGTCTTTAACTAATTTGAATCCATCGTCACCATTACTTAGATAAGTATGATGTTGGTCTGACTGTGCTTCTATGGTAGCATCTGCAGATGGGTGAGATATAACATATACATCTCCAGCAGCTATTACTGCTCCCGCTGTAAATGAATTCCAGTAGTCATATGCCCCTACAACATCTGGTGCATTATTACTATTTGGAAATGCATATGTACTTAGATCAATGTCTGATCCTGTACCATTATAGATTTCAAGAAATTTATGATTACTACTACCTTCACCATATTTGCTTATCATTAAGTCTGTATGTTGACTAAACATAAATAAGGGTAGTAATAAAAATAAAAGAGAGTAATTTTTTTTCATATTTTTATTTTTTAAAATTAATATTTCCTTCTTTTTATCGAATAAAAACTCGCTATGCGCACATAGTTGTTAAAGTAGAAAAAAGAGGACGAAATAACAATTTAAGATAATTGCCTGAAATTATCAAAATTATTTAGCATTAAATTGCTTATATTTCAAACTATAAATTTTTTAAATGAAAAAAATTATAGTTACAGGAGGTTTGGGGTACATAGGCTCTCATACTGCTGTGGAATTATCTGAAAAATTTCAAGTAGTAATTGTAGATGATTTGTCAAATAGCTCAATAGAGGTTTTAGATGGGATTTCCAAGATTTCTAATTCCACTCCAATTTTTGAAAAACTAGATTTAAAAAATAAAGAAAGTGTAACAAAACTTTTTGATAACCATAGTGATGCGGTAGGATTAATACATTTTGCTGCCTATAAAGCCGTTGGTGAAAGTGTAGAAAAACCTCTTAATTATTACGAAAATAACTTAACTAGTTTAATTTATATTCTACAAGAAATTGATAATCGCAGTCTCTCGACTAACTTAATATTTAGCTCATCTTGCACTGTATACGGACAAGCAAAAAGTCTACCTATAACTGAAAAAGAATCTATAAAAAAGGCTGAATCTCCTTATGGAAACACCAAACAAATTAGTGAAGAAATTTTGTTTGATTATGCCAGAACTAATTCAAAAATAAATATTATCTCTCTTAGGTATTTTAATCCAATTGGTGCTCATCACTCAACTAGTATTGGAGAGCTACCTTTAGGTGTTCCTGAAAATCTTGTTCCTTTTATTACTCAAACAGCAGCAGGAATTCATGAAAAATTGACTGTTTTTGGTAATGACTACAACACACCTGATGGCACCTGTATTAGAGATTACATTCATGTTATGGATCTAGCAAAAGCACACATTGTAGCTTTAGAGCATCTAATTGAAAAAAGGAATAAAGACAATTTTAGTGTTTATAATATTGGAACTGGCAAAGGCTCAAGTGTGTTAGAATTGATTGAATGTTTTGTTAAAAATACTGGGGTAAAATTGAATTATGTAATTGGGAACAGAAGAGCGGGTGATGTAGAAAGTGCATATGCGGATAATACTAAAGCTAAAGAGGAACTTAAATGGTCTCCAAAATATTCTCTAGATGATGCTATTTTATCAGCATGGAAATGGGAGAAAAAAATTAGAAATATCTAAAAATATATCTTTGAAATATCTTCATGTTATTTTATTTATTTTTCTTATTAACTGTTCAGAAAATCAGCAAGAAGTTCCTAATGGTATGGTATGGATTCCTGGTGGATCCTATTATCAAGGAGCTTTAGATAATGACTCGCTAGCACTTTTACATGAAAAACCTAGACACCTAGTTCATATAGATGGGTTCTATATGGATATATCTCCTGTAACAAATAAAGAATTTAAAAAATTTATAAAAGAAACTGGCTATATTACCACAGCTGAGAGGGATGTTAATTGGGAAGATTTAAAAATACAATTACCTCCAGGAACAGAGAAACCTCACGATTCCATTCTAAAAGCAGGCTCATTAATTTTCACTAAGACTAAAAAACCCATAACAGACTTTAGTGACTTTTCACAGTGGTGGAAATGGAAAATTGGAGCTAATTGGAAGAAACCTAGAGGTGATAATGATATTGCTGGTAAAGATAACTACCCTGTTGTTCATATATCATATGAAGATGCTTTAGCTTATTGTAAATGGGCTAACAAAAGACTTCCAACCGAGGCTGAATGGGAGTATGCTGCAAGAGCAAACAGAGATGATGCAATTTATTCTAGGGGAAACAGTCAGGTCTCTCTAAGTTATAAAGCAAATACTTGGGAAGGCTTATTTCCATTTAAAAATTCTAATATAGATGGATATGAAAACCTAGCGCCTGTTAAATCTTTTCCAGCAAATGATTTTGGTCTATATGGAATGGCTGGAAATGTTTGGGAATGGACATCAGACTGGTACAATGTTAATTATTATAAAGATCTTTTAGAAGATACCGCTGCATGCCATAATCCCAAAGGAGCTACACATGCTTTTAATCCTAATAATATTTATGCACAAGAAAAAGTTATAAAAGGGGGATCTTTTCTTTGTAATATTGAATATTGTATTAGTTATAGAATATCTGCAAAAATGAGTTCAACTCCAGATACTTCTCTTGAACACCTAGGATTTAGAACCGTTGCTGCAAAAAATATGATAAACTAAAACTAGTCAATCCACTCGGCAATAAATAAATTTGTGTCTCTATTGCCTCCATTATTTCTATTAGAAGAAAAAGCTAATTTTTTACCATCATTTGAGAAAACTGGAAAAGCATCAAAAGTATCACTATGTGTAATTCTCTTTAAATTTTTTCCGTCAATATCAATCATATATAAATTAAACGGAAAGCCTCCTTCAGCCTCATAGTTTGAAGAAAAAATTATTTTTTTACCTGAAGGATGAAAAAATGGACTCCAATTTGCATTTCCTAAAAATGTTAATTGTCTCAAATCACTACCATCAGAATTACAAATAAACAGTTCCATGTTTGTAGGCTGCACTAGCCCTTCTGCAAATAGAGACTTATATTCATCGATTTCCTCTTTAGTTTTAGGTCTAGAAGCACGAAATATAATTTTAGAGCCATCCGGTGAGAAAAAAGCGCCACCGTCATAACCCAAATCATCTGTAATTTGTTTTACATCAGATCCATCTAAATTCATTGTATATAATTCAAGATCTCCGCTTCTAGTTGAAGTAAATACTATTTTATCTCCTTTTGGTGAAATAGTAGCTTCAGCATCATATCCTTTTTCTGTTGTTAATTGATTGACTATGTTTCCTTCTAAGTCTGAAATAAAGATGTCAAAAGAATCATAAATAGGCCACACATATTTTCCTTCTCTTCTCAATGGAACTTCAGGACATTTATTATCCTTCAAATGAGTCGAGCCATAAAGTATATGTTTATTGTCAGGCATAAAGTATGCGCATGTTGTTCTTCCATAGCCAGTACTAACCATTGCAGGAGCTTCTAATTCAAAAGTATCCTCACTGTCCATTAGAAACATTTGATCACATTCTAATCCCCATTTATTATAATTTGATTGAAAAACTAATTTCTTGTCATCAAAACTCCAATAAGCTTCAGCATTATCTCCACCATAAGTAACTTGTCTAATAGATAAAAAATTCGATTCATCTTGGTATATTAAATTATTTCCATTTGATTTTTCTTGATTAGATTCAGTGGTATTTAAACATGAAAAAATTAATACTAAAAATAAAACTGAAAATAGTTTTTTCATAAATAAAGGGTTTTATATTTTTGTGCAAATTAAATACATTAAAATGAAATTTCTAGCAAAATTTATTCTTTTTATATCAATTATTTCATGCCAGCAAAATATTACATACGAGAACAGAATTAATGATGATGTAAACTATTTATCTAATGATAAATTAGAAGGAAGAAAAACAGGTTCTAAGGGCGAACAAATTGCTGCAGATTATATAGCTGATAGATTTAAAAGCTTAAAAATAGAAGCTAAAGGCACTAATACATATTTTCAAGATTTTAGTTTTAACAAACCTAGTAATCCTCATGATCAAGTTTCATTTGGTGAAACAGAGAACGATAGCATGGTGTTTTCAAAAAATGTAATAGGCTACATCGATAATAATACAGAACATACAGTAGTTATTGGTGCTCATTATGATCATCTTGGTTATGGTGGTGAAGGCTCATTATATGTTGGTAGTGAGATACACAATGGAGCTGATGATAATGCAAGTGGAACCGCATTAATGCTAGACTTAGCCAGTCAGCTTACGTTTAATAATCGTAATAACAATTATTTGTTTATAGCTTTTTCTGGAGAAGAGATGGGATTGCTTGGATCAAATTATTTTGTGAAGAATCCTACAATTGATCTTTCCTCTGTAAATTATATGATAAATCTAGATATGGTTGGGAGATTAAAGGAAGATAAATCTCTTGCTGTATATGGTGTAGGCACCTCGCCTATTTTCAAGCAAACTATTAATTCTAATAATGAATCATTTAATCTAATTGAAAATGAATCTGGAGTAGGGCCTTCTGATCATACATCATTTTATATAAATGATATTCCCGTTTTACATTTTTTTACAGGACAACATTCTGATTATCACAAACCAAGTGATGATGCTGATAAAGTAAATTTTGAAGGTATTAAGGAAATCTCTGATTATATATATTCAATTATTTCTGATCTAAATGATAATGGAAAACTTAGTTTTAAAAAGACAAAGAATGAAACAGAAGAAGTCCCTAGCTTTAAAGTGTCATTAGGGGTTATGCCAGACTATATGTTTAATAAGGGTGGAATGAGAATAGATGCAGTTACTCAAGATAGACCAGCATATAAAGCAGGATTAATTAAAGGTGATATAGTACTCAAAATGGGAGAACACAACGTTGAAGATATGATGGGCTATATGAAAGCATTATCTAAATTTAAGCCTGGAGATTCCACAGCTGTTGTAGTTAAAAGAGATAATGATACAATAAAAAGGAAAGTTACTTTCTAAAATCTAATTTGTAACACAGTCTAAATGAAGAGAACAGTAACACAAGCTATAGAACATAGAAGATCCGTTAGGATATTTAAGAATGAAAATATAGATTCTGATAAGGTAAAAAAGTGCATAATTAATGCTACTCTAGCTCCAAATAGCAGTAATTTACAAACATGGGAATTCTACCACGTTACTAATAAAACTGTTCTAGATTCTATTACCAAAGCATGTTTTAACCAAAATGCTGCAAAAACAGCTAATCAAATAGTAGTTTTTGTAGTTAGAAAAGATCTTTGGAGAAAAAGAGCTAAAGCAAATATTGATTTTCTAAACTCAGTTTTTGATAAAAAAACAGGCAGGAATACTGAGAAAAACAGAAAATTAGCTTTAAACTACTATAAAGTTGCCATACCAACAATGTATACAAGTTTTTTTGGCATATTAGGATTTCTTAGATATATATTTTTCCAAACAGTGGGAATATTCAGACCTATATTCAGAGAAGTTAGATTAAGTGATATTAGAATTGTATCCCATAAAAGTACAGGCCTTGCCGCCCAAAATTTTATGTTAAGTATGGCTGAAATTGGCTATGACACTTGTCCAATGGAAGGTTCAGACACGTCTAGAATAAAGAAAATTTTAAATCTCCCTTCAAGTGCTGAAATTAATATGGTAATTGGTTGTGGAATTAGAGATGAAAAGGGAATTTATAGTGAAAGATATAGGATTCCTTTTGAGCAGGTCTATAAAGAAATTAAATAAAAAAATATTATATTAATGTTTCCAAACAGGAAGTTATTTAACTGATGAATAAAAGAGATTTTTTAAAAATATTTGGTACGGCTGCAATCGGATCACCGTTTTTATCCCTTGATTTAAGTAGTAATCACAAATTTGAAGATTATTCTAAACGAAATGATCTTTCAGAAACAGATTTTTGGAAAAAAATTAGAGGAGACTACACCTTAAAAAAAGACTATATAAATCTTGAAAATGGTTACTACTGTATAGTGCCAAATCCTACGTTAAATAATTTCATCACTCATGTTAAAAAAATAAATATTGAGGGATCCTATTATATGAGACATCATAGGGATAAGGATAATAAAAGAATTGAAGCTCGCTTAGCTAATTTTCTAAATTGTGAGCCAGAAGAATTAGTGGTAACAAGAAATACTACTGAATCACTTGATCTAATAATTGGTGGTTTCCCATGGAAAAAAGGTGATGAGGCAATTTATGCCATGCAAGACTATGGTGCCATGCAAGATATGTTTAAACTAGTTTCAAAGCGACATGGAGTAGTCAATAAAGTTGTTTCTGTACCAAATCATCCCAAGTCTGATGAAGAAATAGTGAAATTATATGAAGACCAAATAACTTCTAAAACAAAACTTATAATGGTTTGTCATATGATTAATATTACTGGTCATATACTTCCTATAAGAAAGATATGTGATATGGCTCACAAACATGGTGTTGAAGTTATGGTAGATGGAGCTCATTGTGTAGGTCATTTTAAGGTAAATATAAGCGAACTAAATTGTGATTATTATGGGTCTAGTCTCCATAAATGGCTAAGTACTCCATTAGGAGTTGGAATTTTATATGTTTCAAAAAATAAAATTTCAAAAATCAACCCTCTTCTAGCAAGTCATGTTCATCAACAAGACAATATCTTAAGATTGAACCATATTGGCACACATCCTGTTTATACTGATTTAGCTATTGATAATGCTTTAGATTATCAGGAAATGATTGGCACAGATCGTAAAGAAAACAGGCTTAGATATATTCAAAGGTATTGGTCTGATAGATTAAGAAAAGTAAAAAATGTTGTTCTAAATACTCCAATTGAAAAGCATAAAAGTTGTGGAATAGCAAATGTTGGAATTAAAAATATGGACCCTGGTAAACTATCTAAAATTCTTTTTGATAAATATCAAATCTTTACTGTGGCTATAAATCACGAAAATGTTGTCGGTTGTAGAATAAGTCCAAATGTTTATACCAATCAGGAAGATTTAGAGCATTTTATTTCAAGTATGAAAGAAATAGCGGCTTAATAAAATATAATTATGAAAACAAGAAAAATAACACACATCATATCTTTTGCAATAGCTTTTGTGTTCGCTATTCAAGGATTTAGTCAAGTTAAAAAAGACAAGAAAGCAATTAAATATGCTAAAACTATTAAAGCAGAAGAACTGAAGGAAAAATTATATATATACGCTTCTGATGAATTTGAAGGGAGAGGAACACCAAGTAAAGGTCAAGAATTAGCTATAAAATATTTAGAAAATCATTATATATCAAATAATATAAAATCTCTCCAAAAAGATACATATTTTCAGGAAGTACCTCCTCCAACAGGATTCAGAGGCAGGCGTGCACCTGATTGGTCAAAATCTGAGTTTAAACCTAATAATGTAATTGCATATATTGAAGGAGATGTATATCCCGAAGAATATATAATTATAACGGCACATCTTGACCACGTTGGTATGGAAAATGGAGAAATATATAATGGTGCAGATGATGATGGATCTGGAACAGTCGCTATTCTTGAAATAGCTGAAGCTTTTAATGAGGCTGCAAAAAAAGGTCATGGACCTGACAGATCAATTGTTTTTTTACATGTAACTGCAGAAGAAATGGGATTAATTGGATCTAGATATTATACCGATGAAGATCCTATTGTGCCTTTAAAAAATACTGTTACTAATTTAAATATTGATATGATCGGTAGAACAGATCCTGAAAGACCTAAACGAAATCGAGAGTATATCTATATTATTGGTAGCGATAAAATAAGTCAAGAGCTACACGATGTAAATGAAGCAGTAAACGATCTTTATTTGAATATAGATTTAGATTATGTTTTTAATGCAGAAGATCACCCACAAAGATTCTATTACAGATCTGACCATTATAATTTTGCAAAAAATAATATTCCCGTAATTTTCTATTTTAGTGGCACACACGAAGATTATCACCAGCCTACAGATACAGTAGAAAAAATTCAATACGATTTATTAGAGCTAAGGACCAGACTTATTTTTCATACAGCTTGGGAACTGGCAAATAGAAATGAAAGAATAAAATTATAATCAGTACCCTTATGTATGTCTATACAATTTAACACTATGAAGAAAAGTTTTTATATAATATGTTCAGTTACTTTAATTTGGAATATTATAGGAATTTTTAATTATTTAGGATTTGTTTATATGTCCGAAGAAACATTTCAATCTCTGCCAAATGATATGCAATTATATATTGAAACAAGACCTTCTTGGGTTACAGGCTCTTTTGCATTAGCAGTATTTACTGCTACCATTGGAAATATTGGCTTAATCCTTAGAAAAAAATGGGCAAACCTACTTCTCATAATTTCATTAATAAGTGTAATAGCTCAAACTATTTATAATTCTATTATTCAAGATATTGTTCAAAATTCTGAGACAGAGATAGCTGTTATGGTATTAGTAAATCTTGTTGCTGTGTTCTTAGTTTATTACAGTCAGAAAATGAATAAATAAAAAATCAGAATTGGCGAACAGCACGAACCCTTAAATGAAGAAGATATGCCTATGGTTTAGACATAAAGCTTAATCTTCAATATAATCTTCTGATTCATCTAAGTAATCTAGCTCATCTAAGAAATCATCTACTTCGCATATGCTATCATACTTACTTCTGTTACACTATTGAAAATGCACTTGAATATTTCTATACGTATTTGAGCCTCCTTTAGAAAAAGGAATTATATGGTCAAATTCTATTAATTCGTTAGACCCACAAAGAACACATCTTCCACCATCTCTATTCCATACCTTATCCTTAACTTCTTGTGGAATTATTCTTGAGCGAGAAGATTCTTCAACTAATCCATCGCTGTAATGAACCACTGTGTCTAAGTTTTCTAGTCTTGCTCCACGTTGTATAGCTAGCTGTGCTTCAAATTTGTCAAATACTGAAAACTCGTCATAGCTTAATCCAAAAATTTCCTGTAGGTCTACTTTGTGTAATGCTTCTTCTTCATCTATCTTGTCATCATCTATATATATAAGCCTAAGCTGCGTTTTTATAATGTTAGCTACCTCCATCTTAATCTTCTTGTTTTTTCCAAAATCTCCCTCCTTAACTTCTAATACCATTTTCAAAAACTTTATATTCTCTTTTTCAGCTTGAGTAAGTTTATTGTCGTTTAAGGCATTATATATGTAGTGAATTATTAAACTAATAGAGTTCTCTTTATAGTCTTTCAAGCTCTTAAACCCTAAATTCTTTACAGCAGATAAAGTGTCTCTCTTTGAAACAGCAACGCCATTTTTATAGAATAGCTCCGCTAAAGGAAGT
>CAZBCJ010000039.1:8762-11236 GCA_964490545.1 uncultured Flavobacteriaceae bacterium | reverse complement strand
AGTGTTCCTTCAAATTGCTTTCTTTCAAAATCAGCTATAATTAAATCAACTTGTTTCTTTCTTTCTTTATTGAATTGTCTTTCTTTTGGATTTTTGGGATTTGTCCATATCCATCCAATATTCTCTCTGACCTTATCTTGCTTGCGTTCGCCATCAATGTATTTATATCCATAGAACTTCGTTAATTGGATATATTTTTTTTCTTTATTTCTACTTGAAATATAGTTAACTGAAATCTTCATAATAGTGACTTACAAGTGACACACTTCTAAATGTGTGGCACTAATGTGTCACTAAATCTATAAAAATATATAAATAAATAAAAGAAAATTGTGAAATTTTAATCTGTTATATAAATAAAAGCAACTATAAGAAATGCAAGTTACTTTCCAATACAGAATTTAGAAAATATATTACCAAGAACCTCATCATTTGTAACCTCGCCTGTAAGTTCTCCAAGATATTGAAGTGCTTGACGTATATCTATTGCTAATAAGTCTCCTGAAATTTTATCATCAATTCCTTTTAAAACATTCTCAATTTCAACTGAGGACTTGCACAACAAATCATAGTGTCTTGAATTTGTTACTACTGAAGAATTTGTATTGATTTCATTTAGATCAATGCAAGATGAAATCTGATGTTTCAATTTATCTATGTTTATGCCATCTTTTGCGCTTATACAAACATGATTAAAATCATTGAAATGAGATTCAATTAATTTGCTATCTCCTATGTCAATCTTATTTACAACAATAACTAGATTTTTATCAGGAAAATCTTTTATCATTTTATTTATAATTTCTTTAGAATCATTGATCTTATTACTGTCAGTAACAGAAGAGTCTAACATATATAGGACAATACTTGAACTCTCAACCTTCTCGAAAGTTTTTTTTATCCCAATACTTTCAATTTTATCTTTTGTAATTCTTATTCCTGCAGTATCAATAAATCTATAATTCACACCATTTAATATCAACTCATCTTCAACTGTATCCCTAGTTGTTCCAGGGATTTCGCTTACAATTGCTCTTTCATCATTAAGCATTGTGTTTAATAGTGTAGATTTTCCTGTATTTGGCTCACCTACTATTACTATAGGTATGCCATTTTTTATAACATTTCCCATAGCAAATGAATTGATCAACTCCGATATTGCGTCTTTTATTTTATGTATTAATACCTTTAATTCCTTGAGATTTGCAAATTCTACATCTTCTTCAGAAAAATCTAGTTCTAGCTCAATCAAAGAGGCGAAATCTAAAAGCTGTTGTCTAAGCTGCTCAATATCGCTTTTAAAGCCTCCTCTCATTTGATTTAAAGCTATCTTGTGAGAAGCTGAACTCCTACTGGAAATTAAGTCAGCTACAGCCTCAGCCTGGCTTAAATCTAGTTTTCCATTTAAAAAAGCCCTTAGAGTGAATTCTCCTGCCCTGGCAGCTCTACATCCATTATCAATAAATAGTTTAATTATTTCATTGTGCACATAACTACTACCATGACATGATATTTCTACTACATTTTCACCAGTATATGATTTAGGTGCAATAAATAATGATAGTAATACTTCATCAATAATTCTATTCTTATCAGAAATTTCACCTAAAGTAATTGTGTGAGATTTTTTATCTAAAAGCTTTGATCCATCTTTTGATTTAAACAACGAATCAGTTATCTCAATCGATTTTGATCCAGAAACCCTAATAACTGAAATTGCTCCTGATCCTGGCGGTGTAGCTAATGCGATTATATTATCCTTATCTATCATACATTATTTCAAAAATAGTGTTTTATATTATCTATTCTTTAGATAGAAATAAATTATTGGAATCAAGAGAATTAATACTGTAGAAAAATTAGTTGAAACTATTTCTGGTTTTAAAAATATAGTTATAAAAAATCCTGCAATCGCCCCTCCTAAGTGAGCTTCATGTCCTATGTTATCTTTAACATTCTTCATTGAATAAATTGAATACCATAGATACAAAAGCCCAAAAATATATGCAGGCATAGGAATTATAATAAAATACAAAGTCATGTTAGGATACAACAGAATTGAGGAGTAAACTATCCCCATTACAGCTCCGCTTGCCCCAACAGCATTATAATTAATTTTGTTTTTATTAATCCTGTAGGTTAGCAAATTTCCAACATATAGGCTAGCAATATAAATTATTATAAAGCTTACTTCTCCTACTGATCTAATTACTGATTCAGCAAAGAAAAACAAGGTAAACATATTTACAAACAAATGACCTTGGTTAACATGAAGAAACCCTGAAGAAATATATCTAATTGTCTCTCCATTTTTAACTGCAAGAGGATTAAACTTGTATTTATCAAAAAAATACCTGTCTTTGAATCCTTTATATGAGAAGATTATATTGGCTAATATTATTAAAAAACTTGTCAAGACTTAACTTAAATATTGGTTAATATTAATTATTCAAGCCAAATATAATATATATTTG
>CAZBCJ010000039.1:0-8662 GCA_964490545.1 uncultured Flavobacteriaceae bacterium | reverse complement strand
GAGTTTTATAAATCTCTTAATATCTCAGAAGATGAGATGAAATCAAGATTTAAATTTAAAAATATCGAAGTAATTAATGAAATCGAAAAGAAAAATCAAAGCATAATTTTGCTGTGCGGTCATTTTTCTGGTTTCGAATGGATGTTTATAATTGATAGGTATATAAAATCTAATTTTTATGCAGTCTATAAAAGATTAAGAAATAAATACTTTGATAGATTGGTAAAAAAAATTCGCAGCAGATACAATGGACACTTAATTCATACAAAAGAAACTAGAAAACTAATTGCAGAGAATAGTAAAACTGATTCCTTAAACGTATACGGATTTGCCTCTGATCAAACCCCAAGGTTACAAAAAGCAGTTTATTGGAACTATTTTATGAATGTATGGGTTCCTATCCATACTGGCGCAGAAAGCATTGCAAAAGAGCATAATTTAGCCTTAGTATTTATGCATATAAAGAAATTAAAAAGAGGTTATTATGAAACTACTTTTGAAAAAATAACAACTACTCCAAGAGACTTTAAAGATTATGAGATAACTGATAAGTATATGAAATTAGTTGAAAGGCAGATTAATAAAACCCCTGAATTATATCTATGGTCTCACAGAAGATGGAAACATAGAGACAAAACTACTCCAAGAAAATAGTTAGCTAATTGCTTTTATCTCATTAATAAATCTATCGGCAATATTATCAGCTAAATCTTGAGTTTTAGCCTCGGAATATATCCTTATAATAGGCTCTGTATTACTTTTTCTTAACTGAACCCATGAATCTGAAAAGTCAATTTTTAATCCGTCAATTAAATTTATTTTTTCTTTAGAATACTTTTCTTTAAAATAGATTATCATTTTATCATATTTAAAATTTAAATCTATCTCTATCTTCTTTTTGCTCATGAAATAATTTGGGTAATTATTTCTGAGTTCTGAAGGTTTCAATCCACTTTTTGAAAGATGACTTAAAAATAGTGCTATTCCAACCAAAGCATCTCGTCCATAATGAAATTGTGGAAGTATTATTCCTCCATTACCCTCACCTCCAATTATTGCATTCGTTTTTTTCATCATCTCAACAACATTAACCTCACCCACTGCACTAGAATTATATTCACAATTATATTTATCTGATATATCTTTTAATGCCCTTGTTGAGCTAAGATTACTTACTGTAGGTCCAGGTTGAAGATTAAGTACGTAGTCAGAGCATGCTACAAGAGTATATTCTTCTCCAAAAACATCACCATTCTCACAAACAAAAGCTAAACGATCAACATCTGGATCAACAACAATTCCTAGATCAGCATCTTCTTTTACAACTAGGGTAGAAAGGTCAGATAAATTTTCTTTTAATGGCTCTGGATTATGAGGAAATTCTCCTGTAGGATCACAATATAATTTTACTACATCTACACCTAATTTATCTAAAAGCAGTGGAACAGCTAATCCTCCTGTTGAATTAACGGCATCAACAACAATTTTATAGTTTTTTTTCTTTATTGATTCTACATCAACTAAACTAAGCTTTAGAATATTCTCAACATGAATATCTATATAATTATCTATTTCAATTAATTCTCCTTCTTTTACTGTTTTGTTTAAGTCATTATGATGAGTTTCTGCTATTTTTAAAATTTCTTCCCCATCAGATGCACTAAGAAATTCTCCCTTTGAATTTAATAGCTTTAAGGCATTCCAATTCTTTGGGTTATGACTTGCTGTTATTATTATACCTCCATCTGCTTTTTCAGTGGTTACAGCTATTTCTACAGTAGGAGTTGTTGAAAGATTTAAACTAATTACATCAAAACCCATAGAAATGAGTGTCTTTATAACAAAACCTTGAACCATCTCTCCAGATATTCTTGCATCTCTACCTACAACAATTTTGTTGTTCTCCTTTATAGAATTGTTCTTTACCCATAAGGCATAAGAGGTTGTATAAAGTACAATATCTCTAGGAGTTAAATCTTCTCCAACTTTGTCTCCTATTGTTCCCCTAATTCCTGAAATTGATTTAATTAACGGCATCTATTATAATTTAATGCAAATATACTACTTAACATATGTTAAACTAAATTTGAATTTGTAATTTAGAAATAATTTAACATACCATTGTTTATGAAGCTAAAATTAGTGTATTCTTTAACTTTTTTACTTATAATTTCTTCATGTACAAACAACCATTCAGAAGAAGGGTTAACTGCTAAAAATGGTATGGTAGTATCAGCACGAGAAGAAGCAAGTAAAATTGGTGTTGAAATCTTAAAAAAAGGAGGAAATGCATTCGATGCAATGATTGCTACTGACTTAGCTCTTGCAGTATCATTCCAATCTGCAGGAAATATAGGTGGTGGTGGCTTTATGGTATATAGAAAAGCAAATGGCGAAACAGGAGCTTTAGATTATAGGGAAAAAGCACCACTAACTGCTAGTAAAGATATGTATCTAGATGAGCAAGGAAATATTATTAAAGGTATGAGTTTGGCCGGAGCAATGGCTATAGGTGTACCAGGAACCATTGCTGGAATTTTCAAGGTACATGAAAAATTTGGCACACTCCCAATAGAAGAATTATTTCAGCCAGCTATAGATCTTGCAAATAATGGAATAGTTATTACTAAAAAGCAAAGCTCTAAAATAAAAAGGTATCAAAGATATTTTCAGTTAGTCAATAAAGAGAAAATTCTTTTTCAAAAAGAAATAAGTGTTGGTGATACTTTAAAATTTCCAAATTTAGCCAATACGTTGTATCGTATTATGAAAAATGGTAAAGATGAGTTTTATAAAGGAGATACTGCAAGAAAATTAGTAGACTTTATTAGTGATAATAATGGTATTATATCATTAAAGGATTTAGAGTTTTATGAGGCTGTTTGGAGAGACCCTATTGAATTTCAATACGATAATCTAAAAGTTATATCCATGTCTCCGCCATCAAGTGGAGGTATTTGTCTTGAGCAAATAATGAAAATGATTGAACCTTACGATATTAATGATTTATCTCATAATTCATTAGATTATATTAAAATTCTTGTAGAGGCTGAGAGGAGATCTTTTGCAGACCGTAGTTATTATTTAGGCGATCCTGATTTTGTTAGTATCCCTAAAGAAAAGTTAGTTGAAAAAGAATATCTTCTGGAAAGAATGAGTGGTTTCTCTTTTGAATCACCTACCCCATCACATGAGATATCATATGGAAACGTAAACGTGGAAGTATTAGAAAGTGATGAAACAACCCATTATTCAATTGTTGATCAATTTGGCAATGCCATAGCTGTAACAACAACATTGAACGGCACTTATGGTTCTCAATTATACTGTTCTGAGCTAGGATTCTTTCTCAATAATGAAATGGATGATTTTAGTTCTAAGCCTGGATCACCAAATATGTTTGGATTAATTGGTGGAAGTGCTAATAAAATAGAACCTCAAAAAAGGATGTTAAGTTCTATGACTCCTACTATTGTTGAAAAAGAAAACAGATTATTTATGACGCTAGGCTCCCCTGGTGGATCCAGAATAATAACTTCTGTTCTTCAAACAATATTAAATGTTCATGAATTCAATATGAATATGAACGAAGCTGTTAATTCTCCGAGGTTTCATCACCAATGGATGCCAGACATAATTCAAATTGAACCAAATTCATTTAATTCAAAATTAATTGAAGAATTAAGATTATTTGGATATAATATAGATTATAAAGACCCTATTGGAATTGTGGATGGAATTTTAGTTAATTCTGATGGAACTCTTGAAGGAGGTGCTGACAAAAGGGGTGATGACATTGCGGTAGGTTTTTAGAAAACCCATCTATTAAATAAAGAATGCTTGAACTTGAAGAAAATATAGAGATTCATGGAGCTAGATCCCATAACCTAAAGAATATAGATCTTACCATTCCTAGGAATAAATTAGTAGTAATAACTGGTCTATCAGGAAGCGGAAAATCTTCATTGGCTTTTGATACAATTTATGCAGAAGGGCAAAGAAGATATATTGAAACCTTCTCAGCTTATGCAAGAAAATATTTATCTAATCTTGAAAGACCTGATGTAGATAAGATTAATGGGCTTTCACCTGTAATTGCTATTGAACAAAAGACCACAAACCGATCACCTAGATCAACTGTAGGAACTATAACAGAGATTTATGATTTTCTAAGACTTATGTATGCCAAAATTGGGGAAGCCTACAGCTACAATACCGGCAAGAAAATGGTAAGTTATAATAATGAACAGATTCAAGAATTGATTGAAAAATTATATAAAGGAAAAAGAATTTATCTTCTAGCTCCATTAATTAAAGCTAGAAAAGGTCATTATAGAGATCTTTTTCAACAAATTATTAAAAAAGGATATACTAAAGCTAGAATTGATGGAGAATTCATTGATTTAACAAATAATCTCATGTTAGATAGATATAAAAATCATGATATAGAAATTGTAATTGACATAATAGATTTAACTAAACTGAAAAAAAACTCTAAAAGATTAAAAGACAGCCTACTTACAGGGATGTATCATGGTGAAAATTCTATTTTAATTTGTGATGAGCTCGGCAAAAATCAAAAATATTTTAGTAAAAATTTAATGTGTGAAGAAACCGGGATTTCATATGAGATTCCCGATCCAAATAGTTTTTCATTTAATTCCCCGAAAGGAGCTTGTAAAAATTGCAGCGGGATAGGAACTTTAAAAAAAATTAATTTAAAAAAACTTATCCCTGATGATAGCAAATCAATCTCTCAGGGAGGAATTCAATTAATAAATAAAGCATCTGGAAGTTGGATAAATAAACAAATCAAGTTGATTGGAAAAAAATATGGTTTTTCATTAAAAGAGCCTATAAAAAATATTCCAAAGAAAGCATTAGAAGGTATTCTTTATGGAATAGAAGATAGAATTACAATAAATAGTAAGTCTTTGGGGATAAAAAGAGATTATAATATAAGCTTTGAAGGGATAGTTAATTTTATTGAAAATCAGTATAAAAACACAGAATCAATTGCCTTAAGAAGATGGGCAAATAAATATATGGATGAAATAATATGTGGAACCTGCAAAGGCTCAAGACTTAAGAAAGAATCTTTATATTTCAAAGTTAATGCTAAGGATATTAATGAGCTAGTTAAAATGGAAATAACTGATCTAATTAGTTGGTTTAAAAAATCAAATTCTAAACTTTCCAATAAACAAAAATTTATATCAGAAGAAATCATTAAAGAACTCATAAAAAGATTACAATTTTTATTAGATGTAGGATTAGAATATTTGACACTCAATAGACCCTCAAGATCTCTTTCTGGAGGTGAGAGTCAAAGAATCAGATTAGCTTCTCAAATTGGATCACAATTAGTAGGAGTCTTATATATTTTAGATGAACCAAGTATAGGATTACATCAAAGAGATAATGATAGGTTAATCAAGTCTTTAGAAGCATTAAGGGATATGGGGAATTCTGTAATTGTTGTTGAACATGATAAAGAAATGATCTATCGTGCAGATCATATTATAGATATTGGCCCTTTAGCAGGAAAACAAGGAGGTAAGATTATGTTTGAGGGTAATCTAAAGTCAATTAAGAAGAGTAAATCATTAACTTCAGATTATTTAAATAGTGTTAAGATTATAGAAACCCCTGATAAAAGAAGAGAAGGTAATGGAAAAACATTAAATCTGTATGGATGTAACGGTAATAATTTAAAGAATATAGATCTTTCTTTGCCATTAAACAAAATGATTGGAATTACTGGAGTTTCAGGAAGTGGAAAATCAAGCTTAATCAATGAGACATTATATCCAATTCTAAACAATTATTTTTATAATGGAAATAAAAAAATATTATCTCACAAATCAATTAAAGGAATCGATAATATAGATAAAGTTGTAAGTATAAGTCAAAGTCCTATTGGGCGAACTCCAAGAAGTAATCCTGCTACATATTGTGGGGTGTATTCTGAGATCAGGAACTTATTTTCACTACTTAACGAATCTATTATAAGAGGATATAAGCCTGGAAGATTTAGCTTTAATGTTAAGGGAGGACGTTGTGAAGAATGTAAAGGAGGTGGTTTAAAGATTATTGAGATGAATTTTCTTCCAGATGTTTATGTAGAGTGTGAAAATTGTATGTCCAAAAGATTCAATAGAGAAACTCTCGAGATAAAATATAAAGGAAAGTCAATAAACGATGTTTTGGATATGACAATTAATACTGCTGTAAACTTTTTTGAACATATACCTAAAATATATAAAAAACTAAAAATCATACAAGATGTTGGTCTTGGATATATTACATTAGGACAACAAAGCACTACATTGTCAGGTGGTGAAGCTCAAAGAATTAAATTAGCTTCTGAATTGTCAAAAAGAGACACCGGTAATACTTTGTATATTTTAGATGAACCCACAACTGGCTTACACTTTGAAGACATTAAAGTATTAATGAATGTTTTAAACAAGTTAGTAGATAAAGGGAACACTGTAATTATAATAGAACATAATATGGATGTTATTAAAACTGTAGACCATATAATTGATATTGGTCCCGAAGGTGGTAATAAAGGAGGTTATATTATTTTTGAAGGAACTCCAGAAAAAATGTTACTAAATAAAACCAATTATACGGCGTTATACCTAAAAAAAGAATTAAATTAAAGATTATTATGAATAAACGAGAACGTAAAAGCTGGAATGAAATAAAAACTAATGACTCATGGTCAATTTTTAAAATTATGGGAGAATTTGTCAATGGATATGAAAGAATGAGCCAAATAGGACCTTCTATATCAATTTTTGGTTCAGCTAGAACTAAAAATGACGACAAATATTATTTACTCGCTAAGGAAATAGCTTCAAGTATTGTAGAGAGCGGTTATGGTGTAATAACTGGAGGTGGCCCAGGGATTATGGAGGCAGCAAATAAAGGTGCAAAGGAATCTAAAGGAAGATCTATAGGTCTTTGCATAGAACTTCCTTTTGAAAAAAAAGAAAGTGATAATATATACATTGATGATGATAAAAAAATAGACTTTGATTATTTCTTCGTAAGGAAAGTTATGTTTATGAAATATGCACAAGGTTTTGTTGTTATGCCGGGAGGATTTGGAACTCTTGATGAGTTGTTTGAGGCAATTACACTAATTCAAACAAAGAAAATTGAAAAATTTCCTATCATTCTTGTTGGAAGTGATTTTTGGTATGGACTAATAGACTGGATTAAAGAAACTTTATTGAAGAATAGTAAGACTGTAAGTAATGAAGATATGTTATCATTTCATATCGTTGATGAAAAAGAAGAAGTCATTAAAATACTTGAAACTTTTCATAATGATTATGGCCTAAGCCCTAACTTTTAATTGATTGAAAAATATAGGTTTTCATTAAAATCATAATTGCATATAGTTATTAGTTTATTTATCTTGCTAGTTGTTAATTTCTGCTAATGCAATCTCCTACATTAAAAAATATTTCTCTCTCATACGAAGATTTCAAGAAGGAAGTTATAAATGATTATAAAATTGCTATTACTAGTAGAGAATGTAGTCTTTTAGGAAGAAGAGAGGTTTTAAACGGCAAAGCAACTTTTGGAATTTTTGGTGACGGAAAAGAAATTCCACAAATAGCTATGGCAAAATCATTTAGAGAAGGAGATTTCAGGTCAGGTTATTATAGAGATCAGACTTTTATGATGGCAATTGGAAAGTTAACTCCTTTACAATATTTTTCTGCATTATATGCACATACTGATCTAAAGTTTGATCCAATGAGTGCTGGTAGACAAATGAACAGTTCATTTGCAACACATAGTCTAGATAATAATTACAATTGGAAAGATCTGACATTACAAAAAAATTCAAGTGCTGATCTATCTCCAACAGGAAGTCAAATGCCAAGACTTCTAGGCCTAGGTCTAGCCTCTAAAATATACCGAGAAAATGATACTATAAATTCAAATAAGTTCTCTAACAAGGGAAATGAAGTTGCTTGGGGAACTATAGGAGATTCTGCAACAAGTGAAGGACTTTTCTTTGAAACAATAAATGCTGCAGGTGTACTTCAAGTACCTGTAATTATTAGCATTTGGGATGATAATTATGGCATATCTGTTCCTTCAAAATATCAAACAACTAAAGAGGATATATCTGAAGTTTTAAGTGGGTTTCAAAGAGATGAAAAAAATAAAGGTTATGAAATAATTAAAGTAATAGGGTGGGATTACTCTAGCTTAATAACAACATATCAAAGAGCTGAAGAAATCTCTCGTAGTGACCATGTTCCGGTTTTAATTCATGTAAAAGAACTAACTCAGCCACTCGGGCATTCAACTTCAGGATCACATGAAAGGTATAAATCTAAAGAAAGATTAGAATGGGAAAAGGAATTTGATTGTAATTCTAAAATGAGAGAATGGATAATCATCAATAAAATAAGTAATGAAAAGGAATTAAAAGATATTGAGGCATCAGTTAAAAAGGATGTAAAAAAGGCTGCAAAGAAAGCTAAAGATTTATCAATGTCTGAGGCAAAAAAGAACATAAAAGATCTAACAGATCAAATTAAGACTATTTTTAATGATTCAATTGATCCAACTATAGCTCAAATAGTAAATAATTTAAATTCAATTGAAGAACCATTAAAAAGAGACTTCT
>CAZBCJ010000038.1:0-11281 GCA_964490545.1 uncultured Flavobacteriaceae bacterium | reverse complement strand
TTTAACAGTTGTTTGATTATCTCCTCTTGTTGCATAATTATATTCTAAACCTCCTATAAGCTTAACAGCTGCTTCAGTTTGATATCTATGTAGGAAGTATAGTGGAACAAAAACATCTTCTAGAACAGAAAAGGGTTGATTTTTTTGAATATTATATTCTGAAAAATTTGTAATAGCCTTATTCCTTACTTTGATTATATCCTCTAAACCAACAGAAGCACTTTCACCGTTATCCCATAAATGTCCTAGAGAATGTGCTCCACCAATTGCTCTTGCATCGCTATCACTTATAAATCTTAGGCCACTACTATATGCATCATCCAATATCTTATTTAACGTCTGATTTTCATCAATACTTTTATTAAATTCTGAGTAGCTATAAGCTACTGTAATCTTGTCCCATTCTCCAATACCTTCATCATATGCATTATCAAGATTTATATTGTTATTTTCTATAGATATAAGTGGATGAGGATAATCCATAACAGATGACCTATCTTTTGTACTAGCTGCAAAATTATGAACAAATCCAAGGGTATGTCCTACTTCATGAGCACTTAGTTGTCTAATTCTAGCTAACGCCATTTCTAACATAGGATTATGATCATCTCCTTCTAAATACGGTTTATTTAATAATGCTTGAGCTATTGAAAAATCTTGCCTTATCCTTAAGCTACCAAGACTTACATGTCCTTTAATAATTTCTCCTGTTCTTGGATCAACAACACTTGAGCCATAACTCCATCCTCTAGTAGATCTGTGAACCCACTGAATTACATTGTATCTACAATCCATTGGATCAGCGTCTTTAGGTAAAATTTTAACTTGAAATGCATTTTTAAAACCAATAGCCTCATAAGCTTGATTCCACCATGAAGCTCCTTCTAATAAAGCAGATTTTATAGGCTCCGGTGTTCCAGGATCTAAATAATATACAATAGGTTCTTTAGCTTCACTGTAATCTGAATTAGCATCTTTTTTTTCTAATCTATGTCTTGTTATATATCTTTTAACAATGGGTTCATAAACTGGAGTAGCATAGTCCATAAATGAGATTGAAATGGCGCCACTTCTTACATCAAACTCTCTAGGATTGTAGTTTTCATCAGGCAATTTGATAAAGGAATGATGCTGAATAACAGAAATCCGATCTGGATCAGGAGAGACACTTGAAACTAATCTTCCTTTTGCATCCCCAGAAAATGTTAACAAAGCTTCAAATTCTACATTTTCTGGAAAAGCTTTTTTTCTTTCTAATTCTATTGCACTTTTACTCTTATCTACCTTGTATGAACCTTGTTTAGAATTTTTAAGCCTTTTTGCAACACCATGCCTGTCTTCCATAAGAAATGAAGTAAAATCTACTATATACTTATTATCCTTTTGTTCAGCTATTTTGAATCCATAAATAACTGACTTTGCAAAGGCTTGCTCTACACTTCTTTTTTCTAGTTCATTTTCTGAAACAGCTCTATAACGCAGGTTTGGCTGAATAAGAAAAATTTTATCACCATATTTAGAGAATTTTACTAATCTCTCATTTCCCAATTGTCCTCTATCTAATCCTATGTCATTTGAGCCTAATCCAGATGAAAGTGAACTAATGTAGAGAAATTCTTTATCTAGATTATTTATTTCTAGATATATTTTATCAGATGAATCATCATAATAGAAGTTAAAAAATCCATTATAAGCCTTAAAATTTTCAGTAATAGATTGAGAGTGACTAATACTAAAACATAAGATAAGTAGCGTTTTGAATAGTAATTTCATAAGTATATTAATTTAGTTAAATCTACATAAAATATATTTTTTAAAAAAAAACAATCTAACTAATTAATATGCATTAAATTTGCAATAAACATATCTTATATGATTACTTCTGAACAATTAAAAGAACTTAAGGAACGCCTGGATGCGTTAAGGAGGTATCTTTGACATTGACGCCAAGATCTCTCAATTAAAATTAGAAGAAGAAAAAACTCACCATCCCGAATTTTGGAATGATCCAAAATCAGCTGAAAAGGATCTAAAAACCATTAACCTTATCAAAAAATGGATTACTGATTTCAATAATACTGAAAACAGTATTAATGACTTAGAGGTTTTAATTGAATTTTATAAGTCTGGTGAATCCACGGAAACGGAGATAGACCAATTATATTCTACATCAAAAGAGATTATTGAGGAATTAGAATTCAAAAATATGCTGTCAGATAAAACAGACAGCATGGATGCTGTTTTACAAATTACAGCTGGTGCAGGAGGAACTGAGAGCTGTGATTGGGCTCAAATGTTGATGAGAATGTATTCGATGTACTGTGAGAAAAATAATTATTCCATAACTCAATTAAATATACAAGATGGAGATTCAGCTGGAATAAAAACTGTTACTCTTCAGATCGAAGGAGATTTTGCTTTTGGATGGCTAAAAGGTGAGAATGGGGTGCACAGATTAGTTAGAATATCTCCTTTTGATTCAAATGCAAAAAGACATACTAGTTTTGCTTCAGTAAATGTATATCCATTAATAGATGATTCTATTAATATTGAAATTAATTCATCTGATATTCAGATTACCACATCAAGATCTAGTGGGGCTGGTGGCCAAAGCGTAAATAAAATTGAAACAAAAGTTCAGTTAGTACATAAACCCACAGGAATTCAAATTTCATGCTCAGAGACTAGATCACAACTTGACAATAGAGTTAGAGCAATGCAAATGCTTAAATCACAGTTATACGAAATTGAATTGAAAAAAAAGAACCGAAAACGCTCTGATATAGAATCAGAAAAGATGAAAATTGAATGGGGAAGTCAAATAAGGAACTATGTTATGCACCCATATAAACTTGTGAAAGATGTTAGAACCGCACATGAAACTGGAAATGTTGATAGTGTACTAAATGGAGATATAGGTCCTTTTTTAAAATCTTACTTAATGCAGAAAAATAAAAAATAAGAAGCTATGATAAAAATTTACCACAATTCAAGATGTAGGAAATCTAGGGAAGCATTAGAAATCTTAAAAACTAAAAATATTGAATTTGAAATTATTGAATATTTAAAAGATAATCTAACAAAAAGTCAACTCCAGGATTTAATTAATAAATTAGGTGTTAATCCTATAGAATTAGTTAGAAAAAATGAGCAAATATGGAAGGAAAATTTTAAAAACAAAGAATTTACTAGCGATGAAATAGTTCAAATTCTCTCAGATAATCCTAAATTAATTGAACGACCTATTGTTGAATTAAATGACAAGGCAATTGTTGGAAGACCTCCTGAAAATGTTATTAAACTGTTACAATAATATAGTTTAACATAATTTTTTACTTTTATTAACAAAGAAATTTAAAAATAGAATTATCTTCGTGATGTCTTAAATTAGGCTATTGATGAAAAAACATACTTTTAGTATTCTTCTTTTTTTATTTTTTATTTCATTTACTTATTCACAAAACCCATATAATGGGGCTGAATTTACAAATCAATTTAATTTATTTGGAAAGATAATTGATGAAGAAGGTGGCGAACCTTTAGAATATGCAACTGTAACTGTCTTAAGCGCTGTAGATGACAAGGTTGTTACGGGTGGAATAACAGATAGAAACGGAATATTTAATATTCCCACTTCAAAAGGTAATTATAATATTCTTATTGAATATATTTCTTTTAAAAATTACACCATTGACAACCTAAATGTAAATGAAGATAAAGACCTAGGAGTTATTTCATTAATTATTGATATTGAGTCTTTAGATGCTGTAGAAATTATTGCTGAAGAAACTACTGTTGAAATTAAACTAGATAAAAAAATATATACTGTAGGTAAAGATTTAACTGTAAGAGGAGGAAATGCAGGAGATGTTTTAGATAATATTCCGTCTGTTTCAGTTGATATAGAGGGTAATATTTTATTAAGAGGTAATGATGCTGCTAGAATTTTAATTAATGGCAAGCCTTCTAGCCTAGTTGGTATAGACTCAAAATTTCTTCAACAACTCCCATCAGATGCAATTGAAAAGGTAGAGGTGATAACATCTCCTTCTGCAAGATATGAGGCTCAAGGAAGTGGCGGTATTATTAATATAATTCTTAGAAAAACTAAAAAATTAGGATTAAATGGTTCTTTAAGCTCAAACATTGGATATCCTAAAAGTACAGGTATATCATCAAATCTAAACTATAGACAAGGCAAAATTAATTTTTTCAATTCATCAGGTTTTAATGATAGAGTTAGACCTGGGACTGGATATAACTATTCAGAATATTATAATGGTGATCAGCCTAGCACATTCTTTGAAGAAAATAGAGAAACAGAAAGAGATAGAAATAGTTTTTTCACTAATAATGGAATAGAATGGTATATAGATGATAAAACATCCATTGTTGGAACTTTTTTCTATAATCAAGCTAAATCTGACGACTTAACAATTAATAATATAAATGAAATAGATGAAAGTGGGAATATTTTAAATCAAACTATTCATGATGAAAATGAAAAAGACATTGATTCTAATAGAGAATATAACTTGAATTTTGAGAGAAAATTTAATGATTCTGGGCATAAACTAACTATTGACTTTCAATATGACAACTCTAAAGAATGGGAAGATGCATTAATATCAGAAAATAATATTCTTGACGAGGTAGTTGCAAGTGATGCTTCAAGTGAATCTTATCTAATTAAAGGAGATTATGTTAACCCTATTGGAGAAAATAAACAATTTGAAGCGGGCTTTAGGATAAGTCAAGATGATGATATAACAGATTATAGAGTTTTTGATAATGAAAATAATGTACTAACTGAAGATTTAAATCAAAGCAATCTTTTTCAATATAAAGAGCAGATAAATGCATTATATACTCAATATGGTGTAAAAGTTGAAGACAAATACTCTTTTTTAGTAGGCTTAAGACTTGAAAATACAGTTAAAGACATCAATCAACTAACTATCCAAGATTTTACTAATAAAAATGAAACAGGACTATTTCCAACATTTAATTTTGGTTTAGAAATTTCTGAGAATGAGACGTTTACTTTTGGATATAACAGAAGGATTAGAAGACCGTGGTCTAGATCTATTAACCCCTTCCCTACTAAAACTAGTCCAATAAATATTTATAGAGGAAATCCAGACTTAGATCCAACATACTCAAATAACATTGATTTTGGCTATTTAAAAAAATTCAAGTCTTCTTTTACAATCAACACCTCTGCTTATTATCAAAAAGCAACAAATACTCTTAATTATATAGTTGAAGAAACAGGGGAAACTGCTGAAATAAATGGAGTTGAAGTGCCCATTACAGAGAGATATCCTATAAATCTATCAACAAATACTAGATTTGGTTTTGAGTTAAACTTATCTTACAGGAAAGGGAAAAATTGGAATATATCCTCAAATTTTAATATTTATAGTAATAAAGTTGAAGGAAGCCATAATGATGTTGTATATGATAATGAAAATGTAAGTTGGAGTTTTAGATTAAATAATAAATTAACTCTTCCTGGGAAAATTGAATGGCAAACAAGAATGAATGTCAGAGGACCTTCAGAAACTGCAATTAGCAAAAGTGAAGGCGATTTTTCAATTGACCTAGCATTCAGTAAAGAATTATTTAAAGAAAAGGCTTCATTGACTCTAAATGTTAGAGACCTACTTGATCAAAGAGGATGGAGGTCTAAGACGTTTAATGAAACTTTCTATAATAGTTCTGAGTTTAGGTGGGCAAAAAGATCTTTTAATTTAAACTTTACTTACAGGTTTAACCAAAAGAAAAATCAGTACAGAAAACAGCAACAACAGCAAAGTTATGATGATGGAGCTTTTGAATTTTAAGAAATAGCTACTTTTTAGCTTTTCTTTCTTCTAGAAGCTCATTAATTCTTTCAATTAAAGCACCAACAACCCAATAAGGAATTACTACAAGCATCATAAGAAACATTAACCAAAAACCCATGGTTACAATTGTCAAAAATGCTAAAAATCCTAAGTATTGATCAAATTCAAACATACTTGATAAGAAATATTGCTGCAAAGATATAATATTACCATTTTATATTAGTATATATTCAAAATTAATTTTTCAACAAAATACTTTATAGAATTAGCAAAATAATGGAGTAAATCAACTAAAATGCGTAAATTTGCATATATATATAATCAATGATGGATTATAGAATAGAAAAAGATACCATTGGTGAGGTTAAAGTACCTTCTAACAGATTATGGGGGGCTCAAACAGAACGATCTAAAAATAACTTCAAAATTGGACCAAGTGGATCAATGCCAATGGAATTAATATATGCTTTTGCTATCCTAAAAAAAGCTGCTGCAATAACTAACCAAGAAAAAGGCATACTTGATAAGAAAAAATCAGAGGCTATTTCTAAAGTATGTGATGAAATCCTTGAAGGAAAATTGGATGATGAATTTCCTCTTGTTATCTGGCAAACAGGCTCAGGAACACAGACAAATATGAATGTAAATGAGGTAATTTCTAACAGAGCTCATCAAATATTAGGAAATAAGCTCGGTAAGGGAGAAAAACTTATCTCTCCTAATGATGATGTTAATAAGTCACAATCATCTAATGACACCTTCCCTACAGCCATGCATATAGCTACATATAAGTTGATTGTAGAGAATACTATTCCTGCACTAGAAGATTTAAGGTCTTCTATAGGCTCAAAAGTAAAGGAGTTCAGATCAATTGTAAAGATTGGAAGAACACATCTTATGGATGCTACACCCATTACATTGGGTCAAGAGTTTTCTGCTTATGAATCTCAATTAGATCATGGTATTGTTAGTCTTAAAAATTCACTAGGTCATCTATCAGAAATTGCATTAGGTGGAACTGCTGTAGGAACTGGGATAAATACTCCTGAAGGATATGCTAAAAGAGTAGCAGAAGTAATTAAAGATCTTACTAAATTACCTTTTAAGTCTGCTGATAATAAGTTTGAAGCATTATCTGCACATGATGCTATTGTTGAAACCCACAGTGCACTTAAAGGATTAGCTGTTTCACTGAATAAAATTGCTAATGATATTAGAATGCTTGCTTCAGGTCCAAGAAGTGGAATTGGTGAGATAAATCTACCAGTTAATGAGCCAGGCAGCTCAATTATGCCTGGAAAAGTAAATCCAACCCAATGTGAAGCAATGACTATGGTTTGCGCTCAAATAATTGGAAATGATACAGCAATAACGTTTGGAGGTGCTCAAGGACATTATCAATTAAATGTCTTTAAACCTATGATTGCTGCCAATATTATTGAGTCCGCAAGA
The DNA here is from genome assembly GCA_964490545.1 of uncultured Flavobacteriaceae bacterium. GTDB lineage: Bacteria > Bacteroidota > Bacteroidia > Flavobacteriales > Flavobacteriaceae. The sequence continues at coordinate 3,980 of CAZBCJ010000038.1, read as the reverse complement.
CTATTAGCTGATGCGTGTAATAGTTTTAACACTAATTGTGTTTCTGGCATTACTGCAAATAAAGATGTAATAAAAGCTAAGCTTGATAACTCATTAATGCTTGTGACAGCATTGAACACAAAGATTGGGTACTATAAAGCAGCTGAGATTGCAAATGCAGCATATAAAAATGGGACTTCTCTTAAAGATGAAGCAATTAAGCTTGGTTATCTGACTGCTGAAGAATATGACTTATGGGTTAAACCAGAAGACATGGTTTAATCATCAGTATGTCCTTACTAATAAAAAACATAAAAAAATTAATTCAGTGTAGAACTGAAGAAACATCTTTTATCTCAGGAAAAGATATGTCTGTTGTACCATCAATTGATGATGCATATTTATTTGTTAAAGATGGTAAGATTAAGGATTTTGGAAAAATGCAAGAGCTTAAAGAGATTAATACAGATCAAGTTATAGATGCAAAAGATAGAATGGTACTTCCATCATGGTGCGATTCACACACCCATATTGTTTTTGCAGGCAATCGTTCAAAAGAATTTATTGATAGAATAAAAGGTCTTAGTTATGAAGAAATAGCTGCTAGAGGTGGTGGAATATTAAATTCTGCAAAGTTGTTACAAAACACTTCTAAAGAAGATTTATATAATCAGTCTAAAATGAGGATTAATTCTGTAATTAGGCAAGGTACCGGTGCAATTGAAATAAAATCTGGTTATGGCCTTTCTTTTGAATCAGAATTAAAAATGCTTCAAGTAATTAAACAGATCAAAGAAAACTCTAAAATGCAAGTTAAATCCACTTTCTTAGGCGCTCACGCCTATCCTAATCAATTCAAAGAAAATAAAGATGGATATGTTGACTTAGTTTTAAATAAGATGCTGCCAGCCTTTAAAAAGGAAAATTTAATTGATTACATTGATGTTTTCTGTGAAAAAGGATATTTTTCTCCAAAGGATACTGAAAGAATAATTAAAGAGGGTTTAAAATATAATATTAGATCCAAAATACATGTAAATCAATTTAATATTCTTGGAGGCGTAAAAATAGCTGTAGAAAACAATGCATTATCTGTAGATCATCTAGAAGTTCTTCAAGACGATGATATTAAAATATTATCCAAAGGATCAACTATACCAGTAGTATTACCTACATGTTCCTATTTTCTAGGAATTGACTATGCTCCTGCTAGAAAACTAATAGACGCTGGGTTACCTCTTGCTATTGCTAGTGACTTTAATCCTGGATCCTCACCAAGTGGAAATATGAATTTTGTGATTTCCACAGCCTGCACAAAAATGAAACTTACCACAGAAGAGGCTATTAATGCTGCTACAATCAATGGTGCCTATGCAATGGGATTAGAGGATAAAGTTGGTAGTATTTCCAAAGATAAAATAGCAAATCTCATAATCACAAACAAAATAAATTCTATAGATGAGATTCCTTATAACTTTGGAGGAAATCAAATACACAAAGTAATTCTAGAAGGAGAAATAATTTCTTAACTCTTCTTATAGCTTGTCTTCTACTATTTTTAAAATTTTATGTTCTAAAACATCTGTTTTATCAATAATATCATTAGCTGATTTAAGTATTTTTTGGACATATTTCTTATCATCTAAGTCTTTACAATTTATCTTAACATTTAAAAATGCACCCATTATTGCTGCACGCGCACAATGCATAGCAACACCCGCATCACTTATTGAATTTGGGTTTCCTTCTTCTGCCATCTTCATTATGACTTCAATTGAGTTAAAAGATGTCTTCATTATTTCAAATGGAACATTAATTGCATTTTTAGTAGCTTTTTGAATTTGCTTATTCCTAATAGCTAATTGTTTATCGTTTTCCTTAGGTAAAGAAAATGCTTTCATTATTTCATTAAATGCATGGGTATCTCTGTCTACTAACTCTAATAATTGATTTTGGCAACTAATTCCTTTTTCACCCCATTTAGAAAAGAATTCCCATCTGTCATCCCATCCTCTTTTATGTGCAGATAAGTTTGCTACCATTGTTGCTAATGCAGCACCAAGTACACCACAATATGCAGCAATGGATCCACCACCAGGAGCTGGAGATTCACTAGAAGTCTCATTAGCAAAATCTTGGATTGTCATTTTTGCTAAAGGATTATCATTACTTCTTGAAGTTTCATTAGCAGAATCTTCTATTGTCATATTTTCTAAAGGATTATCATTATTTTGAATTAAATATTCTATAATTCTATCGTTTGGATTAAATTTAGACAATTCATCAAGGCCTAAAGACTTAATGGCAATATGTATAATATCTTTTTCTGGAATAGCTAAGGATCTTTTTTGTTTAATTAGAAAGTACTTTCCTGCATCAATTAAAACTTTTTTTGGCACTAGACCAATGAGCTCTGAACCTGTTACTCGAAGTCCTCTAATTTGAGCTCTCTCACATGTTTTATCGAAAACTTCATGTAGTGGAGTTGTATTTATATTAGTCAAATTATAGGATATTTGTGCAATTCCATATTCTTCAATATACCAGCCTATACCTTTAAGGTTTTTAAAATACCCTGGTTCACGAATGGCATTTCCTTTTTTATCTTTTAAAATTTTTCCATTTAATCTACCCCCTTCTCTTTTAATTCGCCCAGCTTCTCTTAAATCAAAAGCAATTGAATTAGCTCTTCTAGTAGATGTTGTGTTAATATTTACGTTATATGCAATTAAGAAATCTCTAGCAGCAATAGCAGTAGCTCCAGATTTTTCTACAGAAGAGTTAAAATCACTAGGACCATAATCAGGCTTCCAATTTTTAGAAGAAATCTTTTTTTGTAACCCTTCATATTCTCCTGATCTGCAAGCTGCAAGATTAATACGCTCCTTTTTCTTTGCAGCACTTTCATAGCAGTAGACTGGAATTCCTAGTTCTTTTCCTACTCTTTCACTTAATCTATGCGCATATACTACTGTTTCCTCCATTGTTGTGTTAGAGATAGGGACTAGTGGACAAACATCAACTGCACCCATTCTTGGATGTTCCCCTTTATGACTACTCATATCAATAAGCTCTTTTGACTTACTAATTAATTGAAATGCAGCCTCTAATACTGACTCTGGTTCCCCAATAAAAGTGATAACTGTTCTATTTGTTGCTTCCCCGGGATCTACATTTAATAACCTTACCCCATCACATTTTTCTATAACCTCTGTAATTGAGTTTATTATATTCACATTCCTTCCTTCAGAAATATTCGGAACACATTCTATTAATTTATTCATTATAGATTGGTATTTTTAACTCAATAAATATATTAATATTAATTTTAATATCTATTTGTAAATATGTCGGTTAAAATCTTAAATTTCAAAGAGGAATACTCTAAATACTTCTATGAACTAAATATAGAATGGCTAAAGAAGTATTTCTATGTAGAAGAACATGATGAAGAAGTCCTCTCAAATCCAAAAAAATTTATAATTGATAATGGTGGAATTGTATTATTTGCTCAATATAATGATGAAATAGTGGGAACAGTAGCTCTTATGTTTCTTGTAGACGATAATTGTTTTGAATTAACTAAAATGGCTGTTTCTCCTGATTATAGAGGAAATAAAATTGGTCAAATAATATTAGAAAATTGCATTAACAAAGCAAAAGAAATGGGATTAAATAAGGTAATTTTATACTCTAATAGAGTACTAGAAAATGCTATACATATCTATAAAAAAAATGGATTTGTTGAAATACCTGTCGAATCTGGTTCACCCTACAAAAGGGCAGATATTAAAATGGAATTAAAATTGTGAAGAATTACTAAACCCTTCCCTTTAGAGCATTAAAGACCCAGGCAATTGCAAAAAAACCTATACCAACCGAAACAAACCCCCAGCCTGCAACTTCATTGTACTTAAATATTCCCAAAGAAATTAATAAAATTCCTACCAATATCATTATAAATGTTGCCCATGCCAAAACTGTGTTTTTATTCATCATAT
>CAZBCJ010000037.1:0-11848 GCA_964490545.1 uncultured Flavobacteriaceae bacterium | reverse complement strand
CCGTGGGGTCGCAGGTTCAAATCCTGTCATCCCGACTTTTTTTCTACATTTGTTACTATGAAAAAATTATTTCTTTTACTTATACCAATAATTATTCTGTCGTCATGTGTGGAATCTAGGGAGTCAAACGATAATAATGCCCCAAACATTATTTTAATTACTCTTGATGGTGTGAGGTGGCAGGAAGTATTTAATGGTGTTGATTTAGATCTTATAGAAAATAAAAAATTCACTAAGAATTCTGCTTTACTAAAAGAAATGTTCTTAAGTGATGATAATAAAAAACGTCAACAAAAATTACTTCCTTTCTTTGGGAATTACATTGATAATAAAGGGGTGTTGATTGGGAATAAGAATGAAGGATCAGTATTGAAATTAACGAATGATCAATTATTTTCCTATCCAGGATATAATGAAATTTTAACGGGATTTTCAGATGATTCTATCAGAAGTAACGATAAAATATATAATAAAAATAAAACAATATTAGAGTTGCTAAATGCTAACAAAAATTATTCTGGCAAGGTTGCTGCTTTTTGTAGTTGGGATGTTTTCCCTTATATAATTAATGACAAGAGAAGCGGAGTTCCTGTAAGTGCAGGCTATAGCAATCTAGAAACCAAAAAATTGTCTAAACTTGAATCTTTTATTGAAAATTATCAGACTATGATTCCACTTTTTAGAGATAATGTGAGATATGATTTGTTTACTCATATCCTTTCAATGGAGCATATTAAAAATAGAACCCCCAAAGCAGTTTATATTTCTTATGATGAAACTGATAGCTTTTCTCATGCGGGAAGCTACGATGATTATATAGCTTCATTGCACAATACTGACAAAATGATTGAGGAACTATGGACCTATCTACAAGAGAACCCTTTTTATAAGGATAATACATATATGTTTATTACTACTGATCATGGAAGAGGTGATGGTGATTTTCCCGATTCTATGTGGACTAGTCATGGAAGCGGAGCTAATGGGTGCGAATATACATGGCTTGCAATTTTAGGGCCAGAAATAAAAAAAACAGGATTAGAAAAAGGCGAATATTATGTTAATCAAATTGCACCAACTATTGCAAAATTAACTGGCGTTACTATAGAAAATAAAAAAGCAGGAAATCCTATAATAATAAAATAACAAAGCTATTCGGAGTAATTTTGGCACGAAAATTGTCTTTTTTATTTAGTAAAAAAACAATATACTTTCTTAACTTAACAACATTATGAAAAGAATCTTCATATTATTATTTGCCTCTATTTTAATTAATTGTTCATCAAGTAGTGAAACAGTATCATCTTCAAAATTAAGTATTTCTCCAGCTGCATTAACACTAATCGACGTAATTGCCGGAAAGTTCCCAGGAGTTGAAGTAATTGGCGACAATGTTGCAAATTATTTAGACTATCACAACAACACATTAGAAAGTGTATCTCCTAAAATTTTAATAAGAGGCGGAAGTCAATCAATTAATTATAATGCATATGCAGTCTATGATGTTGATGGGCTTCTTTATACTGATTATCCTGGTTTCATTGATCCTCAACAAATTAAAAGTATAACTATATTAAGATCGCTTGCAGCTACCAACAAATATGGAGGGATAGCTCGTGGAGGCGCGATAGTTATTAGATTAAAAGGAACTAACTAATTTAAACTACTAATCTATTTTTTTAAATGTGCAAAAGGTAAAGCTTTGAGTAGTATTAAAAGGAGTATTATGGATTTCTTTAAAGCCATCAATAAATTTAAAATTTTCTTTTAGTAATTCTCTTAATTCTTTGACTGAATATCTTTGAACATCAAGGCCACTACATTTTAGCGGGCCATCTTCTGAAAAGGTACCTATAATTAAGTATCCCTCTTTGTTTAAAGATGAATTTAAAAGGCCCAAATATTTTTCTCTTTCATGGCTATTTGTAATAAAATGAAAGACTGCTCTATCATGCCAGACATCATATTTTTGATCTGATGATAGATCAGTTACATTTGATTCAATGCATTTAATTTTATGGTTTCCCTTTGCTACTCTTTTAGCAACTTCATCTAATGCATTTCCAGAAATATCAAGGATTGTAATATTATTATAACCTAAATTCAGCAAGGTATCTGCAAGAAAACTTTTACCAGCGCCTACATCGATTATTGATGCATTTAAATTTAATTTTAATGCTTTAATAATATTTAAGGATGTAATAGGAGTTTCTTGATACCAGCTCACTCCATCAATTTCTTTAGTAGAATATATTTTTTCCCAATGATCTTTATTAGACATCTATGTTTAGTTATAACCACAAAATAATAATTACTTTTTAAAAAAATAATTAAATATGTAAATATATATTTGCATTTACTCAGGGCCCCGTAGTTCAATGGATAGAATAGAAGTTTCCTAAACTTTAGATGCAGGTTCGATTCCTGCCGGGGCTACAAATTAATATTTAATAGTGAAAATTTATTTCTATATTGGGATATGAGATTATTTTTTGCTGTTTTCTTGCTTAGTTTTTTTTCTGCAAATTCACAAACTTTTTACTCTGTAGATTATAAATCTCAAGCAGATGTTAATATATTCGTTGTAGAGCACAGAAGCCAAGCAGATCTTTTAGTCTATAAACTTGACTATAAATCTCAAGCAAAAGGCAATGAGGGATTATGGTTTTTTGTTGATTATAAGTCTCAGGCAGATTTTAAATTGTTTTTTGTCGAATATAAATCTCAGGCAGATTTGAAAATTTATTTTGTTGATTATAAATCTCAGGCTGGCTGGACTTCTAATGAGAAAAAACATTTATTATATTAATCACTGAATTTTTTTTAATTTCTTTGCAGAATATATTATTTACAAATGAGGCTATATAGAATTTTATTTATATTATTTTCTTTTTGTTTCACCTCTTTAAATTCTCAAATTTTAGAGCCTGTAGAATGGAGCTTTCATTCAGAGCAAATTGAAAAAAATAAATATGAATTAGTATTTATTGCAGATATTGATCCCAATTGGGCAATTTATTCAAAAACTGTAGATGAAGGAGGCCCAATCCCAACAACATTTTATTTTACAGAATCTTCAAATTATAAATTAATTGGTGAAGTGGTTGAGGATTCTATTAATATGGTAACGCAAAACGACCTCGTATTCGACATGGTAGTGTCTAAGTTTTATAACCAAGCAATTTTCAAACAAAAAGTTGAAGTAATAAATTACGAAAGCCCTATCACAGGCGGTTTTGAGTTTATGACTTGTGATGATACGCAATGTCTAGCCCCTGAAATAATTGATTTTAAATTTAATTTATCAAATAAAGTATTAGAAAGGGATGTTAAAGAAACGATTTCTATAAATCAAGAAAATCTTCAAATAAACATTTTAAATCTATATGGGTTTTTGCCAAGTGATATAAATAAAACAGAAGTTAATTGTAGCAATTCATCATCAAATGCAACAACGGTTTCTAGCTCAACTAACACCCTATTTAATATTTTCGGACTTGGTTTTATAGGGGGATTACTTGCATTGCTGACACCATGTGTGTTCCCAATGATTCCTTTAACCGTAAGTTTCTTTACTAAGAAAAATGATAATACAAATGGTTATTCCAATGCTATATTATATGGAGTCTTTATTGTGTTAGTATATTTAATTTTGAGCATTCCATTTCATTTATTGGATTCTGTAAATCCTGATATATTAAATGAAATTTCAACAAACGTATACTTAAACGTTTTCTTTTTTATCATATTTCTTTTATTTGCATTTTCCTTCTTTGGATATTATGAATTATCCCTCCCTACATCTTGGGTTGATCGGTCAGCTAAAAGAGAATCTGCTGGAGGTATAATAGGAATCTTTTTTATGGCTCTTACATTGGCAATAGTGTCCTTTTCTTGTACTGGACCTATATTAGGATCACTACTTGCTGGATCTATTTCTAATGATTCGGCTGCTTGGGAATTAACTGCTGGAATGGGCGGGTTTGGGCTCGCACTGGGGCTCCCTTTTGCAGTATTTGCAATGTTCCCAAACATGTTAGAATCATTGCCAAAGTCAGGCGGATGGTTAAATACTATAAAGGTCTCTTTAGGATTTATAGAACTTGCCTTAGCATTAAAGTTTTTGTCTAATGCTGATTTAGTTGCCCATTGGGGAATTATTAAAATCGAAGTATTTTTAATTTTATGGTTCATTATTTTTCTTTTAATGGCAATATATCTTTTCGGAAAAATCCAATTCCCAAATGAAATAAAACCTAAGAATATTTCATTTACAAGAGGAGTATTTGCATTGCTTTCTTTAGGCTTTGCTCTATATTTAGCATCGGGGTTAATTTATAATAAAGAAACTCAATCCTATAGAGCATTGAGTTTGCTCAGCGGTCTGGCACCTCCTTTGGGCTACAGTTATTTTTCTCCCAAGGAATGTCCAAACAATTTGAATTGTTTTAAAGATTTAAAATCTGGGATCGAATATGCTAAAAAAGTTAACAAACCAATCTTATTAGATTTTACAGGATATGCGTGTGTTAATTGCAGAAAAATGGAGGAACATATCTGGCCATTAGAACAAGTAGACAGCACTATTAGAGAAAACTATGTATTAATTTCTTTATATGTAGATGACAAAAAAACATTGCCAGTTGATGAACAATTATTAGTAACAAGAACTAGTGGAAAAGGGGTGAGAAAGTTAAGTAATTATGGTCATAAGTGGGCCTATTTTCAGGCACAATATTTCAAGACAAACTCTCAGCCCTATTATGTGCTTTATGATCCAAACTCAAATGAGATTCTAAATAATCCTGTTGGCTATACCCCTAATGAAGAAGAATATTTAGCGTTTTTAAATTGTGGATTAGAAGCCTTTAAGAACAATTAATTTTATATTTTTAATATTATTTATTTTTAAAAATTGACACCAGAAAAACAACATAAATATGATCTTGCCTATTTAAAGATTGCTAACGAATGGGGTAAGCTTTCTTATTGTGAGCGAAGAAAGGTTGGGGCTATAATTGTTAAGAATAACATGATTATTTCTGACGGCTTTAACGGCACTCCTTCTGGATTTGAGAACATATGTGAAGATGATGATGGATATACTAAATGGTACGTATTGCATGCTGAGGCTAATGCAATTTCTAAGGTAGCATCTTCTACTCAGTCATGTGAGGGAGCCACCTTGTATATATCTCTTTGTCCATGTAAGCAGTGTAGCAAATTAATTCATCAAGCCAATATAAAAAGAGTTGTCTACCAAGAGAATTATAAGGATAAATCAGGTGTTGATTTTTTAGAAAAGGCTGGCATTGAAGTGTGCCATATCGCTCAATAAACCCAATTATTTTTCTTTATTGTAATTCTTTATTTTATTTGAAATCCTTACAATTAGTAAGAGCATTAGACAACACAAACCAGCAATTATTGTAATGACAGGAACCGTATTATTTTTAGACAAAAGGTTACCAAAATCTATTAGTGTAATGTTAAATAGTACAATTAATATTGCCAAAATTGAAATAACTATGATTATTTTTTTCATAATTTTTTTGAATAAATTTAATAATTTTCTAGTCTTATCTGTTTGTTAAAAACTTATTGAAAATGTTAATAAAAATGCCTTTCATTTTCGACAACAATTTTGTCTATTTGTTAGTCACAATTTAAATTAAATTTTTTATTTAATAAAAATATTATGTCAGCTTTTGTCGAACCTTTGCTAAAAGAAAACAAAAAACGATTTGTAATATTCCCAATTGAGCATCACGATATTTGGGAATGGTATAAAAAATCGGAGGCTAGTTTTTGGACAGCAGAGGAGATTGATTTGCATCAAGATTTATCGGATTGGGCCAATAAGCTTAATGATGATGAAAGATATTTTATCAAGCATATACTTGCTTTTTTTGCTGCGAGTGATGGAATTGTTAATGAAAATTTAGCAGAGAATTTTGTCAATGAAGTTCAATATAGTGAAGCAAAATTCTTTTATGGCTTTCAAATTATGATGGAGAATATTCATAGTGAAACATATTCTTTATTGATTGATACTTATGTTAAGGATGAGAAGGAAAAGGATAAGCTATTTAATGCTATTGACAGATTTCCTGCTATAATGGAAAAAGCTCAATGGGCATTAAAATGGATTGATTCTCCTAGCTTTGCAGAGAGATTAATTGCATTTGCTGCTGTAGAAGGTATCTTTTTTTCTGGCGCTTTTTGTTCAATTTTTTGGTTAAAGAAAAGGGGACTTATGCCAGGGCTGACTTTTTCAAACGAATTAATTTCTAGAGACGAAGGAGTACATTGTGACTTTGCAGTCCATCTACATAATAATCACTTAGTAAATAAAGTGCCGCCAAAAAGAATAAAGGAAATTTTGGTTAATGCACTTGACATTGAGAGGATGTTTATTACAGAATCATTGCCAATTAGTTTAATTGGAATGAATGCAAAGCTTATGACCCAGTATCTAGAATTTGTTACTGACAGGTTGCTTGTTGAACTTGGATGTGAGAAGGAATTCAACTCTTCTAATCCATTTGATTTTATGGACATGATTTCTTTACAAGGTAAAACTAACTTTTTTGAAAAACGTGTTTCTGAATATCAAAAAGCAGGTGTATTAAACAAGGAAGAAGAGAAGGATAAATTTAGTTTTGACGCTGATTTTTAATTAGATTAACTAAACTGTTCAAACAATTTAAAGTAGTTATTAATTATCTTTAAAAAAGATATAAATTTTTTTGACCCTATATGTATGTAGTTAAAAGAGATGGCAGGACTGAGCCTATAATGTTTGACAAAATTACAGCTCGTGTTAGAAAACTTTGTTATGGATTAAACCCATTAGTTGATCCGGTCAAAGTAGCAATGCGTGTTATTGAAGGGTTGTATGATGGAGTTACTACTAGTGAACTTGATAATCTTGCTGCTGAAATAGCCGCAACTCTAACTACTGCTCATCCAGATTATGCAATATTAGCTGCACGAATTTCAGTTTCTAATTTACATAAGAACACAAAAAAAATATTTAGTGAAGTCATGGATGATCTATATAATTATATTAATCCAAGGACTGGAAAAACTGCTCCTTTGCTTTCAGATGAAGTTTATAAAGTAATTTCTGAAAATAAAGAACTACTAGATTCTACCATAATATATAATAGGGATTTTAGCTATGATTATTTTGGATTTAAAACTTTAGAAAGATCATATTTATTAAAACTAAATGGAAAAATTGCCGAAAGACCTCAGCATATGTTAATGAGGGTTTCAATTGGAATTCACTTAAACGATTTAAAAGCAGCGATAGAAACTTATGAATTAATGAGTAAAAAATATTTTACTCACGCAACTCCAACATTGTTTAATGCTGGAACACCTAAACCACAAATGTCATCATGCTTTTTGCTTACAATGAAGGATGATAGTATTGAAGGGATATATGACACATTAAAACAAACTGCAAAGATTTCACAGTCTGCTGGAGGCATTGGCTTGTCAATTCATACTATAAGATCAACGGGGAGTTATATTGCAGGGACAAATGGAACAAGCAATGGAATTGTCCCAATGTTACAAGTCTTTAATGATACTGCTAGGTATGTAGATCAGGGCGGTGGAAAAAGAAAAGGAAGTTTTGCAATCTATATTGAGCCTTGGCATTCAGACATATTTGATTTTCTTGAATTAAAGAAAAATCATGGAAAGGAGGAAATGCGAGCTAGAGACTTGTTCTATGCAATGTGGATGCCAGACTTATTCATGAAAAGAGTTGAAGCTAATAGTGAATGGACATTAATGTGCCCTAATGAATGCCCTGGCCTTTGTGACGTTCATAGTAAGGAGTTTGACAAGTTATATACTAAATATGAAAAAGAAGGCAAGGGAAGAAAATCAATAAAAGCAAGAGAATTATGGGAGAAAATTTTAGAGGCTCAAATTGAAACAGGGAATCCATATATGCTATATAAGGATGCTGCTAACTTAAAATCTAATCAGCAAAATTTAGGAACAATTAGATCTTCAAATTTGTGTACGGAAATTTTAGAATACACATCTCCTGATGAAATTGCAGTTTGTAATTTAGCTTCTATTGCCCTCCCAATGTTTGTTAAGGATGGTGCATTTGATCATCAAGAATTATTTAGAATAACTAAGCGAGCAACTAAAAACTTAAATAGAGTAATAGATAGAAATTATTATCCTGTTATTGAAGCTCAGAATTCTAACTTCCGTCATAGACCTATAGGGCTTGGGGTGCAAGGATTAGCAGACACATTCATTAAATTAAGAATGCCATTTACTAGTGATGAAGCAAAGAAATTAAACCAAGATATTTTTGAGACTATCTACTATGCAGCCGCCACTGCTTCGATGGAAGAGGCAAAGAAGGATGGAAAATATGAAACGTATGATGGATCACCTATTAGTGAAGGGAAATTTCAGCATAACTTATGGGATGTAGATGAAAAAGATCTTAGTGGGTTTTGGGATTGGGCTAAACTTAGAAAGAATGTACTAAAACATGGCGTAAGAAATTCATTGCTTGTGGCACCAATGCCCACAGCCAGTACTTCTCAAATTCTTGGCAATAATGAATGCTTTGAGCCTTACACTTCAAACATATATACAAGAAGGGTGCTTTCAGGAGAATTTATTGTTGTTAACAAGCACTTATTAGAAGATCTTGTTTCTTTAGGATTATGGAATGAAGAATTAAAACAAGAGATCATGAGAGCAAATGGATCAATACAAGACATTGATATTATTCCTGATGATATTAAAGAATTATATAAAACGGTTTGGGAACTTAGTATGAAAGATATTATTGATATGGCTAAGCATAGAGGCTATTTTATAGACCAGTCACAATCATTAAATTTATTTGTTGAAGGCGCAACTATGGCGAAACTTACGTCCATGCATTTTTATGCATGGAAGAGCGGTCTTAAAACAGGAATGTATTATTTAAGAACTAAGAGTGCAGTTGATGCAATCAAGTTTACGTTAGATAAAAAAACTAAGGAAGAGCCTCTCCCAAAGGAGTCAATTGTTAAGAATGAAAAGCCTAAAGTTGTTGCAAATAAAAAACAAACAGCAAAGAAAACAGCAGAGAAGTTTGCAAAAACTAAAAAGATTGATGTTGAACCTATGTCCCCGAAAGAGGTAAAAGAATTAATAGCAAAAACAAAAGAGGATGAAGGAGATGATTGTTTAATGTGTGGTTCTTAGAATTAAAAAACCATTAAAAAAGCCCCTAATTATTTTAAACAAATTAGGGGCTTTTTTAATTTATAGCTAAATAATTTTAGGAATTATTATTTGCTTTTGCAGGCTTAATACTGCCATCATGAGAAAGATAATATTCCTCTATTAAACTCATTATTGCCTTCAAAAGATCTTTAGTCTCTTGCAAGATACTAAAGTAAAGCGTTGTATTCTTTGGACTTTTTTCTTCTGTTGTTCTTGTTCTAGAAATTTGAGCCTCAATCTTATTCTCAACTATCCCAAATAGTTTGTTCTTGTTTTTTAAAATAATTTCCATTTTGTGAAATGATCGTCTTTCAAATGAAATTTTTATTTCTTCAAATAAGTCATTTATGGCTTCGTCAATTTCTATTAAATCTCTTATTTGGCTTAGTCTTAATTTACTATGACTATTTTTAATATGCTTATGACTAATTTTAGAAATATACTCTAAGGATTGAGTTATATCTTGAAGAAATCCTAAAAGATTTATATAAAAGTTACTAGCTCCTAAACTAGATTCATCTAGATTTCTAATAAAATAAAACAGCTTATCTTTTAGATTGTCCACCTCTAGAGATAATTTCTCAATTTGTTTATTATTTTGATCTAGCAGGCTAAGATCTTGTTTAGAAAGTCCTTCTACAGTGTTATTATAAACTTTATTACCACGCTTAATTACCTTAGAAATAGTTTTTGCACTTTCATGGATAACACCTTGTAGAGAGCTACTCTCAGCTATTACTAGGGCTTCATCTATAATATTACTACCATTAGATTTGCCATTGGTATAATGCCTAATCATTATTATTATAGCAACAAATAATAAGACAGCAATCATTAATTCACTTATGTTTATTAAATAGGCAATGGTCCCTGCGGCAACAAATGCAATAATTGCTGTTCCAAACCACCCAGCAATTACATTTAATACTCCTGCCACTCTATATACTGCGCTTTCACTTCCCCAAGCTCTATCAGCAAGGGAAGTCCCCATAGCAACCATAAAAGTTACATAAGTTGTTGAAAGAGGTAATTTATAGGATGTTGCAATGGAAATTAAAATACTTGCAACCATTAAATTTACAGAACCTCTAACTACATCGAATGCAGGCCTGTCTTTTTTACTTATTTTATTTGATGGCAGATCATTAGGGATTTTGAATTGTTTTTCAATAATATTATTGATTGAATCTGGTAAAATTTTTGTAATAAAATCAGAAGAATTTGAGCCTGCTCTTACCAATGATCTTGATAAAAAATTAGGGCTAAACCTTTCTTCTGTCTCTCCTTGTTCTGACAAATCTATAGATGTTTTAACAACACGATGCGCCTTTTTAGAAAACCATAACGTTAGTACCATAATAATACCAGCAGCAAATAAAAGATAATTGGGAGTCGGAACTTTAGAAGCTAAAACTTGCATACTAAACTCATTTGCAGCCATGCCTGAAGCCATCCAAGCTTCATAAGATTGCCAAGCTGCAATAGGTACTCCAATAAAATTCACTAAATCATTTCCTGCGAAGGCTAAAGCCAATGCAAATGTACCAACAGCAATAATTATTTTATAAATATCTGCTTTGATTACACTTATAAAAAAGTAAGAAAGCAATGACCAAAACAGAGAACTAACTGCAACAATTGAAACAACATTAGATTCCAAATAATCTGTAATTGTCATTCCCCCAATGATATCAAAACTTTCTTTTGCATATGTTGTGCCTTTTATCCCTTTCATTAGAATAAAATAGGTAATAGCAGTTAGCGCCACACCTCCAAACACTGCTCCGATCCAATTTGCTTTTGATGAAATATCATAAGAAAGCAAAAGTCTAGATATCCATTGGACTATTGCACCAATGGAAAATGCCACTACCACCGAGAGTAGAATCCCAAGTATTATTTGAGTTGCCTTAGTTGTATTAATATATATTCCTAAATCTGAAAAACTACCATTGTCCATCCCTATTTTAATTAATGCCATAGCAACAGATGCACCTAATAATTCAAATACAATAGAGACAGTAGTAGAGGTTGGCATTCCAACAGTATTAAAGAAGTCAAGCAATAAAATATCAGTAATCATAACTGCCATGAAAATTATCATGATCTCACTGAACATAAATTCTCCAGGATTAAATATCCCCTTTCTTGCTACTTCCATCATTCCACTAGAGAATACTGCTCCAACAGCAATACCTATACTGGCAACAATCATAATGGTTCTAAAAGAAAGCACTTTTGTTCCTAGTGCAGAATTCAAAAAATTAACAGCATCATTACTAACACCTACAACTAGATCTGCAATAGCTAATGCCACTAGTGCAACTAACATTAATAAATATATATTCTCCATTTTTTATAATTTAAATTCAGCATTAAAATATATAAATGATGAATCTTCTATATCATCATTAATGTAATTAAAATTTCTGGAGTTTACTGAAAACTTGACTCCTTTAGCGGCTACGTATTGTACTCCAAATAACATTAGAGCTCCATCTTTATTATAATTCCAGCTATTATCGTGACCAGTTAATATATTAGAGGATATTTCATCAAATCTAGCAAATATTTCAACTTTATTATT
>CAZBCJ010000036.1:1079-12063 GCA_964490545.1 uncultured Flavobacteriaceae bacterium | reverse complement strand
GCTTTAAAATATTTTATTCTCAAGGTTGACCCAAAGAAGAAAATTTTATTTGATCCTAAAAAGTCTGTTGATTTTCAAGGCAACACAGCTTCATTTATTCAATATTCTTATGCTAGAATTCAGTCTATAATTAGGGGTATAAATTTTGAGCCTTCAAAAGGAAAATACCAACAACCTTTGGAAGATAATGAGAAGGAACTTATCAAACAATTAGAGTATTTTCCTTCTATAATCCAAAATGCTGCAGCAAGTCATAATCCTGGGCTTATAGCAAATTATCTTTATGATTTGGTTAGGATATTTAATTCCTTTTATCAAAGTTCACCTATTTTAAAATCAGCATTATTGGATAAGAAAAGTTTTAGAGTAGATCTTTGTAGATCAGTTGGATATACAATTAAAAATGCATTAGGTCTACTTGGGATTGGTGTAGTTGATAGAATGTAGTTTTTATTTAGAAAGAACTGCTACTTTTTTTAAATTTGACTTTAAATAAAATAGTTATCATATGTTTGATAGTCTTAGTGGTAAATTAGAGAAAGCCTTTCAACTTTTAAAAGGCCATGGTAGAATTACAGAGATTAATATTGCCGAGACCCTAAAAGAAGTGCGTCGCGCTCTTTTAGATGCAGATGTCAATTATAAAACAGCAAAGGATTTTACTGAAACAGTTAAGCAAAAGGCCTTAGGTCAGGATGTATTAACCTCATTGAAGCCTGGCCAAATAATGATTAAAATAGTCAAGGATGAATTGACTGAATTAATGGGAGGTGATTCTTCTGAAATTGATCTAACTGGCAAACCTTCTATTGTATTAATGTCAGGGCTGCAAGGATCTGGTAAGACAACATTTTCAGCTAAACTTGCCAATTTTTTAAGAAAGAAAAACAGCATGAAACCCCTTATGGTTGCGTGTGATGTATATAGGCCTGCTGCTATTGAGCAGTTACATGTACTTGGAAAAGATTTAGATGTTGAGGTATATAGCGAAGAGGAAAATAAGGATCCAGTTTCTAATGCAAAAGCTGGTATTAAACATGCTAAATCAAAAGGATTTAACTTGGTTATAGTAGATACTGCAGGTAGATTAGCTATTGATGAATTTATGATGACAGAGATCTCAAATATTAAAAAAGCCATCAAACCACAAGAAGTTTTATTTGTAGTAGATTCGATGACGGGTCAGGATGCGGTTAATAGTGCTAAAGCTTTTAATGATGTTTTGGATTTTAATGGAGTAGTTTTAACCAAGCTAGATGGTGATTCAAGGGGTGGTGCAGCGCTATCAATAAAAAGTGTTGTAGATAAACCTATAAAATTTATTGGAACAGGTGAAAAGATGGATGCCTTAGATGCATTTCATCCTGCAAGAATGGCTGATAGAATCCTTGGAATGGGAGATGTTGTCTCACTTGTTGAGCGAGCACAGCAACAATTCGATGAGGAGGAAGCTAGAAAAGTTCAAAAGAAAATTGCAAAGAACAAATTTGGCTTTGATGATTTCTTAAATCAAATTCAGCAAATCAAAAAGATGGGTGACATGAAAGATTTAGTTGGGATGATTCCAGGAGCAGGAAAGATGATGAAAGACATAGATATTGATGATGATTCCTTCAAACATATAGAGGCAATTATTCATTCTATGACTCCAAAAGAACGTTCAAACCCAGCGCTGATAGATCACTCTAGAAAAAAGCGAATTAGTAAAGGATCAGGGACAAGTCTAGATGATGTAAATCAGCTTATGAAGCAATTTTCGCAAATGAATAAAATGATGAGAGTAATGCAGACTATGGGCTCAAATAAAATGATGCAGATGATGCAAAACGCTAAAAAATAATTATTACGATGACTATTTTAGACGGAAGAAAAACAAGCAGTGATATTAAAGATGAAATTGCATTTGCTGTAAAGGAAATTGTAGCAGGCGGTTCACGGGCGCCTCATCTTGCAGCTGTTATTGTTGGTGATGATGGTGCAAGCTTGACTTATGTTGGCAGTAAAGTTAGAGCATGTAAAAAAGTAGGTTTTGATTCTACACTTGTAAAACTTTCGAAGAATACAACTGAGAATGAACTTCTTAAAAAGGTAGATGAATTAAACAATGATGATAATATTGATGGTTATATTGTTCAGCTTCCACTGCCTAGTCATATAGATTCTCAAAAAATATTGACGGCTGTTGATCCAGCTAAAGATGTAGATGGTTTTCATCCAACCAACTTTGGAAAAATGGCACTTAATTTACCCACTTTCATTTCTGCTACTCCTTATGGAATCATGGAACTATTAGAAAGATATAGTGTGGAGACTGAGGGAAAACATACAGTGGTAATTGGACGCTCAGATATTGTAGGAAGACCAGTAAGCATCCTTATGAGCAGAAAATCTAATCCTGGAAATTCAACAGTAACACTTGCCCATAGTAGAACAAAAAATATTGCTAAATTGACAAGACAGGCAGATATAATTATTTCTGCTCTTGGATCTCCTAATTTTGTTAAGGCTGATATGGTAAAAGAAGGGGTAGTAGTGGTTGATGTAGGAATTACAAGGGTTAAGGATGATTCAGAAAAAGGTTACAAAATTGTAGGTGATATTGACTATGAAAACGTTTCTAAAAAGGCAAGTCATATAACGCCAGTTCCTGGAGGAGTTGGTCCTATGACAATCGCCATGCTTTTAAAAAATACGCTTCAAGCTTATAATAATAGTTAATTATTTTTCAAAAATTTGATTAAAGTTCCTGAATGATTTGAATTCAAGCGCGTTTCCTGCGGGATCTTTAAAGAACATGGTAGCTTGTTCGCCAGCCAGTCCCTTAAATCTAATATAGGGTTCTATAATAAATTCAATTCTATTTTCAATTAGATGTTTTGAAAATTTATCAAAATCATTCCACTTTAAAATAACACCAAAGTGAGGCACTGGTACATCTTTTCCATCTACAGGATTTGTATGCAGGTTTTCATTTGTTTTTTCTTTATAATGAATTACTAATTGATGTCCAAATAGATTAAAATCTACCCAATGATCACTACTTCTACCTTCTTTACAGCCAAGTATATCTCTATAGAATTTTCTACACTTAGGAATATTATCTACTGGAATTGCTAGATGAAATGGAGTTAATTTTTGCATTTATTTTTTTAACATATTAGTAAGTTCAGAAATTTCTTTATCGTTTAACAATCGATATTTTCCCTCTTTAACATCTAATTTTATATTCATAATTCTAACCCTTTTCAAGGATACAACCCTAAAATCAAAATATTCACACATCCTTCTTATTTGCCTATTTAATCCTTGGGTTAGAATAATTTTAAATTCTGTAGATTTTAATTTTTCCACTTTACATTTTCTAGTTTTTTTACCAAGAATTGAGACCCCTTCGCTCATTTTTTTAAGAACAACCTCTGAAATAGGTCTATTAACCCTAACTAGATATTCTTTTTCGTTGTTGTAAGCGGTTTTTAGGATTTTGTTAGCGGTATTACCATCATTGGTTAATAAAATCAATCCTGTGGTTGTTTTATCAAGTCTTCCAATAGGAAATATTCGCTCACGAAACTTTATAAAATCAATTATATTGTTTTCTTCAACTCCAGCATTTGTCGTACATACAACACCTTTAGGTTTATTAAGGGCAATGAAGATTCTTTTGCTTTTTTTGTGTTTGATTTTTTCTCCATCAACATGAATAACATCATCCTTCTTAACTTTGTAGCCCATTACTGCTTCTTTTGAATTTACCATTATTCGGCCTTGTTGAATTAGCTTATCCGCTTGTCTTCTAGAGCAGTAGCCTACTTCACTTAAATACTTATTAATTCTAATCCCCTGAGAATCCATATTATATTTAATAATTTTATTCGATGTTAAATATAGATAATTAAGATCTTTATATTTGCAAGTGATGGATAAAAAAACTCAAGAGTTATTAGAAAAAGGAAAAGTTCTGCCACTTATGGAGGCTTTCTATTCTATCCAGGGTGAGGGTTTTCATAAAGGAAAAGCATCTTATTTTATTAGAATTGGGGGATGTGATGTTGGTTGTCATTGGTGTGATGTAAAAGAAAGTTGGGATGCTCAAGCACATCCACTTATTTCTACTACAAACATTGTTAGGAATGCTTTAAAGTATAGTGAGATGGTTGTAGTTACTGGGGGTGAACCCTTAATGTGGGATATGACAATTCTAACTAAGGAATTAAAAGAAAATAACAAAAAAATTCACATAGAAACTTCTGGTGCATATGAGCTAACTGGTAATTGGGATTGGATATGTTTATCACCAAAAAAACAAATGAAACCATTGGATAAAATCTATAAAAAAGTCGATGAGCTAAAAGTAATTATCTATAATAATGATGATTTTAAATTTGCGGAAGACCAGGCTAAAAAGATTAGTTCAAAAGCTCATTTATTTCTTCAACCAGAGTGGGAAAATCGTGAAAAAATGATGCCTATAATGGTAGATTATATTAAAAAAAATCCCAAGTGGAAAATATCACTTCAAACCCACAAATATTTAAACATTCCATAACGTAAGTGGGTACGGATTTTAAGGCCATAGATCAGTGATCTACAAGAGCTGTAGAGATAACTATAAATAGGCATATTTCAGCTAAAAAATTGTTAATAACTTACCCCTTTTTTTAAGTATATTTTAATCTGTTGCGACATACTTTTTTTGTATATTTGTACTAGTGAAATATTCTTAAAAAAATCAATTATTTTTTTTGAATATTTTTCGGCCGTATTTTAAACAAAAAAATGAGCGAAAATACACAAAAATATTCTGCCGATAGTATACAAGCTTTAGAGGGAATGGAGCATGTCCGAATGAGGCCTTCAATGTATATTGGCGATGTTGGTTCTAGGGGTCTTCATCACTTGGTAATTGAGGTTGTTGATAATTCAATTGACGAGGCTCTTGCAGGTCATTGTAATAATATTATTGTAACGATCAATGAGGACAATTCAGTTACTACTGAAGATGATGGCCGAGGTATTCCTGTAGGCATACATAAAAAGGAAGGAGTTTCTGCTTTGGAGGTTGTTATGACTAAAATTGGAGCAGGTGGAAAATTTGATAAGGATTCCTATAAAGTTTCTGGTGGATTGCACGGAGTAGGAGTAAGTTGTGTTAATGCTCTTTCAGAATCCCTTAAGGCTAGTGTCCATAGAGATGGTAAGATTTGGGAGCAGGAATATGAAAAGGGAGTTCCTTTATATCCCGTAAAGGAAACGGGTACGACAGATAAAACAGGAACTATAGTTACTTTTAAACCAGACACAACTATTTTCACTGACATAAATGAGTATAGCTATGATATTCTTGCTGCTAGACTAAGAGAATTATCTTTCTTAAACAAGGGAATTACTATAACACTAGTTGATAGAAGAGATAAGGATAAAAAGTCTGGGGAATTCCAAACTGAGATTTTCTTTTCCAAAGAGGGCTTACCAGAGTTTATTAAATTCTTAGATGGTAGTAGAGAACCTATTATGAGGAATGTTATTGCGTTTGAGGGTGAGAAAAATGATGTCCCAGTGGAGGTTGCTATGATATATAATACATCATATGCTGAGAATTTACATTCATATGTTAATAACATTAACACGCATGAAGGAGGAACACATTTAAGTGGATTTAGAAGAGGTTTAACACATACTTTAAAGAAGTATTCAGAAGCTTCAGGAATGCTTGATAAATTAAAATTTGAAGTTTCTGGAGACGACTTTAGAGAAGGACTTACTGCGATAATTTCTGTAAAGGTGGCAGAACCTCAATTTGAAGGTCAAACAAAAACTAAATTAGGAAATAAAGAAGTTTCTTCATGTGTGAGTCAAGCAGTCTCAGAGATGTTGACAAATTATCTAGAAGAACATCCAGATGATGCTAAAATAATTGTACAAAAAGTAATTCTTGCAGCTCAGGCCAGACATGCAGCTCAAAAAGCCAGAGAAATGGTACAGAGAAAATCTGTAATGAGCGTAGGGGGTCTCCCTGGAAAACTTTCTGATTGTTCTGAACAGGACCCCGCTAAATGTGAAGTTTTTCTTGTTGAGGGGGATTCAGCAGGGGGAACGGCAAAGCAAGGTAGAGACAGGGCTTTTCAAGCAATTTTACCTCTCAGAGGTAAGATATTAAATGTGGAAAAAGCTATGCAACATAAAGTTTTTGAAAATGAGGAAATTAGAAACATATTTACTGCTTTAGGTGTTACTATTGGTACAGAAGAGGATAGTAAAGCGCTAAATATTGAAAAACTTAGGTATCACAAGGTTGTTATAATGTGTGATGCTGATATTGATGGAAGTCATATTGCTACACTTATCTTAACATTCTTCTATAGATATATGAAAGAATTAATTGAAAATGGACATGTCTATATAGCTACTCCACCTCTTTATTTAGTTAGAAAAGGAGCAAAGAAACAATATGCATGGAATGACGAGGATAGAGACAAACTAGTAAGTGAGTATGGAGATGGCACAAAGATTCAAAGATATAAAGGTCTTGGAGAAATGAATGCAAATCAATTATGGGATACTACTATGAATCCCGGATTTAGGACTCTAAGAAAGGTTGAGATTGACAATGGTATTGAAGCGGATAGAATTTTTTCAATGCTTATGGGTGATGATGTTCCACCTAGAAGAGAATTTATTGAGAAAAATGCAATTTATGCTAATATAGATGCATAATTAAACTTATAATCTATTATGAAAATAACAGTGGTTGGTGCAGGTGCAGTAGGAGCAAGTTGTGCTGAATATATTGCAATGAAAAATTTTGTTTCTGAGGTTGTTTTATTAGACATAAAAGAAGGCTTTGCTGAGGGAAAAGCTATGGATTTAATGCAGACAGCTTCTTTGAATAATTTTGATACTAACATCACTGGATCAACCAATGATTATTCTAAAACGGCAAACAGTAAAATTTGTGTCATAACTTCAGGAATTCCAAGAAAGCCTGGAATGTCTCGTGAAGAATTAATAGGTATAAATTCAGGAATTGTAAAATCAGTCACTTCAAAGCTGTTAGAGCATTCTCCAGATACAATACTTATTGTGGTTAGTAATCCAATGGATTCAATGACTTATTTAGTTCATAAGACTACTAAATTGCCAAGGAACAGAATTATTGGTATGGGAGGTGCTTTAGATTCAGCAAGGTTTAAATATAGATTATCTGAGGCATTAGATGCTCCAGTTAGCGAGGTTGATGGTATGGTTATAGGAGGACACAGTGATAAGGGTATGGTCCCTCTGATTTCTAAGGCTACAAAAAATGGTGAAAAAGTTTCAGATTTACTCTCAGCTGAAAGATTAGATCAAGTTAAACAGGATACAAAAGTAGGCGGTGCTACACTAACGGCATTATTGGGTACTTCAGCTTGGTATGCCCCTGGAGCTGCTGTTAGTTCGTTAGCTCAGGCAATAATATGTGATGAGAAAAAAACATTTCCTTGTTCATCTTATTTAAATGGTGAGTTTGGTATAAATGATATTTGTATTGGTGTCCCTGTTATATTAGGAAAAAATGGTATAGAAGAAATTGTTGAAATTAACTTAGACCAATCTGATATGGACCATTTAATGGAAAGTGTAGAAGGTGTTAGAAAAACAAACAAACTATTAGATATCTAGTAATAATTCTATTTATCATCTTTTTTGAACTGTGTAATAAATGAATTGAATCAGTTGTCATTTTATTTGTTATATCATATATTTGCTCCACTTTTAACTGAAATGTATTAAAACATGAAGAACAAAGGATTGATAAAATTTTTCGCTTGGCTTTTTGGTTTAGTTTGTATATTCCAATTAGTTCTTACTTTCCAGTTTAATCAGATTGAAAATCGAGCTGATGATCATATTATCAATCTTGTTGATGATTCAGAGGAAAATTTTGATAGCAAAAGAAGAGATTTAAAACTAAGATATTTGGATTCTATATCAAATATTTCAGTTTTTAATATTTTAATTGCTGACTATACTTATGATGAGCTTAAGAAAAAGTCAATGAAATTAGGCCTTGACTTAAAGGGAGGAATAAATGCTATTTTACAGATTTCAGTCAAGGACATACTGAAAAGTTTGTCTAATAATAGTACAGATCCAATATTTAATAAGGCTTTGAGTGATGCTGAAGAAATGCAAAAAAATAGTCAGAACACTTATTTAGAGGACTTTTTTATAGCATTTGATAATATTAAAGGTGATAGTAAGCTTGCATCTCCAGATATTTTTGCCAATAGAACTTTAAGTGAAGAAATTACTTTTAATATGTCTGACGATGAGGTAAGACCAATATTAGAGAATAAAATAGATGAAAGCATAGAATCTGCATTACAGGTTTTAAGAAAGAGGGTAGACCCTGATGGGCTTTTATCACCTGTTATTCAAAGAATTGGAAGTTCAGCTAGAATCCTATTTGAACTGCCTGGTGCCAATGATGTTGAGAGAATTAAAAAATTATTACAAGGAACTGCACAACTAGAGTTTTGGGATGCTTTTAAAGGAGAAGAATTCATTCAGTTTATAGTTCAAGCTAATGAAATTGTTAAAAATATTGAGGATTTATCTGACGAGTCTGTAGTTGATTCTTCGCAGGATGAAGAAACCAGTGAAATTGAAGAATTATTAGGTTCTGAAACTCAGGTCGATTCTATTGTTAATCCCATTTTAGATTTAATTAAGGGACAAGGTTATCCAGGAGGACCTGTAATTGCAACATTTGATTCTAAAGGAAAAGACGAAATTTCAAAATATTTATCTCTTCCTGATGTAAGATCCTTACTTTCTACTGAACAAAGATTTGTTAAGTTTTTATGGGGAATTACCCAGGTTGATGATGAAGGTAATGAGTATTCTGAATTATATGCTTTAAAGGGAAATAGAGAAAATAAGCCTTTATTAAACGGTTCAGTGATTACTGATGCTAGACAATCCTATTCAATTGATGGTGTTAGCCCTACTGTAAGTATGCAGATGAATAGTAAGGGGGCAAAAATATGGGAAAAAATGACTGGAGATGCCTTTAATCAAGGATCTCAAATTGCAATAGTTTTAGATGATATTGTATATTCTGCTCCGGGAGTTACAAGTGGACCTATTTCTGGTGGTAATTCTGAGATTTCAGGTTCCTTTGATACTGCAGAGGCAATAGATTTAGCAAATGTTCTTAGAGCAGGAAAACTTCCTGCATCTGCAGATATTATTCAGGCAGATGAAGTTGGTCCATCATTGGGACAAGAAGCTATAGATAGTGGAATATTATCTTTTCTAATTGCACTTATTTTAGTTCTAGTTTGGATGATATTTTATTATGGTAAGGCAGGAATCTATTCAAACTTAGCCCTATTTTTTAATGTCATATTAATTTTCGGTATACTTGCTGGATCTGACGCTGTTCTTACTCTACCAGGTATAGCTGGTATTGTACTAACTATTGGTATTGCAGTAGATGCAAATGTTCTTATATATGAGAGAGTTAGAGAGGAGTTATATAGTGGAAAGAAATTAAAAGCTGCTATTGTTGACGGGTATCATAATGCATATTCTTCAATTTTAGATGCAAATATTACTACTGGATTAACTGCTTTGATTCTTAAAGTATTTGGTACAGGACCAATTGAAGGTTTTGCTACAACTCTTTTAATTGGTATAATAACATCACTTTTTACGGCAATATTTATTTCTAGGTTATTGGTGAATTGGGATATTAACAGAGGATCTCAATTTAATTTTTCCACGTATTTAACAAATGGCTTGTTTAGAAACATGTCTATTGATTTTCTTAAATACAGAAAAATTGCATATATATTTTCATTTGCAGTAATTACTTCAGGGCTGTTTTCCTTGTTTACTTCGGGCTTAGATCAGGGAATTGATTTTGTTGGAGGTAGAACCTATACGGTTAGGTTTGACAGAGATATGAATACAGAGGAAGTAAAACAATCAACGGATAGAATATTTGGAAGTTCTGAAATTAAAACAATTGGATCTCCAAATCAACTAAAAATTTCTACAAAATATAGAGTAGATGATAATACTGCTGAAGCAGATGAAGATGTTCAAAGAAAATTATACGAATCACTTCAAATATTTTTGCCAGAAAATTTTACTTATGATCAATTTTTAAATGCTGAAAATAATGTAGGGAAAATGATGTCAGCAAAAGTTAGTCCTACTATAGCTGACGACATAAAACAGAATTCTTTTTGGGCTATACTTGGATCATTAGTTGTTGTATTTCTCTATATCTTATTTAGATTTAGAAAATGGCAATTTTCATTGGGTGCTGTAGCAGCAGTTTTTCATGATGTATTAATTGTTTTAGGAATTTTCTCACTTACATATAGATTCATGCCTTTTAGCATGGAAATTGATCAAGCATTTATTGCGGCAATACTTACGGTAATTGGATATTCTCTTAATGATACAGTTGTTGTATTTGATAGAATTAGAGAGTTTATTAATGAACATTCTACATGGGAATTTAAGAAAACTGTAAATTCTGCTCTTAATAGTACATTAAGTAGAACATTAAATACATCATTTACAACACTAGTTGTACTAGTTTCTATGTTTATTCTAGGAGCGGATTCTCTTAGAGGATTATTATTTGCTTTAATTATTGGAGTTTTAGTTGGTACGTATTCTTCTGTATTTGTAGCAACACCTATAATGCATGACACTACAGGTAAATTAAAGAAATAATCTATCAGTTATTTTTTCTAAACATTAGGTAAATTCCTAATATTATAAATGGGACACTTAAGACTTGGCCAGTATTCATGCCAAGAATCCAATCTTCTCTTCCTTGAACCTGAGCAACTTTAAAAAATTCAATTACAAACCTTAGGCTCCACAATAGAACAAAAAATAAGCCTAACATATAACCAGAAATACTTGCTTTATTTGTCTTCCAATAAATAAAATACATAACAATAAAAATAACTATATACCC
>CAZBCJ010000036.1:0-1014 GCA_964490545.1 uncultured Flavobacteriaceae bacterium | reverse complement strand
GTCTAGCAAAGTCTTCTCCCAGTGCTTTAAAGACAACGCCAAAAATACTATCAGTTTTATATCCAATAATTTCTGAGTTGAAAAAATTCCCAATTCTAATAAATGCTCCACCTATAGCTACAGGAATTACTATTCTATCCAATATCCATAAAACAGATTTATGTAAAACCCTGGTATTATATAAGTACATAGCTGTTATTATTCCAATAGCAGCTCCATGACTGGCAAGACCCCTAAAGCCTGTAAACTCAAATGTTGGATTAAATCTAAAGGGTAGGAATACGCTAAAAAAGTCTTGTTCAAAAAGCTCAAACTGATAGAAAATCACATGTCCCAGTCTAGCCCCAATCATTGTTCCAAGTATGGTATAAATAAACAATGAATCTAATTTCTCTTCGGAAAGATTTTCTTTTACATAAATTCTCTTCATTATATACCAACCCAAAATAAAGGCCAGCATCCACATTAAGCTATAATAGTGAATTGTAAATTTTCCAAAAAGATCTATTCCTGCAGAGCTTGGATCCCATGTGGTTTGTAAATAAATCATTAGCTAAAATTTATATTAATAATTAAGGAACAGGATCATATCCTGACCTTCCCCATGGATGACAACTTAAAATTCTTTTTGACATAAGAAATAATCCATAAAATATTCCGTGTTTTTGCAATGCTTCAATCGAATATTGAGAACAAGTTGGTTGGAATCGACATGTTGCTGGTGTTAAAGGTGATATTATCTTTTGGTAAAATTTAATTAATAAAACCATAGGATATGTTAATAGTTTCATCTCTTATAATCTTAATTAATTGTAAAATCTGTTTTACCATTATTATCATTTAATATTATACCTGAATTTTTTAGATCATCTCTTATTTTATCACTTAATTCAAAATCCTTATCATTTCTAGCCTTATCCCTTAATTCAATTAATATTTCAATTACAGACTTAATTTTGTCATCACTTGTTTTTGATTTGTTTTTTTCTAACCCTAACACATCAAAGACAAATT
>CAZBCJ010000035.1:0-12108 GCA_964490545.1 uncultured Flavobacteriaceae bacterium | reverse complement strand
TCCCATTGTAATCATCATCACACTCCTGAAGAGCAGTAGGTACTATTACCTCGGGAATTGGATCAACTGCTATATTAGATTCAGCGGAATATATTATACATCCATTTCCTTCTCTATCAACTAGAGCTCTAAAGACTATATTATCAAAACTGATAGGGGTTGTAAGAATTTCTAATGTTGAACTGTTTACTCCACTATAATATTCATTATCAATCAGGGTATTCCAATTTACTCCATCACTAGATGATTCCCACTGGTAGAAATCTATAGTAGAAGAGACAATTGACAGTTGAAAACTAGAATTTTCACAAATCAATACTTCATGTTGTGGTTGCTCATCAATAACAATTGTACCGTCAATTATATAGTCAGTGCTAGGAGTACTATATCCGTCACTTGCATTATTTACTAAACCATTTGAATCTACAGTTACAGTATCATTTCCTAGTAAGTCATCTGCATTATCATCAGAATATCCTGCTTCAATAACATCACTACAATTATCTTCATCAGATTCTAAATCAATATAGTTGTACAGTCCATCTCCATCAGTATCAGCAACTGAGAAATTAGTTGTCCCTGAATCTATACTAGTCTCAATACTATCAAATAATCCATTATTTCCAACATTTCCAGATGACAGATCAATTATACCATCTAGATCTGTATCTGTAATTGTTGCTCCTGACTCCTGTGAATCATATATACCATCATTATCAGAGTCTAAATCTAAATAGTCCAATACTTCATCCCCATCAGAATCTATTGGTGTAGATTCAAAACTAAAAATATCATCGTATCCATCACCATTAGTATCTATATTTGAAAGCGGTTGATAATTAGAACCAGAGGATTCTATAATATCTAAAATACCATCATTATCACTATCACTATCTTCTGCATCAACTACTGAATCACCATCAGAATCTATTGGAACACATGTTGCAGTAACATTGAATACAGCCTTATTTACTGTATTAGATGAATTAAAATGTGTCATTTCAAAAAAGTCAGTTAAATGAGTGTAGAATTTAAATGTAGAATCAGCACTGTTAAGACTTGTTCCATTTATTTTAAAACGAATTTCAAAATTTGAAAAATTAGTTATTCCACTTTCAAAAATCCCATCAAAATTAGTGTCAATTAATATTTGATTATCTGGGTCAAGAAGAGTTATAGTTTTTTCATAAGGAACTTTTAGGCTAAACCATTCTTCATTATCCATTGTATCGCAATCTATCGGTAAACCGGTATTTATATCAGTAATACAGCTGTAGCTAATTTCTAAACTGATTTCACTATCAAATGTCATTGAACTGGATATATATCCATCTTGCTCAATATTATCACTATCAAGATATGGAGTTGGAGAAAAAGTTTCCCAATTCCCTATATTATCTCCTATCCAATTTGCAGATACAACATCTGAACTTTCAAGACCAAATGTATAATTATATAGATTTTCTATGCTACCACCTGTATCGCCAGTTAAATCTATTAGCTTATCACCTAAAGATTCAAAACAATCTAGAATACC
This sequence comes from uncultured Flavobacteriaceae bacterium, assembly GCA_964490545.1. Lineage (GTDB taxonomy): Bacteria > Bacteroidota > Bacteroidia > Flavobacteriales > Flavobacteriaceae. The sequence goes on along the minus strand of CAZBCJ010000035.1, from coordinate 10,571 downwards.
ATCATTGTCATTATCAATATCAATATTATCATTTACTCCATCATTATCAAAATCATTAGGACATGCACTAACAGGAATATTTTCTGAAAGTATTGCCCCAGGGCAATTTTCAATAGATCCTGAAAGTTGATAATAACCGGGATCACTAGGAGTATAGTTAATACTGTTAGCTCCAGCTATTGGGTCCCCGTTATAATACCATTGATATTCATCATATGTAGAGATACTATTTAGACTTAAGGTCAGGTTTGGTATACATGAATAATCTTCAACAATTAGAGATTGTAATAATATTTCTGGTTTAAAAGCAAAACCAGAGTAATATCCACCAAATGTAGCATAAGTATAAGCGCCAAACGAAGCTACATATACTTGAGTTGTAGATTCTATTGAGACATTTCCTGTTAGTCCCTCAATTGTATAACTTACAAAATCACTATTCCAAATTACTGACTGAGCTGTAGTATTATAATTTGAAATATCCAAATCATTGATTAATACACTTGATCCCGCTTCAGTAACTAAGGTTACAACTCCAGAAAATGATGATGTACCAATTTGATTTATGAAAGGTATATTATCAACTATTTTCGGTGTTTGACAGTTTATTGGTGGAACAAAAAAGAGTCCTTGATTAGGAATTCCACTATACCCTCCACCACCTCCAGGCCTTTCACCTCCAATAACTTGAAAAGCAAAAACAGGATTAGATGTGTTAACATACATATTACTTGATTGTCCTACAGGAGGGCCTTGATTTCCATCACCAGGATAGGAAACACCATAATACCCTGCGTCAATCGAAACAAAATCTCCTCCATTTAGAGTAGCATATAATGAGTTATTTACGTATACCTCAGTATTATCTTCATGAGCTACAATTAAAGGTCTCTCTATTTCATCTGGCCCAACTCCTCTAACAAAAATATATTCTGAACCAATTCTCTCAACAGGAGCTACCTGATCAATTCCAACATCTTGGCCATAATTGCCATTATCTAAATTAGCATTACTTCCTGTAATAGATCCACTGTTTACTGCAATTGGTTTATCTGACTCAACTAGAACTCCAATAAAACCTTCTGCATTATCTGTATTTGAATAAGGTGAAGCTGCAATAACATAACTTTCACCAGTATTTAATAGAATATTACTTGTTTCCGCATCATTAATTATGGTCACACCATTTCCAAAATTTGAAAAGTTAACTGTGGTGTTATCTTGACTTGCCAACACACTTACAAAATTTAAATATTGAGATTGGCTTCCTGTTAGATTTCCTAGATTCCTAAATGTACCTACTCTAAATTCTTCCCCTAGAGCTGCTAACCCCTTACTTACAACACCACCTGCTTGATAAAGTTGTGAACTTGTAAATAATCTGACAGACACGTAAACTAAATCTTCAGCTTCAATAATAAACCCTTTATTTGTAAGGTTTTGACCAGAAAGATTTGTTTGAGCAATAAAATTTGTATCTACTCCAGCACCTATATAATATTCGTAGGGATTTGCATTTGAAACCTGTACAGTTATAGCTGTACCACCAATTGGATTTATTGTAACATCAAAAGGAATTTCATTTGGAGTGGATATATAAAGATGTTGTGTTTGAGGTGCAGCTGGTCCTGAACCAGTAGTTGCAATTGGAGGTATATAATGAGTTTTGCTAAACTGAGCATTTATGTTTTGAAAAAGAAAGCAAACCAATATAAATAGGAGTGCTTTCAAATATCCTTTAAATCCTTTCATTCTATCCTGCTAAATTCTTGGTGGATAAAGATAATAATAATACTGATGTAATTTGTATAAAAAAAAAAGCCCTGATTATAGGGCTATTTTTATTTATAGTAATATAAATTACTTGATTATTTCAAAGCTTCTTTTAATAAAATTGGTTAATTCTTCTCCTTTAAGTAGTCCATGAGATAATCTAGCTAGATCTAAACTTTGATTTATTAGTCTTTCTTGTTTCTTTTTGGTTTTAGTTTTTAAGATTTCAACAACTAAATCAGAATTTGTATTTACAACTAAATTATATATATCAGGCATATTGCCAGCCCCGAACATTCCACCACCACCAGTTTGTTGCATTTCTTTCATTCTTCTCATAAATTCAGGAGTTGTTATAATAAACGGGTGTTCTTTACTATCTAATGACTCTAATTTTATTGTATATTTTTCATCAGGAATAGTATCTTTTAACATTTTCTCAAGATTAGTTTTTTGATCATCGCTTAGTTTTGAAACTTTGGAATCATCCTTTTTTATAAGGTTATCAATATGATCAGAATCAACTCTAGCAAATGAAATTTTATCTTTTGAGGTTTCAAGCTTTTGAATAAGGTGACCAATAATTGGTGAATCTAAAAGTAAAACTTCATATCCTTTGGCTTTTGCATTTTCGATATAGCTGTGTTGAGCTTCTTTATCTGATGCATATAAAATAACTAATTTATCATCTTTATCAGTTTGTTTTGCTTTGATCTTGTTAAACAACTCTTCATATGTATAATATTTTCCATCAACAGAGGGATATAGAGCAAATTTTTCAGATTTTTCAAAGAACTTTTCTTCACTTAACATTCCGTATTCAATGACAATCTTTATATCATTCCATTTTTTTTCATATTCTTCTCTATTTTTTTTGAATAATGTTGCCAATTTATCTCCTACTTTTCGAGTTATATAGGCTGATATTTTTTTTACAGCACCATCAGCTTGAAGATATGATCTTGACACATTGAGTGGAATATCTGGGGAATCAATTACTCCTCTAAGAAGAGTTAAAAATTCAGGGACAATTCCTTCAACATTGTCTGTTACAAAAACTTGATTTTGATAGAGTTGAATTTTGTCCTTTTGAATATTTAAATCATTAGTAATTTTAGGGAAATACAAAATACCAGTTAAGTTAAATGGATAATCTACATTTAAGTGTATATTAAATAAAGGTTCTTCAAATTGCATAGGATATAATTCCTTATAGAAATCTTTATAATCTTCGTCTTTTAAATCTTTAGGTTGCTTTTTCCAAGCAGGTTCGGGATTGTTTATAATATTATCTACGGTTACTGTCTTAGGCTTTTCATCCTTTTTTGCATCTTTTGAAAGTGGAATAGTCACTTCTTTTGTCCCGAACTTTATAGGAATAGGCATAAATTTATTATACTTTATCAAAAGTTCCGAGATTCTATTTTCTTCAAGAAATTCTTTAGAATCTTTGTCAATATGTAATATTATTTCTGTTCCTATAGTCTTTTTATCAGACTTATCCAGTGTATAATTTGGAGAACCATCACATACCCAATGTGCTGCAGGTTTATTTTTGTAAGATTTTGAAATTATCTCAACTTTAGATGATACCATAAATGCAGAATAAAAGCCGAGACCAAAGTGTCCAATTATTCCTGTATCTTTTGCTGAGTCTTTATATTTCTCTAAGAATTCTTCTGCACCTGAAAATGCAACCTCATTGATATACTTTTCAATTTCTTCACCACTCATACCAATACCCTCGTCAATAATGTGAAGTTTTTTCCCTTTTTTATCAATTTTTACTTCAATTTTAGGGTCATTTAATTTTATTTTTTCTTTTCCTGTACTGGATATATGTTTTAATTTTAAAGTAGCATCAGTTGCATTACTAATAAGTTCTCTAAGAAAAATTTCATGGTCACTATACAAGAATTTCTTGATTAGTGGAAAAATATTTTCAACTGAAACATTAATATTACCTTTTTTCATTTTTTACTATTTTTAATTAACATTGTTCTAATTTCAATAAAGATGCCAAAATTGATTTACTGACAAACTGACATACCTAATAATTATTTCTCATTTAATGGATTAATTTTAGACAAATAAAGTCCTGCAAATGTTATAAGCCCATTTATTGGCAATAATTCATATCCAAACTGATATAAGTTAGATAATGCAAAACTTTTAGCACATAACCATTTTTCCTGACCACATTCTATAATATTTAAATCAAAATAATAGGCATATAGAGAAGGAGATATACTTAAAATATATGTTAAAATTGGAGCAAGTATAACCACAGCATAAATATTTTTTTCTCTTAGGCTATATTTAGTATATAATCCAAAGGCAAATAATCCAAGCAGTGGACCATAAGTATAAGAAGCAACTGTAAGAAGACTGTCAATGATATTACTACTAAGAACATATTTAAATAATATGATTATTATAATTAGAGTTAGACTCATTACTACGTGTACTTTTTTTCTAATACTTTTTTGTATGCTAGCATTTTTATTTTTAATATCAATAAAATCTATGCAGAATGAAGTTGTAAGTGAAGTAAGTGCACTATCTGCACTACTATAGGCGGCAGCTATAAGACCAAGAATAAATGTGACAGACAACAATATGCCTAATTCACCATTTAATGCAATTTCAGGGAATAACAGATCAGTTTTAGGTTGGCCATCCATTAGAGGCATTAATATTTCATTATTATTTTTAAAAATGAAAAGAAGACTACCCAGTATCATAAAAAAGTACGTAACAATAACCAGTACAACACTGAAGACCAGCATGTTTTTTTGTGCATCCTTTAGGGATTTACAAGTTAGATTTTTTTGCATCATGTCCTGATCTAATCCAGTCATACAAATAGTAACAAACATCCCTCCAATAAATGATTTTAAAAAATGATGTCTTTCCATTATATTATCAGTAAAAAAAACTGTGTTGTAATTCCCAAACTCATCAGATTTTAAAAATTCTATAAAACTCCAGTTAAGATTGTTTAAGATTTCAAAAATTGAAATAAGTACAGCCAGAATCATAAAGAATGTTTGTAAGGTGTCAGTCCAAACAATAGTCTTTATTCCACCCCTATATGTGTAAATCCAAATTAAGATAATTGAAATAGTAACTGTTACAGGAAAAGGAATATTCCATTGATCAAAAACAAACTGTTGTAAAACAATAGCAACTAAGAATAATCTAAATGATGCACCTAAAAGCCTAGAAATAAAAAAATAAAAAGCTCCAGTTTTGTGAGCAACTGTTCCAAACCTAAAATTTAAATATTCATAAATTGAGGTTAGATTAAGTTTATAATACACAGGTAAAAGCACTTGACTGACAACTATGTAGCCAAAGAAATATCCAAAAACAACTTGTAAATAGCTAAACTGAGAACTTTCAATCCAACCAGGTACTGATATAAATGTAACTCCTGATAAAGATGCTCCTACCATTCCAAATGCTACTATATACCATGGAGCATTTTTTCCAGCACTAAAAAAAATAGAGTTACTATCATTCTTTCCTGTTATATATGAAATTGCAAAAAGTAGAATGAAATATCCAACAATTAGAATTAAAATATTGCTTGCGTTCATTGGGGGAATATAATTACTCAAATTACATATTATTTGGATGATTTACCAAATAATTCTTTGTTAGAAACGTTTTATTTTTCAATCTGTAAAATTTGTATGTTTGCTAAATGGAATTTTCATCAAAACTTATTGAAACAGCTGTTAATGAAATATCAAAGTTGCCTGGTATTGGTAAGAGGACTGCATTAAGACTTGTATTATTCCTTTTAAGACAACCTTCTGATCAATCAGACGATCTTGCAAAAGCTATCTCTGAAATGCGACATAAGGTAAAATTTTGTAAAAATTGTCACAATATATGTGATAATGAATTGTGTGATATTTGTTCAAATCCTAAAAGAGACAATTCCGTTATTTGTGTTGTAGAAGATATCAGGGATGTTATGGCAATTGAGAATACTAGTTCATATAGAGGTTTGTACCATGTTTTAGGGGGAAAAATATCCCCATTAGATGGAATTGGACCTAATGACTTAAATATATCTAGTTTAATAGATAAAATTGAAAAGGGAGGAATTAGTGAGATAATATTTGCATTGGGCTCAACAATGGAGGGAGATACCACTAATTTCTATATATATAAGCTTATTAATAAATTTAATATTGTTACATCAACAATTGCAAGGGGAATTTCAATAGGTGACGATTTAGAATATACTGATGAAGTTACATTGGCTAGGAGTATAACCAACAGGATTCCTTTTGAAACTTCAATAAAAAATTAGATTTGGACTTATCAGTCATTATAGTTAGCTATGATTCTAGATTTTTTCTAGAATTATGTTTAAGAAGCCTTAAAGCCTCTCTAATCAATATAAAATCAGAGATAATAGTAGTTGATAATAACTCAAATGATGATACAATCGATATGATTGAATCATCATTTTCTGAGGTTATTTTAATAAGAAACAAATTTAATGTAGGATTTTCTTCTGCAAATAATTTAGCTGCTAAAAAAGCTAAGGGTAAAAATATTTGCTTCTTAAATCCAGACACTGTTGTTCCAGAAGATTTTTTTCGTAAGATAATAGACTTTAAGAAATCAACTAATAATGTAGGTATAGTCGCTTGTAAGATGATTGATGGTCAAGGTATTTTTTTGCCTGAAAGTAAAAGAAACTTACCTAATACATCAATGGTAATTAAAAAATTTTTCGGTTTAAAAAATAATTATTATTCAAATAAACAGTCAGAGGACACTATTGGGCAGGTAGATGTATTATGTGGAGCAATAATGTTTATGGAAAGAAAAGTATTTGAGGAGACAGGAGGATTTGATGAAAAATATTTTATGTTCGGTGAAGACATTGATCTATCATATAAAATACTCAAGAAAGGTCTAAAGAATTATTATTATGGAGATGCATCTATAATCCATTACAAAGGTGAAAGTACTAGTAAAAATTCTAAATATTATAAAAGTTTTTATGGAGCTATGGGTATATATTATAGAAAATATATATCTAAGAATATCTTTAGTAACATCTTATCATTTTTGATACTTGAATTAATTATATTTTTCAAATCATTTACAATTACATCTAAATTAAGATCTAGAATCAACTCTCATGAATGTTTTTTAATATCAGATAATGATTATGTTGGCTTAAGAAATAGGGTAACTATAAAAATTGAGTCAATTGAAAAACTATCTGATAAATTAGAAAATTGTGAAATTATTTTTGATTCTAATTATCTTACTTTTAAAAATATTATTTCTACAATGCAAATACTGTCAAAGAAAAAAGGAGTCATATTTAAAATTTTACCACAAGCATCTAACTTTCTAATAGGAACTTACAGTTCTAGAGAACATGGTCAAGTAATTTTATTTGATTTAAATAAATAATTTATTAGATGTTTTTTCATTAATTTTGTCTAGCATTTTAATCGATTATATTTTACTGTGAGCAAGTTTGAATTAAAATTACCAAAGATGGGAGAAAGTGTAGCAGAGGCTACCTTAACTTCTTGGTTAAAAGATGTAGGGGATAGTATTGATATGGATGAGGCTGTAGTAGAAATTGCTACTGATAAGGTTGACTCTGAAGTTCCTTCTGAATACAAAGGAATTTTGGTAGAAAAATGTTTTAAGATTAATGAAGTAATCAAAGTAGGACAAACAATAGCAATTATTGAAACTGATTCTGAAATTGAAATTGCTGAAACAGTAATTGAAATAGATAAAAAAAATGATTTAAATGTAGAAAATAAAAATATTGCACAAGATAATGTTCCTAGTAAAGAAAATAATGTTGCAATTAATGATAACTCTAATAATAGATTTTATTCTCCTTTGGTAAAAAATATAATAAAAAAGGAAAAAATTACTGATAATGAACTTCAGTTAATTAAAGGAACAGGTAAAAATAAAAGAATAACAAAAGCAGATATTTTAAATTATTTAAAATCAAGACTACAGCAAGAAGATTCTCCTGCCTCTGACATCCATATAAGTCCAGAAATAAATATTGACAGAATTGAAAATGATCAGATAATTGAAATGACTAAAATGGGAAAGATTATCTCAAAGCACATGTCAGAATCAATTAAAATTTCTGCTCATGTTCAATCTTTTATTGAAGTAGATGTGACAAAGATCTGGAATTGGAGAAATAGAGTAAAGGATAACTTTCAAAAAAGAGAAGGTGAAAAGCTAACTTTTACCCCAATCTTTATTGAAGCAGTTGCTGTTAATTTAAGATCATTTCCTATGTTAAATATATCTCTTGATGGTGAGAATATTATAGTTAAAAAGGATATTAATATTGGAATGGCAACAGCACTATCAGATGGAAATTTGATTGTCCCTGTTATTAAGAAAGCTGATCAACTTAATCTTGTAGGAATGTCAAAAGTTGTTAATGATTTATCATTTAGAGCAAGAAATAATAATTTAAACCCAGATGATGTTTATGGCGGAACTTATACTGTTACCAATGTAGGAGTATTTGGAAGTGTGATGGGAACACCAATTATAAATCAACCACAGGTAGGTATACTTGCTTTAGGAGCTATTAGAAAGGTTCCTGCTGTAATAGAAACTGATCAAGGTGATTTTATTGGAATAAGACATAAAATGTTTATATCGCATTCCTATGATCATCGTGTTGTTAATGGAGCATTGGGTAGTAAGTTTATAAAAGGTGTAAAAGATTATTTAGAGTCTTGGGATGTCAATAGAGAAATTTAATTACAATGAAAATTATCTGTGTTGGGAGAAATTATGTAGATCATATAAAGGAGCTGAACAATAATAAACCTAAAGAACCCGTATTATTTCTAAAACCTCAAACCGCAATTATTAATAAAGGGCAGCCTTTTTTTATTCCAAGTTTTTCTAATGAAGTTCACTATGAATTGGAGGTGATTATAAAGATAAATAGACTGGGTAGGTTTATTGAAAAGAAATTTAGTCACAAATATTATGATAAAATAGGCCTTGGTATAGATTTTACAGCTAGAGATTTGCAGTTAGAACTAAAGAATAAGGGATTACCTTGGGAAAAAGCAAAAGCTTTTGATGGATCTTGTCTTATTGGGGATTGGAAAAACAAAAAAGATTTTAATAATATTGATAATATTGACTTTAGATTAACAAAAAATGATGAAATTGTGCAGCATTCAAACACTAGCTTGATGCTTTGGAAGGTTGATGAATTAATTGAGTATATATCCAAATTTTTTACATTAAAAATTGGAGATATAATCTTTACAGGTACCCCAGCTGGAGTAGGAAAAGTTAAATTAAATGATAAACTAAAAGGTTATATGAATGATGATGAGCTTTTATCAATTAATATAAAATAAAACTAATGTCTTCTATAGATAAAATTGTAGCATCTAAATTAAAGAAGTTAAATAAAACCCTCTCTATTGCGGAAAGTTGCACTGGTGGTTCAATATGCTCTAGAATTGTTTACAGTAATGGAGCTTCCACTTATTTTAAGGGAGGAGTAGTTTGCTATTCAACTGAGTCTAAGATAAATATTCTTGGTTTAGATGCTGAAACTATTAATAATTATTCAGTTGTTAGTAAAGAAGTTTGTGAATTAATGGCTATTTCAGTTAAAAATCTTTTTAATTCAGATTTTTCTATAGCTACAACAGGGAATGCTGGACCAGAAAAGGGTGAATCAAATGCAAAGATAGGTAAGGTGTTTATATCTGTAGCAACAGAAAATAATGTAAATACATATGAATTAAATTTTGTCGGTGATAGAGAAGAAGTTATAAAAAATACTATTTTAAGAGCCTTGGAATTACTAAATGATAACCTATAAAAAATTGATAAATTTAGCTTGTGGATTGTAAAAAAATTGTAAATTCGCGGCTGATAATTTATATTTTATAATAAGTTTAATATTATGTCTAGAACTTGTGAGCTTACTGGTAAAAAAAGCATGGTAGGGAATAATGTTTCTCATTCTTTAAACAGGACTAAACGAAGATTTGATGCTAATCTGATAAAAAAACGTTTTTATATTCCTGAAGAGGATAGATGGATTACATTAAAGATATCGACTTCTGCTTTAAAGACTATAAATAAAATTGGTATTCAGGCAGCTCTAAAAGATGCTAAACTCAAAGGATTTATTAAATAATCTTTATCATGGCAAAAAAGGGAAACAGAGTTCAAGTAATTTTAGAATGTACAGAGCATAAAGACAGTGGTATGCCTGGGACTTCTAGATATATTACTACTAAAAACAAGAAAAACTCTCCTGATAGAATTGAATTAAAGAAATTTAACCCAATTCTAAAGAAAATGACATTACATAAAGAAATAAAGTAAATTTATATTTATTATGGCTAAAAAGGCAGTAGCAAAACTTCAAAAAAGTTCAAAAAGACGCACAAAAGCAATCAAAATGGTTAAATCTCCAAAATCTGGAGCATATCTTTTTATTGAGTCAATTTTACCGGCCGAAAGCGTCAATGATTTCCTAGGAAAGAAATAAACATTAATTTCTCATATCTTTTATAATAGGCTTCTAAACCAAAGCACCATTTGTTATATATTTACGTATAACAATAATTAACAAAACTAAAATATGGGTTTTTTCAAGAAATTATTTTCGATTTTTAAGAAGAAAAAAAAGTCAAAAGAAGATGAATTTGAAAAGGAAGAGGTAAAAAAGGAAGATATAGTAGAAGTTCCTGAGCCAGAACCTGAGCCAGAACCAGAACCAGAAC
>CAZBCJ010000034.1:3987-12119 GCA_964490545.1 uncultured Flavobacteriaceae bacterium | reverse complement strand
AAATGATGTCCCAGCTACATCTGCAGTAGTTGTAAATTCAGTAGATGAAGCTCCAGAGCAAATTGTCTGAGATGTAGTTGTATTTGTTATTATTGGTGTTTGACCCAAGCTTATTGTTACTGTATCAGAGGCAGGAGTTCCGCAATTTGAACCAAGAGTTACAGTTATACTATAAGTGCCAAATGAATTTAATTGAATCGTAGGCAGTGCATCAGAAGCTGTTGTAGAGTTAGCAAATGAATAGTCAGCTGCTGTTATTCCTGTTCCAGAAACTGTCCAAGTATAAGAAGTTGGCGCATTTAATCCTGTAGAATATGTTGGTGTTAATAGATTTGCAAAATCAATTAAAAGTGTTGAAGTTGAACAATAAGTTTGTGACTCAACAGGAAATGCAGCAGTAGGATTGCCAATTACTTCAAGAGTTTCTGTATGACTATCAGTTCCGCATTCTGTTGTTACTACTAAAGTAATTGTATATGTTGCTTCTGTAGTAAATGTTAATTCTGGATTTTGAGAATTTAAAGTTGTACTGTTTTGGAGAGTATATCCAGAGTTCGGAGATATTGTCCACTGATAAGTAGGATCTTCATTAGGTAAGGTTACATCACAAGTAGCTTCAATAATATTTGAGTTATCTGTTAAAGTAACTGTATCATTAGCACATATCTGACTAACTTCCTGTCCGTCCTTTATAATATTAAAATCAGCTACAGGTACATCTTCAATATTAACCGTATCCGTATACTCAGTTTCCTGTTGACAATAATCCTGATTTACAGCTGTTAGTTTAATCTCCCAGCAACCAGAAACTGTGATATCAGCTGCGGGAATAATAAGATCATTTCCAACAAGCCATGGTGATCCTGCAAATACTGGAATAAAAGCAGTGGCAGTTGGTGGCTTATAATACCAGTTATAATTTGGTTCTTCAGTACATTGTCCAGCAGGTGTTGGATAAGAACCTGGTGTAGATGTGTTTATTGCTGTAATATTTTCAGTAATACATTGTTCTTCATTTAAGACAAAATTGGCGTCTGGAGATTCACTTGTAGTAACCTGTTTTGTTGCACCAGATCCATTAGCAATATACTCATCACATGCTGGAGTTGTACCTCCAACAGATAATCCTTTATTGTACAATTTCATTTCTATGTCAAAGTTTGTGCTTAATGTACTACATGAGGCTTGAGAAAAAGTATGTGTTATTGGAGTTACAGGTGAGGTATAATCTGCTAAAAGTTCAGCCTGTGTTTTTATAATAGGGGCTGTTCCATCACCAAAATCAAATGTATAGTAAGAGGCCATATAGTTACTGCCTATACCCAAATTGGTAATATCTATACTAAATACTACCTCTTCACCTACACAGACTATTTCAGAAGATGCATTACCAAATATTGTAGCACTTGCATGAAATATAAAAGTAGTACTAAAGAAACTTGAATTTCCAGAGGAATCTACTTCCTCAATCTCAAGATTATAAGTTCCAACGGATAGTGTATCTGGTATAGTATATACTCCAGCGCTTGTTGCTGTAAGTGCTGTAGTAGTTCCTGCTGTTATATCAATTAAGTTGACATTTAATGTGTATGATGAGTTCGAAGCAGTAACTTGAAGAAATTTGTAACTAGAAGGCATATCAGCAGTTACAGCATCATAAGACTGCTTGAGAGATCCAAAATAGGGGTTAGTCGTATTAGCGCCATCATTTAAACATTCAAAATAATTGGTATTACTCTGCACTGTGGTTTGAACTGTTGGCAATGCAGATGTTACAGAATCATCAATAGTAAAAAGGTTTGTCTCTACAACTGTAGCAGGGTTTGTAGCTCTAACTCTTAATTTATATTGACCTGCAGTGGTTCCAGTAGGTATTTCACCATTCATTAGTGGGGTGTAAAAATCATATACTGTACCTAAACTAACTGGATTAGTAAAATCTCCCCCCGGTTCAGATAACTCTAGATGAAAAGCATTATTTGTTGAAGCTTGTAAGTTAGAGGGATCATCAAGAACGAATTCTGCAGTTGGATTAATGTGCACTGAAACTCCAGAACCTGGATTATATGTTTTTAAATCACTAAATTTTATTAGTTCTATACCTGTAGTGTTTGAAAAACAAAGCACAGAAAATAGAAAAAACAGAATATTTAGTAATACCTTTTTCATCCTAAAAAAATGTGCAATAATATACAAAATTTAATGTTAAATAGTGTAATTACTTGATAATCAACTCTTTAATGCTAATGAAAGTTATAATAGGTTTTCTATAGCTTCTATGTAAGTGTTTTTAGGTGCCACTCCTACCTGTCTTGTAACTACTTCACCCTTGTGAAATACTAAAACTGTTGGAATATTTCTTACTCCATATTTAGCAGCATATTCTTGATTAGAATCTATATCTAGCTTTCCAATAGATGCTTTATCAGAATATTCATTACTGATTTCATCTATAACTGGTCCTAACATCCTACATGGGCCGCACCAAGCTGCCCAAAAATCCACTAAAACTGGTTTGTCGCTTTTGAGAACTAATTCCTCAAAATTTGCATCTGTGATTTCTAAAGCCATTTGAATAAAATTTTATGTTGCTAAAATAGCTAATCTTAATGAAATTACCATTTAGATTAATTTAATTTATAATATATTTTTCCCTGATCTAGTAATTCTAATAATTCCTGAGATATATTAATCTTATGCTTAGTAGTTTGCATATCAATTTTTATCTTTTCTTTTTCATCATATACCACAAAACTCAAATTATGATCTCCTTTGTGTTTAACTAAGAGTTTCTTTATTTCATCTATTTTGTTTTCTTGGATATCATCAAGATTTAATTGAATTGATAATTTTCGTGCAAATGACTTAACAACATCCTGTAGAAGTTTAAAGTTATTGTATTGAATTCTAGGTTCTCCAACTATTCCTGTTTCTTTATTTTTCCAACCTCCAACTATTTTTGTTCTAATATGAATGAAATTATTCAAGACTAAGAAGTGTTTATATTTTAAGTAATCCTCACCGAAAATTCTAAACTCAAAAGAGTCAACATAATCTTCCAAAGTAAATGAAGCCCAGCCTTTTCCCTGACGACTAACCCTATGTTCTAGATCAGTTATTACACCTGCAATTGTAAGTTCATTACCTACAAAATCCTTTGGTGATTTAAACATAGAAACATTTGCATTGCAGAATGACTCCATTTCAACCTTAAAATCATCTAAAGGATGGCCAGAAATATAAATTCCTATTACTTCTCTTTCTCTTGCAAGTTTTTCTACTGTATCCCATTGTTTAGTTTCTGGAACCTGAAGTTCAGATATTTGAACGTCAGATGAATTTTGAAACAAATTAAACTGTGCAGAATTCTTATTAGCTTGAAATTTACCCCCATGTTTAATTATTTTTTCAATAAAAGTAATTCCATCGCCAATATCATTAAAATATTGTGCTCTGTGAATTGAGTTAAAACAATCAAAAGCTCCTGCAGCAGCAAGACTATCAAAAGCTTTTTTGTTAGCAGCTCTTAAATCAACTCTTTTTGAAAGATCAAAAATTGATGTATAGTTCTCGTTTTTCTTCCTTTCAGATACTATGGCATTTACTGCAGATGCACCAACACCCTTAATTGCCCCCATACCGAATCTGATAGCATTATCCTTGTTAACAGCAAATTTGTAATAAGATTCATTTATATCTGGCCCTAATACATTAAGTTTCATTCTCTTACATTCACCCATAAAGAATGTAATAGCCTTTATATCATTCATATTACTAGACAATACTGAAGCCATATATTCGGCTGGATAATTTGCTTTTAAGTAGGCTGTTTGATAAGCAATCCACGCATAACAAGTAGAATGTGATTTATTAAAAGCATAACTTGCGAAAGCTTCCCAATCTTTCCAAATCTTTTCAATTTTATTGATACTTAATCCTTTATTCTTAGCATTGTCTAAAAACTTAGGCTTCATTTTATCAAGAACATCTTTTTGTTTCTTACCCATTGCTTTTCTTAAAATATCTGCCTCCCCCTTCGTAAAATCACCAAGTTTCTGGGATAATAGCATTACTTGCTCTTGATAAACTGTAATACCGTAAGTATCTTTTAGATATTCTTCCATTTCTGGTAAATCATATACTATTTTTTCATCTCCATGCTTTCTCCTAATAAAGCTTGGTATGTATTCCATTGGCCCTGGCCTGTAAAGTGCATTCATAGCAATTAAATCATCAAAAACAGTCGGTTTTAAATCCTTTAAATGTTTTTGCATTCCGGGAGATTCATATTGGAATATTCCTACAGTTTCACCATTCTGAAATAATTCAAAAGTTTTTTTGTCATCCAAAGGGAAATTGTCTGGATCTAAAATTGTCCCATATTTAGCTTTCACAATTTTTACAGTATTCTTAATAAGAGTCAATGTTTTAAGACCTAAAAAGTCCATTTTAAGTAATCCAGCTTGTTCAACAACAGCATTATCAAATTGTGTTACATTAAGTTCTGAATCCTTTGCAACTGCAATAGGGACAAAATTTGTTATATCGTCAGGAGTAATAATAACTCCACAAGCGTGAATACCGGTATTTCTAAGGGATCCTTCTAATACTCTTGCTTGTTTTATTGTTTCTGATTCAAGATTTTCAGAATTTGCAATCATTAGCAGCTGATTAATTCTATCTAAATCATCAGGCCTAAATTTATTTCTTAAATCTTTTTGAGAGGTTTCAAAAATAGCACTTAGTTTTGCCATATTTGGGACTAGTTTTGCTATTCTATCTGCATCATTTAAAGGCAAGTCTAATACACGAGCAGTATCTCTAATTGAAGATTTTGCTGCCATTGTTCCATAAGTAATTATTTGAGCTACCTGGCTTTCCCCATATTTTTTGATTACATATTCAATAACCTTATTCCTTCCTTCATCATCAAAATCAATATCAATATCCGGCATACTAATTCTGTCTGGATTTAAAAATCTTTCAAATAGTAAATCATACTTAATTGGATCAATATTAGTTATCCAAAGAGAATATGCAACAACTGATCCCGCAGCAGAACCTCTACCAGGTCCAACCGCTACATTCATCTCCCTTGCATGCCTTATAAAATCCTCAACGATAAGGAAATACCCAGGGTATCCTGTATTTTTTATAGTTTCTAACTCAAACTCTATTCTAGCTTCCAGTTCAGAAGATATTTTTCCATATCTTTTTTTAGCACCTATATAGGTTAAATGCCTTAAATAGTTATTCTCTCCTCTTTTTCCTCT
The DNA here is from genome assembly GCA_964490545.1 of uncultured Flavobacteriaceae bacterium. Classification (GTDB taxonomy): domain Bacteria; phylum Bacteroidota; class Bacteroidia; order Flavobacteriales; family Flavobacteriaceae. The sequence goes on along the minus strand of CAZBCJ010000034.1, from coordinate 6,846 downwards.
ATCTTTTTCATCTTTATCATCAATAAAATCATGGGGAATATCAAATTTTGGTAATAAAACCTGATTTGAAAGTGTATATTCTTCAATTTTATTGACAACTTCAATAATATTGCTTATTGCTTCTGGTAAATCATAAAAGAGTTCCTTCATTTCATCAGAAGATTTATAATAATATTGTTGATTAGGTAAGCCATATCTAAATCCTCTCCCTTTACCAATAGGTGTAGAGAGTTTCTCCCCCTCTTTAATACAAAGCAAAATATCATGAGCATCTGCCTCAGATTTTTCTTTGTAATAATTATTGTTAGTTGCAACAACCTTGATGTTGTGTTTTCTTGAAAAATCTATGAGTATCCTATTAACTAGGTCTTCATCTTCCTGATTATGTCTCATTATTTCAATATAGAGATCATCCTTAAAAATTTTCTTCCACCATAGCAAAGCTTCTTCAGCTTTTTTCTGACCAATATTTAATATCTTATTGGAAACTTCACCCATTAAATTACCTGTTAGAACAATAATATCATCCTTGTACTTTTCAACAAGTGATTTATCTATTCTAGGAACATAATAGAATCCTTTTGTATATGCTATAGATGATAGTTTTGCTAGATTATTATATCCATTCTTGTTTTTTGCCAAAAAAACAACGTGATAACCATTGTCCCTATAATTTTTATTTAGATGATCTTCACATACATAAAACACACATCCCACTATTGGTTTAATCCTTTGTTTAATTCCACCCTCTTCAACTTGATTGTCATCAATAGATCGGTTATATCTTTGTATTTCACTAACAAATCTAAATGCTCCCATCATATTTGCATTATCTGTTAAAGCAACTGCAGGCATATTCATTTCACTAGTCACTTCAATTAAGTCTTTAATACTCATTGTAGACTGTAATACAGAAAATTGAGTATGATTGTGAAGGTGAACAAATTCTATATCATCTAATTCTGAAAAATTCTCTCCCTTAATATCAGTTTTTAAATCAACTTGTGCATTTAATGACTCTCTTAATTTTTCAGATTTTTTCTTAAGATTTACATGCTTAATTCCTGCTTGTTGAATTTTTTTAGGATTATTGCTTAAATATGTTTCAAAGTAATCATTTGTAACTCCTAATTGATCTTCATTAAATCTTTTAATTCTGATTAATTCTAAGAAACATCTTGCTGTAGCTTCAACATCTGCTGTGGCATTATGAGCTTCCTTAAAAGATGACTCAAATAAAAATTTATAAAGTTCAATCAATGTTGGAAGCTTGTATTTACCCCCTCTACCTCCAGGCAATTCACAAAGTAAAGCAGTATCCTCAGTACAAGTATCTAATAATTTTTTACTGCTTAAGCCATTCTTTAGTTGCTTTCTATAAAACTCACATCCTATTACATTAATATCAAAGTTTACGTTGTGACCAATAACAAAAGATGACTTTTCTAAGGATTGGTTGAATTTTTCTAATACTTCATTTAGAGTCTTACCGGCTTCAAGTGCCAATTCTGTAGATATGCCATGAATTTTTTGTGATTCATATGGGATTTCAAAATTGTCAGGTTTAATTAGATAATTTTGATCTTCTATAAGCTTACCCATTTCATCATGCAACTGCCAAGCTATTTGAACACATCTTGGCCAATTGTCTGTATCGGTGATTGGGGCCTTCCAGTTTTTAGGTAAACCAGTAGTTTCTGTATCAAAAATTAAATACATGCTTGAAAAAAATCAAATAAATAATCTATTAATTTCCTGAATCAACAGAAATTGGTAACCTATAAAAAACTCCCTGTGAAATATTTATTGTATACTCGCCAGTATTATTATAGGCATCAAAATTAAAAGTGCCTGATATAGTATTTTCCTCAGAATTAAATTCTTCAATAGTAATTTCTCCATCACTTAAATAGGCAATACTTGCAATCCCATCATTGGTAGTTGAATAATACGTAGAATCTTGATATGCTGCATTAGCAATTTCTGAACTTCCCAAATTATTTGTCCCAACTTCTAATAAAGGCATATACATTGATATAGTGCCTAAAAGGTTGCCTCCAGTAATTATTGTGCCATTAGTATCTGTTGTTACTGAGAATGCACTTGCCTCCCAAAACTGAACTCCATTTACATGTGCCTGAAATGCAGGAATTCTGTCTTCAATAGTATTTTCACAACTATTGAAGATTAAAAGCACTACTAATAAACATTGAAATTTATTCATATAGAAAATAATTAACCTTATAAATGTAAAACAAAAAAATAAAACATTTAGTTAAGAATTAGAAAATTATCTTATATTTGCCCACTCATTAATAACCGGGGTCGAGAACCTCAAAAATTAATTAATTATGTCTGTAAAAATAAGACTTCAAAGACACGGTAAAAAAGGTAAACCTTATTACTGGATTGTTGCCGCTGATTCAAGATCAAAAAGAGATGGTAAATATTTAGAAAAACTAGGATTCTATAATCCTAATACTAATCCTGCTACTATTGAAATTGATATAGAAAAATCCATAGAATGGTTAAAAAACGGAGCTCAACCTACTAAAACAGCAAGGAATATTCTTTCTTATAAGGGTATAATGCTAAAACATCACTTGTTAGGTGGTGTTGCAAAAGGCGCATTTACTGAAGAAGAGGCTGAAAAGCGATTAAATGCATGGCTAGAAGAAAAAACTAAGAAAATAGAGGATAAAAAAGAGAAATTGAGCAAAGAAGATGAAGAAAGAAAAGCTAAAGCATTAGAAAACGAAAAATTAGCTAATGAAGCTAGGATAAAGGCCCAAAATGAAGCACCGGCTGAAGAAAAGACTGCTGAAGAGAAGCCTGCTGAGGAAGCACCCGCTGAAGAAA
>CAZBCJ010000034.1:0-3887 GCA_964490545.1 uncultured Flavobacteriaceae bacterium | reverse complement strand
AGACTGCTGAAGAGAAGCCTGCTGAGGAAGCACCCGCTGAAGAAAAGACTGCTGAGGAAGACTCGGATAAGGCAGAATAGCTAATTCTACAAATTAATTTTTAAATTTATTCCTACTAATATTTTGTTATAGCTAAAAAGCTGTGGAGATAAAGGATTGTTTTTATTTAGGAAAAATCACAAAAAAGCATAGCTTTAAAGGAGAGCTTATAATAAATTTAGATACTGATGAACCTGAAATATATAAAAATTTACAGTCAGTTTTTATAAATATAAATGGGAAACTTATTCCCTATTTTATTGAAAAATCTAAGATCCATAAAAAATCAACTTTAAGAATAAAGTTTGAAGATATTAATTCTGAACAGGAAGCTTCTTCTATGATAAATAAGGAAGTTTATTTGCCGCTAGAAAATTTACCAAAATTACAAGGCAAAAAATTCTATTACCATGAAATTATAGGATACAATGTAGTGGATTCAAAGTATGGAGATATAGGGTTAATTATAAAAGTAGATGATAAATCATCACAAAGTATTTTTATTGTTAAAAATAAGGGAAAAGAAATTTTAATACCTATTAATGATAATATAATTGAAACAATAAATAGAGAAAATAAAACTGTATATATTTCGTCACCAAATGGACTTATTGACTTATATTTAAAGTAATTATTATAGTAAGTAATGAAGACCAAGATTTTTATAGATTCTGATATTACGAAAGCTGAAACATTGCCTGCATCATTTTACAAAAATTTTGAAACTTTTGAACTGCTAAAAGAAAAATTATTCTTAAAATCATGGCAATGGATTGGTGATCAAAGCATTATTAAAAAAAATTCTGCATACCCAATAACTATTTTAGAAAACTTTCTTACCGAGCCTGTTTTATTAACTAGATCAGAAGATGAAAAAATTAATTGCATAAGTAATGTATGTTCACATAGAGGTAATATTTTAATTGATGATCCCTGTAAAACAAAAAAAATAGTTTGCAAATATCATGGAAGAAGATTTAATAATAAAGGAATATTTGAATATATGCCAGAGTTTGATAAAACAATAGGATTTCCTAGAGAATGTGACAATCTTCATCGATTTCCCTTAATAAACTGGCATGGATTACTGTTTATTGGTTTAAATCCATTATTTGACTTAAACCAAGTATTAAATCAAATTGAAGAGAGAGTTGGTTTTCTGCCTCTTGAAAAATTATCTCTTAAAGAATCTTTATCTAAAAATTATGAAATAGATGCACATTGGGCTTTGTATTGTGATAATTATCTTGAAGGATTCCACGTCCCTTTTGTTCATAAAGATCTTGATGAAGTTTTAGATTATGAAAATTATGATACAGAAATCTATGATTACTTCAATCTACAAGTTGGTTATGCATCTGGTGAAAATGATTGTTTTGTTTTTCCTGAAGGCCATATTGATAGTGGCAAGAAAATAGCCGCTTATTATTATTGGGTCTTCCCAAATCTAATGTTAAATGTATATCCTTGGGGAATATCTATTAATATCATTAAACCTCAGAGCATATCTCATACAAAAATTATTTTCAGGTCATATGTATTTGATGAATCTAAATTAAATTTAGGAGCTAGCGGAGATTTAGATAAAGTTGAAATGGAAGATGAATATATTGTTCAAAATGTTCAAAAGGGGATAAATTCATCATTTTATAATACAGGAAGATTTTCTCCAACTAAAGAAAAAGGAGTTCATCATTTTCATAATTTAATTTCTGATTTTATTAACAAACAATAAAAAAAGCATCAATAATTTATTTTAAAAAAAACTTAAACTTAAATAAGCATTAACTAAATTTGCATTGTATAATTTTCATAAAATGAAACAAGATCTTTTTCAAGCTCCAGACTATTATAATATTGATGAATTATTAACTGAGGAACACAAATTAATAAGAAACTCTGCGCGTGATTGGGTAAAAAAATCTGTTTCACCTATAATTGAAGAATACGCACAAAAAGCAAAATTCCCTGATCAACTTATTAAAGGCCTAGCTGATATAGGTGCATTTGGACCTTATATCCCTGAAGAATATGGTGGTGCAGGACTTGATCATATTTCATATGGCTTATTAATGCAAGAAATAGAAAGAGGAGATTCAGGAATTAGATCAACTGCTTCAGTTCAATCATCTCTTGTTATGTTTCCAATATGGAAATATGGCAGTGAAGATCAAAAGAAAAAATATCTCCCAAAATTAGCATCAGGAGAATTTATGGGTTGTTTTGGCCTAACTGAACCAGATCATGGTTCAAATCCTAGCGGCATGATTACAAACTTTAAAGATATGGGAGATCATTTTTTATTAAATGGTGCTAAACTTTGGATTTCAAACTCTCCATTTGCAGATATAGCAATAGTATGGGCAAAAAATGAAAAAGGAAGAATTCATGGATTAATTGTTGAAAGAGACATGGAAGGATTTAGTACTCCTGAGACTCATAATAAATGGTCTTTAAGAGCAAGTGCTACAGGGGAATTAATATTCAATAATGTTAAAGTTCCTAAAGAAAATTTGCTTCCTAATAAATCTGGACTAAGTGCTCCTTTAGGATGTTTAGATTCCGCTAGATATGGAATATCATGGGGTGCAATTGGAGCTGCCATGGATTGTTATGACACAGCTCTTAGGTATAGTAAAGAGAGAATTCAGTTTGGCAAACCAATTGGGGGATTCCAATTACAACAGAAAAAATTAGCTGAAATGATAACTGAAATCACTAAAGCACAGCTTTTAGCATGGAGACTTGGTATGTTAAAAAATGCAGATAAAGCAACTTCAGCACAAATATCTATGGCTAAAAGAAATAATGTTGAAATGGCTATTAAAATAGCAAGAGAATCAAGACAAATATTAGGTGCAATGGGGATTACTGGTGATTATTCAGTTATGAGGCACATGATGAATCTTGAAAGTGTAATTACATATGAAGGTACCCATGATATTCATTTGCTAATTACCGGGCTAGATATTACGGGATTAAATGCATTTAAATGATGAAGAAAATAGATACTAAAACCGTAATCGAAAAAAGAATTGAATTAGGAGATTTCCTTGAAGATAAAATAATTAATCAAAAAAAATCGTGGAGTCAAATAAGAAAAAATATGCAGAGGGATATAAATGAGGAGACATACTCATACGAGTTTATCGGTTTTACATTTAAAATTTAATCTATTGATTTTCTTACAGTAGGTTGAGCTTTTTTTATTGATCCATCAAAACCACTCACTCCCGAAACTGTTGTATATTGTAAAACAAGTTTTTTATCTGGATTAATTATCTTATACGCTGACCGACACATCATAGCAGCCTCATGAAATCCACATAAAATTAATTTTAATTTACCCGGATATGTATTAATGTCGCCTATTGCAAATATTCCAGGGACATTAGTCTGATAACTTAAAGTATTATCAACCTTTATTGATTTTTTTTCTATTTCTAAACCCCAATCTTTTATTGGTCCAAGTTTTGGAGTTAATCCAAAAAGTGGAATAAAATAATCTACATTCAGTGTTATGTTTTCTGAATTTTTAATTTTAATCTCAACACTTTTTAACTTATCATCTCCCGATAAAGAAACAACTTCTGCAGAAGTTATGAGATCAATCTTATTTTTATTTTTTAATTTCTGTACTTTCTCCACTGAGTCCATAGCACCTCTGAATTCATTTCTCCTATGAATTAGGGTAACATTAGATGCAATATTAGCTAATTCTATTGTCCAATCTAAAGCTGAGTCTCCACCTCCTGAAATTAGTACATTCTTGTTTTTATATACGCTTGGATCCGTAACAAAATAAGAAACTCCTTTTTCTTCATAAGATTCTATATTATTAATAATTG
>CAZBCJ010000033.1:6636-12184 GCA_964490545.1 uncultured Flavobacteriaceae bacterium | reverse complement strand
TTTTTAACCATATTATTCAAATCAATATCATCACTATTATATACTAATGTTCCATTTTTTTGAATGGAATCAATAAAGATCTTGAATTGTTCCAAATAAATCTCATAAGTAGGAAATACATTAATATGATCCCATGCTATACCACTGATTAAAGCTAAATCAGGCTTATATAAATGAAACTTAGGTCTTAAGTCTATAGGGGAAGTTAGATATTCATCACCTTCTAATATTATAAATTTGTTTTCTTCAGTTATTTTAACCATTACATCAAAGCCTTTTAATTGAGCTCCAACCATGTAGTCCACTTCGATATTATTAAAGTTCATAACGTGAAGGATCATAGATGTTATTGTAGTCTTACCATGACTTCCTCCAATAACTACTCTAAATTTATTTATTGATTGATTAAATATGAATTCAGGATATGAAAATATTTTTACCTTTAATTCCCTTGCTTTTAAGAGTTCAGGGTTATCTGATTTAGCATGCATTCCAAGAATGACTGCATCTAGTTCTTTAGAAATTTTTTCAGCATCCCATCCGACCTTTTTTGGCAATAAACCATGCTTGATTAATCTTGATTTAGAAGGATCATTAATAATATCATCACTGCCTGAAACTATATGATTATTGTTTTTTAATGCTATAGCTAAATTATGCATAGCAGCTCCACCAATTGCTATAAAATGAATTCTCATTGAGAAACATGTTTTTTCAATTTCAATAATTCCTTATACAAATTATGATTATTTATATTATTAGAGTTATAATAAACAAATGCATTATCTAATTGCTCTTTTGCATTAGAAAAATCATTCATATGTACATATATTTTTGCTAGCAGATAATATGCATGATCAGGAGTCGACCTGTCTCTAGAAGTAAAATTTTCTATGTAATAACTTAGTTGCACTATACCTCTATCTAAATTTATCTTATTGTTAGCACATAATTCGCCTATACTAAAATTTAAATAGTTATAATCATATTCTAAATTGAAAGAATCTAAATTTTCAACTATTTTATTCAAATAAATATTTGACATTTTATGATCATTTTTAAAATCATAAATATATTTCTTTGCAAATAAGCCGTCGATTAGAGAAATGTTTTCTAATTCATTAGCATATTGCAAAGCAAGTGATTTACTGCCTCCTAATAGTTGAGGTAGTTCTGTGTATATCTGTATTAACACCCACATTGCAGGCTTATTCTTATTGTCTAATTCTACAGATTTTAATAAATATTTCCTTGATTTATTGATTAAACTAAGTGATTTAAATCGATTGGTTTCATTAGCCTTAGCTGCTAATGTTCCTCCAAGTTTATAATTATACACAGAATTCTCACTGTCTAACTCAATTAATTTTTGATACTGAATTATAGCATTGTCCCAGTCTTTTATGAAACCATAGCAATCCCCTAGTTTTTTTATTAATATCTCATTATTTGGGTTTTCTTTTATTGAATTTATAATAGCTTTTTCAGCAAGCATATACTGCTTATTATCAATTAAAGAATCTATGTAATATTGTTGTGTCTGAAAATTAAATATTAGTAAAAAAAACAGTAAAATATTATAAAAGCTCATATGAATTATATTAAACTAGCTGTTTAGCATATGCCATAATTTATTTTTTAACTCTGGTATTCCTTGACTAGCTAATGACGAAATAAAAATATAATCAACATCAAGTTGTTTTTCTAACTCTATTGAAATATCCTTACTTAATTCTTCATCTAGTAAGTCAGATTTCGTAACAGCTATTAATCTGTCTTTATCTAACATTTCTGGATTGTATTTCTTTAATTCATTCAAGAGAATTCTGTATCTATTATTAATGTCATCTGAGTCGGATGGAATTAAAAAAAGTAAAATAGAATTTCTTTCAATATGTCTTAAAAAATAATGACCAAGACCTTTGCCTTCTGCAGCTCCCTCAATAATTCCAGGTATATCAGCCATTACAAATGTTTGGTAATCCTTGTACTTTACAATTCCTAAATTAGGCTTTAAAGTAGTAAACTCATAGTCCCCAATTTTTGGTTTAGCATCAGTAATTACAGATAACAAAGTTGATTTTCCGGCATTAGGAAACCCAACTAAACCAACATCTGCTAATATTTTTAACTCTAATGTAACTTGTTTTTCTTCATTAGGATTTCCTGGTTGAGCATATCTTGGAGTTTGATTAGTTGAAGACTTAAAATGCCAATTCCCTCTACCTCCTTTTCCTCCATGACATATAATTTCCGTATCACCGTCATTAGTGAGTTCAAATATTTTTTTCTGAGTTTTTGAGTCTTTAACAACAGTGCCTAGTGGAACATCTATATAAATATCATTTCCATCAGCACCTGTACTTCTATTCTTTCCTCCATCATTTCCATGTTCAGCTTTAAAATGTCTTTTAAATTTTAAATGATATAAAGTCCAATAATTTGAATTAGCTCTAATAATTATGTGACCTCCTCTACCTCCATCTCCACCGTCTGGCCCCCCTTTAGCAACATATTTTTCACGTCTTAGATGAACTGAACCTTTACCTCCTTTTCCTGAAGTAACATTTATTTTTACATAATCAACAAAATTACCTTCTGTCATAGCAATATTATTTTCTATTTAAAATTAACCAGTTATAGAGAATCTATTACTTTTTTTAATCTTATAAATATCTCATCTATTTGACCCTTACCATTAATTCCATAATACCTATCCTTCTGTTGATAATATTCTTTTAAGATTGCTGTTTTTCTGTAATATTCATTTATTCTGGTTTTTACAACTAATTCATCAGAATCATCAGCTCTTCCACTAGTTTCGCCTCTTTTTATTAATCTTGAAATAAGTATGTTATCTTCAACTTCAAGCGCTATCATTGCTGATATCATTGTATTATTTGAAGCCATTAACTTATCTAAGGCTATTGCTTGACTAGTAGTTCTAGGAAATCCGTCGAATATAAAACCATTACAGTCTAAATTATTTATAACAACTTTATTAAACATTTCAATTGTCACTTTATCAGGAACCAATTCCCCCTTATCCATATACTCTTTAGCAAGAACTCCTAAGGAGGTGTTGTTTTTAATATTGTGTCTAAAAACATCACCAGTTGAAATATGAAATAAATTATAAGAATCTTTAATTATCTCTGCCTGAGTTCCTTTACCTGCTCCTGGAGGTCCAAATAAAACTATATTTTTCATTAATAATATATTTATTGTTATGAAGATAATTTATTAAAACAAATATAATCAAATCAATAGGTTAATTTCTAATTGATTAAATATTAAAATGTATTTTTGCTTTAGTTAAATTTAATCAATTATGCAGTATTTCTCTACTAATTTTAAGCTTGGGATCCTGGGTGGAGGTCAACTTGGAAAAATGCTGCTTTCAGAATGTGCAAAATTTGATATATATACAATTGTACTTGATCCAAATAAAGATGCTTCATGTAGTAATCTAGCTTCAGAATTTTATGTAGGGGATTTAATGGACTATGATACTGTATTAAATTTTGGCAAAAAGGCAGATGTTATAACTATTGAAATTGAAAATGTTAATGCCGATGCTTTAAAAAAATTAGAATCTTTAGGAAAAAAAGTTCATCCTTCCTCAAAAAATATTAAAACAATTCAAAATAAAGGGCTGCAAAAGCTTTTTTATAAAGAAAATAACCTTCCTACTTCTGATTTTAAAATTCATGCAAGCTTAAAATCGATTGAAGAGGATTTGCTAGCAAATAAATTAACTTACCCTTTTATTTGGAAAAGCGCCCAATTTGGATATGATGGGAAAGGTGTTAAAGTTGTAGAAAACAATGATCAACTTAAAAAGCTCCCAAATTTAGAGTGTATAGTTGAAGAAAAAATTAAAATACAAAAAGAGCTTTCCATAATTGTTTCTAGAAATGAATCAAATGAAGAATCAAATTTTCCAATTGTTGAAATGGAATTTAATCAGCAATCCAATCTAGTAGAGCAAGTGATTTGTCCAGCAAATATTCCCCAATCAATCCGGGAAACTGCATTTAAAATCGCGACAAAATTATCTAGATCACTTAATAATATTGGTCTATTAGCAATAGAAATGTTTTTAACTCAAGACAATAAAATTTTAATTAATGAAATTGCACCAAGACCACATAATTCTGGTCATCATACAATAGAGTGTTGCCATACTTCTCAGTTTGAGCAACATCTAAGAAGTATTCTTAATCTACCTCTGGGGGATACGTCTATTAAAATTCCAGGAATTATGTTAAATTTGGTAGGTGAAAATAAAGTTGAAGGAGATGTTGTATATGAAAATATCGAAGAGATAATGAAATTACCAGGGGTTGCACTTCACATATATGGAAAAAGAAAATCTAGATTAAATAGAAAAATGGGGCATATAACGATTGCAAATAAAAATATAAATGACGCAATTGAAATATCTAAGGAAATAAAAAAAATAATAAAAGTAACTGCGAAATAATATGCTAGAAGTTGGAATTATAATGGGAAGTAAAAGTGATCTCCCAGTCATGCAAAATGCTATAGATATTCTAAATGAATTTGGAATAAATTCAGAAGTAAAAATTGTATCAGCACACAGAACTCCTGAAAAGATGTTTAAATACGCACAAAATGCTAAAAATAAAGGAATTAAAGTGATTATTGCTGGCGCTGGTGGCGCAGCACATCTGCCTGGAATGATTGCTTCAATAACTACTCTTCCAGTTATAGGTGTGCCCATTAAATCTAGAAATTCAATAGATGGGTGGGATTCAATTCTTTCAATCCTGCAAATGCCTGATGGTGTTCCCGTAGGAACTGTAGCCCTTAATGGCTCAAAAAATGCAGGTATCCTTGCTGCACAAATAATAGCAACTAATAATGATGAATTAAATGAAAAAATTGAAGACTATAAAAAAGAACTTGAAAATAAAGTAATTTCTTCAAACAAAGATTTAAAATAACAATAGCAATACCCATAAAATTGGAACTCCCTCAACCCAAAATGATGAATAAAATTTTGATTGTCCTTTTTTGCTATTGATAATTAATGTCAGATATTATTATAAAAATATGATTATTTAAGTACTTTTACATCCATTAATTCATCATCAAAATGAATACTGAATCTTTTCTAATACGACATATTGGTCCACGAGATGAAGATATCAAAAAAATGCTTAAAGTAGTCAAGGCCAATTCTCTTGATGAGCTTATTGATGAAACCCTTCCCAATGACATAAAATTAAAAGAATCTATAAAATTAGACAAGCAGTTAAGTGAGTCTGAATATTTAACGCATCTTAAAAAAGTATCAGCATTAAATAAAGTTTTTAAATCCTATATAGGGCTAGGATATAATAGATCATATTTGCCTGCTGTTATCCAAAGGAATATTTTAGAAAACCCAGGATGGTATACAGCATATACTCCATACCAAGCAGAAATATCACAAGGCAGGATGGAGGCATTACTTAATTTCCAGACTATGATAACTGATTTAACAGGAATGGAAATTTCTAATGCATCATTATTAGATGAA
>CAZBCJ010000033.1:0-6626 GCA_964490545.1 uncultured Flavobacteriaceae bacterium | reverse complement strand
GAAAGTACTGCGGCAGCTGAAGCAATGAGCCTATTACATGCAGTAAGGGATAGAGATCAGAAAAATAATAATGTATCTAAGTTTTTTATTTCAAAAGATATTTTTCCTCAGACCCTTTCCGTATTAAAGACAAGGTCAAAACCAATTGGAATTGAATTAGTTGTTGGTAATGCTGAAGATTTTGATTTTGATTCTACATTTTTTGGTGCATTAATTCAATACCCTGGAGCATCTGGAGAAATAAAAAACATTAATTCATTTATTTCAAAATGTATTTCAAATAATATCAAAACTGCAGTTGCAGCTGATATATTGAGCCTTGTCCTGCTGGAATCTCCTGGAAAAATTGGAGCAGATGTTGTAATTGGAACAACTCAAAGATTTGGAATACCACTGGGATATGGCGGACCACATGCAGGATATTTTGCAACTAAGAAGGCTTATAAAAGAAATATACCTGGAAGAATTATTGGTGTTTCAATTGATGCTGACGGAGATAAAGCTCTTAGAATGGCATTACAGACAAGAGAACAGCATATAAAAAGAGATAAGGCCACATCAAACATATGTACTGCTCAAGTTCTTCTAGCAGTTATGGCTGGCATGTATGCAGTATATCACGGGCCTGAAGGACTTAAAGAAATTGCTAATAAAGTTCATTTTAATGCTGTGACACTAGCAAAAAAACTAGAATCCTTAGGATTAAATCAGCTTAACTCATCGTTTTTTGATACTATAAGAATTGAAGCTAATAGGAATGATATAGAAAAACAAGCTGAAGAAAAAGAGATAAATTTCTATTTTCCAACTGAAAATATAGTTTCAATTACTATAAATGAAACAACTACTGAAGATGATCTAAATGATATAATCTCAGTTTTTTCAAAGATTACAGCAAAAACAATTACCAAATTAGATAATATTAAACAAGAGAATAATATTAGCAAATTATTTATTAGAAAAACTAAATTTTTGACAAATTCTGTATTTAATTCATATCACTCAGAAACTGAGTTAATGAGATACATAAAATCGCTAGAAAATAAGGATTTATCACTTACTAGATCTATGATATCATTAGGATCATGTACCATGAAATTAAATGCAGCTGCTGAAATGCTTCCACTAAGTTGGAATCGTTGGGGAAATATTCATCCATTTGCGCCAAAATCTCAAACAGAAGGATTTAATTATGTATTAAAAAAGCTTGAAAATCAGCTTAAAGAAATTACAGGATTCTCCGCAGCATCATTACAGCCTAATTCTGGTGCTCAAGGTGAGTATGCAGGATTAATGGTAATTAAAGCATTTCATAAAAGCAAAGGAAATAATAATAGAAATATATGTTTAATACCTTCATCAGCACATGGAACCAATCCAGCAAGTGCAGTAATGGCAGGAATGAAAGTAATAGTGGTTAAATCAGATGAAAAAGGCAATATTGATATACACGATTTAAATGCAAAAGCTATTGAGAATAAAGAAAATTTAGCTGCCTTAATGATTACTTATCCTTCAACCCATGGAGTTTTTGAATCAAACATAATTGAAATAACAAATATCATTCATGATAATGGAGGTCAAGTATATATGGATGGAGCGAATATGAATGCTCAAGTTGGTATAACAAATCCAAAAATAATTGGAGCAGATGTTTGTCATCTTAATCTACATAAGACTTTTGCGATTCCACACGGAGGTGGTGGTCCTGGTGTTGGGCCTATATGTGTAGCTGAACATCTAGCTCAATTCCTCCCCTCTAACCCTATTATTAATGTAGGGGGATCAAATGCCATTAGTGCTATTTCAGCTGCTCCTTATGGTTCAGCATTAGCATGCCTAATATCATATGGATATATATCAATGCTAGGAGCAAAAGGACTGACTAAGGCTACAAAAGTTGCAATTTTAAATGCAAATTATATAAAGGAGCGATTATCAAAAAAATATGAAATTCTATATTCTGGAGAATTTGGAAGAGCTGCACATGAAATGATAATTGATTGCAGACCATTTAAAGAATATGGCATAGATATTAGTGATATTGCTAAAAGACTAATTGACTACGGATTTCATGCTCCAACCGTCTCATTCCCTGTTGTCGGAACATTGATGATTGAACCAACAGAAAGTGAAAGCAAGAATGAATTGGATAGATTCTGTGATGCTATGTTATTAATTAGAGAAGAAATCTCTAATTGTTCAAAAAATGATGAAAATAATATTCTAAAAAATGCGCCTCATACACTTTCAATGGTTACATCAGATAATTGGAATTATAAGTATTCAAGAGAACAAGCTGCATTCCCAATTAAATATTTAAAAGAAAATAAATTCTGGCCATCAGTTAGAAGAGTAGACGATGCACATGGAGATAGAAATTTAATATGTAATTGTATTTCAATAGAAGAATATAGCAGTTAATATTTTAATTAATTATTAATATTTAATAAGTTTAACATAGAAACTAATTGACAATTAAAAAATGGGGCTAAAAATAATAGGTAGTGGGAGTTGTGTCCCAGAAATTGTTCAAGACAATTCTAAATTTATAAAAAGTTCATTTTATAATTCAGATGGCACTAAAGTTGATTTACCTAACTCTGAGATCATTGAAAAATTTAAAAAAATTACTGGAATCAATGAAAGAAGATATGCAAATAAAGATTTAAATGCATCTGATCTTGGATTTATTGCTGCAAAAAATGCTATTGAGAATGCCAATATCGACCCTGAGACTATCGATTATATTATCCTTGCTCACAACTTTGGGGATGTAAAATATAAGTCAGATGAAATAGATGTTTTCCCTGGATTAGCAGTAAGAATTAAAAATTTATTAAAAATTAAAAATCCTCAATGTGTAGCCTATGATATTTTGTTTGGATGTCCGGGATGGCTTGAGGCAGTTATTCAAGCAAAAAGTTTTATAAAATCAGGTATGGCAAAGCGTTGTCTAGCTATAGGAGCTGATACTTTATCAAGAGTAGTTGATCAATACGATCGAGATACAATGATCTTTGCAGATGGTGCTGGAGCAACTATTATAGAAGATTCCGATGAGGAAGGCGGAATTCTATCTCATAAAACTGAGTCATATACAGTTGATGAGCTATATTATCTGTTTTATGGAAAATCAAACAATAAAAATTTAAATAATAGTACCAGATATATAAAGATGAATGGCAGAAAAGTTTATGAATTTGCTCTAACAACTGTTCCAAATGCAATTAAAATGTGTATTGAGGAAGCTGGAGTTAAAATATCTGATGTAAAAAAAATATTACTCCATCAGGCTAATGCAAAAATGGATACTGCTATGGGCAAAAGGTTATATAAATTATATGAAATGGAATTTGACGAAGATATTATGCCTTTAACTGTTAAATATTTTGGCAATAGTTCTGTTGCAACTATTCCTACAATGTTTGATTTAATCCGAAGAAAAAAATTAGACAACCATGTTTTTAATTCCGGTGATATTATAATTTTTGCTAGTGTAGGGGCTGGCATGCATATTAATGCAATGGTTTATCAATATTAAAATTGATAAATGTATAATGAAAATTTCCCATATAAAAGATTTAATATAACACTTGATTTCTTACAAAAACATATAGAAAAAAATAAATTAATTCTAGATCTGGGTGTAGAAAATCCCTTTTCATTATTAATTAGAGATAGTGGCTATAAAGTAAATAATACTTCTGGAGAAGACCTTGACATTGATAGATCTAGCATTATAAATTCAAATGCTGAAGTAATAACTGCTTTTGAAATTTTTGAGCATTTACTTAACCCATACAATGTTCTTAAAGATATAAAAGCAAAACAACTAGTAGCAAGTGTTCCATTAAGGCTATGGTTTGCAAGTGCATATAAAAACAATAATGATGAAAGAGATAGGCATTTTCACGAATTTGAAGATTGGCAATTTAATTGGCTCCTTAATAAAACAGGATGGAAGATTATAGATTCCAAAAAATTCACAAATCCTGTTAGAAAAATAGGTTTTAGGCCATTACTTAGGCTATTTACTAATAGATATTATTTGGTCTATGCAGAAAAATTATGAATAAGTCCATGAATATTTATATTATAATACCTGTATTTAATGAAGAAAAGTACCTGCAGGAATCTATTGACTCAATAGTAAAACAAACATTTCTTCCAAAAAAACTTTTACTTGTAAATGATAATTCAACTGATAGCTCTGAAAATATTTTAAAAAAATATTGTAATAAGTTTTCGTGGATAGAATATATAAACATAAAATCAAATCAAGCACATATCCCTGGAGAAAAAGTGATCAGGGCATTTTATAAAGGGTTAGAAAAGATTGATTCAAATTATGATATGCTATGTAAATTTGATTCTGATATTGTATTACCTGAAAATTATCTTGAATCAATTATAAATATATTCAATAGTGACCCAAAAGTTGGAATAGCTGGAGGAAATCTATATATAAAGAAAAAAAACAATTGGGTATATGAAAAAATCTCATCAAAGAATCATGTTAGAGGTCCAATTAAATCCTATAGAAAAAAATGTTTTGAAGATATTCAAGGATTAAGAAAATCAATAGGCTGGGACACAATAGATGTATTAATTGCACAATATCATGGCTGGAAAATAAAAACAGATAAATCGTTAATTGTTAAACATCTAAAACCTACAGGTGCAAATTATAGCTATAATTCTAAATTTCTTCAAGGAGAAGCATTATATAAGATGAGATTTGGAATGATATTAAGTATAATTTCTGTATTAAAAACTTCGATTAATACAGGTAGGTTTTTAACGATATTTTTTGCAAAGATTGGATATATTAATGCACTTGTTAAAAGAAAAGAAAAAATTGTTACAAAGGAACAAGGAAAATTTATTAGAAAACATCGATGGAAAAGAGCTCTTTCTACTTTCTTAAATACTTAGGCTATCTAAATCAACATTTCCTCCAGAAATAATCACTCCTACTTTTTTATTTCTATAATATTCTTTTTCAGCAATCAATCCTGCTAACGCTACAGCACTGGATGGTTCAATCACAACATCTAATTTTTCAATAAAAATTTTCATAGCGTTTATAATCTCATCTTCTTTTACACAAATAATTTTATTTATTAATTTTTTAATTATTGGAAAATTAATGTCACCCAGATTTGTTCTTAGCCCATCAGCAATTGTAGTTGTACTAGAATTATATTCAATCCTTCCACTCTTTAGTGATCTATAGGCATCATCTACTTGTTTGGGCTCTACTCCTACTACCTCACATTTATTTGATAATACATCTGAAGCTATTGCAATCCCTGAAATTAATCCTCCTCCTCCAATAGGCGTTAAAATGTAATCTAAATCGGAATGTTCCTCTAATAGCTCAGTCCCAATAGTTGAATTTCCCAGTATTACATCAATATTATTAGATGGATGAATAAAATGTAAATCATTTTCTAATAAAATTTTAGAAGTTGTTTCTTCCCTAGCTTCGAGAGTTGATTTGCATTCAATCAAATTGATATCATATTTCAAAACAGAGTGTTTCTTAATTCCTGGAGCATTTTCTGGCATAACTATATAAGCATTTATATTCTGTAAATTGGATGCACATGCTAACCCCTGAGCAAAATTTCCTGATGAATGAGTTATAACCCCTTTTTCCCTAGACTTTTTTGAAAGAGAATTAAGTGCATTTGAAGCTGCTCTTATTTTAAAAGAACCTGTTTTCTGAAAATTCTCACATTTAAAATAAACATTACACTTACATAAATTATTAATAAAATCAAATTGTAGAACAGGTGTTCTATTTATAAATGGCTTAATATGCTTGTGAATTTCTAATAATGAATCTTTAGAAAATTCCATGAAATTTATTATTAATTTTTTTTAAGATAATTTAAAGATGCATCAGAAAGCTTTTTAATTCCTTTTAAATAGTCTCCACCAGCAGTTGCATAGAAAGGCTGTCCGCCTCCATTAGCCTTAACATGCTTCGATAATTCACTAATTACCTTACGTGCATCATACTTTTTACTATTTACAAGATCCTTAGAAATATAACAGCTTATATATACCTTAGAATTAAATTCGGAGATTAGAATAATAAATAAATTATCTAATTCATTTCCAAGACTAAAAATTAAATCTTTCATTGCTGATGGACTTAAAGAAACATTTTTTGAAATAAACCTAATTCCCTTACCTGCTTTTATTTCAGATTTAATCGAATCCTTTACTGAATCAGTTTTTTCTTTTATAAATTGATCTCTTTCCTTCCTTAGTCTACTATTTTCATCTATTAACTCAGCAATAGATTTGGCAATGTCTCCTGAATTATTTAATAATTTTTTTGTTTTATTAAATTCACTTTCTTTATCTGCGAAATATTCTTTTACTGAATCAAATGTAATGGCTTCAATTCTTCTTATTCCTGAAGCTATAGCCCCCTCAGATTTTATCTTAAACTGCCATATATCAGAAGTATTTTTCACATGAGTTCCTCCACAAAGCTCATATGAGCTTCCAAATTTAATGGTCCTTACTGTATCTCCATATTTTTCATCAAATAAAGCAATTGCACCATCAGAAATAGCTTTATCAATTGGAACATTTCTATTTTCTTC
>CAZBCJ010000032.1:0-12331 GCA_964490545.1 uncultured Flavobacteriaceae bacterium | reverse complement strand
CATGCAATGGCTGTAAATTACTTGGAATCCTGTGCTCCAAATGCTATACTATTTACCATTGGAGACAATGATACTTTTCCGCTCTGGTATGCTCAAGAAATAGAAGGAATTAGAACTGATGTTAGGGTGGTAAATACAAGTCTGTTAAGCACTGACTGGTATATAGATCAAATGAAAAGAAAGGCCTATGAAAGTGATCCGATTCCCTCCTCATTATCTCACGATAAATATAAACATGGTACCCGTGATTATATAATAAAAGAAACTATTACTAATGACACACTTGATCTTAATATTTTCTTAGATTTTATTACAAGAGATGAGAAAAGATTTAAGTACAAAGCCCTTCTTGACCAGCAAGGTTATGACACAAGAGGATTAAGATCTCAGGACCTTAATGCTAACTATCTGCCTAGTGAAAACATAAGTATTAAAGTAAATAAAAAGAACGCTCTATCAAATAACATAGTTAGATCAGAGGATGCTGACAAAATTGTAGATGAAATTATTATAAAAATTAAAGGACAAGCCTTATATAAAAATCGTCTGTTAATGCTTGATATAATTGCAAGTAACGACTGGAATCGTCCAATTTATTTTACTGGTGGAGCTTTCGGAGATGAAGATTATATCTGGATGAAAGACTATCTTCAAGTTGAAGGAGTTTGTTATAAACTAATTCCTATTAAAACACCTGTTGATCCTGAAAAACCCTATGAAATGGGAAGAGTAAACACCAAAACTATGTATCCTTTAGTAAAAAGCTGGGCATGGGGGAAAAGAGATGATCAAGCTATCTATTATGATATTGAATCAAGAAAAAATAGTATAACCTACAGGGGTAATATGATAAGATTAATTGATCAATTAATCATTGAAAATGATTATAAAAAGGCAGAAGAAATTCTAGATCTAGCAATGACAAAAATGCCTATTGAAGATTTCGGGTTTTATACACTTTTAGAGCCTATTATTAATGCCTATTATAAAATAGAAAAAAAGGATAAAGCCAGAGATATTTTTGAAAAAATTGCTATAAAATATAAAGAGAATCTTGAATATTTTAGTAGTATTTCAAATTCTAATAAGAATAGATATGCAGAAGAAATTTATACAGACATTGAGAGGTATAGATCTCTTGTTGATGTGTTAATTTCATATGAAGAAGGTGAATATTTAGAAAATAAAATGAAAGAATTTAATGACTATTTAGATCTTTTCTTATAACCTATACGTATTCCTGAAGTCTTCCAATTAATGTGTTTGCGTCCTCCTCGCCATTTTGTCTCCATTTCATTTCACCACTTTTATAGATAATTAATGTTGGTACTCCCTTAATTCTTAGAGCTTCAGCTAATTCATTGTTTTTTTCAACATCTATCTTTATAACCCTAGCTTTATCACCTAGAGCAGCTGCTACATCCTTAAGAACAGGGTGCATAGTTGTTGACCGCTCATCCCATTCAGTGAAAAACTCTAATAGGACTGGTACCTCAACATCAATTAAATCGCCAAATTTTGGCATTATCTAAAATTTATAATAAATATTACACTACAAATATAACATTTTAATAAAATTCTATGTTAAAACTATGTTAATCAATAGGTTAATTGATTTTAAAGTATTCAGATTATATATAACTAATAAAAACTTTTAAAAGACTGAAAAAAGAAAATCGTTTTTATTATTTTAGAGTAATTATTCTCCATTAATATTATTTTAAATTTTTAGATTGTAACTATGAAAAACCAGAACAATAATTCAGCCCTTTATACTTTAATAATTGTTTTCTTTTTCTGGGGATTTATAGCTGCATCACAGGGAGTATTTATTCCCTTTTGCAAAACTTATTTTAGTATAGATCAATTCCAGTCGCAATTAGTGGAATTTGCATTTTATGGTGCCTACTATATAGGTGCTCTAATATTATTCATTTGGTCAAGTCAATCTGGGAAAGATGTTTTAAATAATTGGGGGTATAAAAGAGGGATTATCTATGGGCTAATAATTTCGGCTGTTGGAGCATTAATAATGTTTCCGTCAGTTAATGGAGCTGAATTTGGTCAAACTCAAGTTTTTTATTATGTATTAATTGTTCTGTTCATAGTTGGCTTAGGATTTTCCCTTCAGCAAACTGCCGCTAATCCTTTTGTTATTTCTTTAGGGGACCCTGCAACAGGCCCGAATAGACTAAATCTTGCTGGAGGAATAAATTCATTTGGAACAACTATTGGCCCACTATTAATAGCCTTTATAATATTTGGCTCTGCTCCGCTTTCTGGAGCAGAATTAAATGAATTAATTAAAACCGGGGGTATTCAGCTTAGTACTATCCAATTACTATATCTTAGTGTTGCAGGCATGTTTTTAGCTGTAGCAATATTCTTTTATGTATCTAAAAATTTGCCCGATGCAAGAACCCAGGACAGTTTTAAACCTGCAGCAAAGGCAAAAAATTTGCTAATTCTCTTAACAGTAATCATGATTGTCTGCTTTGGTTTAATTTTTTATTCTTATACAGAAGGGTTTGATTTAATGTCTGGTGAAGAACTAGAAAACAACAGACTAATTTTATCTCTTATAAGTCTAATTGCTGTTTTTGTATTAATATATTATGCCTATAATAAAGCCAAAGCAAATCCAAATGGCTGGGGAGCACTACAATATCCACAACTCGGACTAGGAATGCTGGGAATTTTTACCTATGTAGGTGTTGAAGTTACTATTCAAAGTAATTTAGGAGAATTGCTAAAGAATGTAAGTGATGTTGCAAATAACTTAAATCCTCTAGGACTTGAAGTTATGAGTGATTCTCAAATTGCAAAATATATTTCTTTATACTGGGGGGGGTTAATGATTGGCAGGTGGACTGGCTCAATTACTGTTTTTAATCCTCCAGAAAATATGAAAAAAATATTATTGTGTATTGTCCCATTTTTAGCATTTGGGGTTATTATAGCTGTTAATCAAATTAGTGGTAATCCTGTTGCTTTTAATGAAATTTTAATATTCTCCTTAATCATATTTATTCAAATAATTGGTTTCTATTTGGCAAAAGACAACGCTATAACAACTATGAAAATATTTAGTTTATTTGGAGTTATTGCAATGTTAATTGGAGTGTTAGCATCTGGAAAAGTTGCATTATTTGCATTTTTAACTGGTGGATTGTTTTGCTCAATAATGTGGCCTTGCATTTTTTCATTAAGTATCAGCGGAATTGGAAAATATACCTCACAAGGATCCTCATTTTTAATTATGATGATTTTGGGGGGAGCAATAATCCCTCCTGTTCAGGGAAAATTAGCTGATATTTTTACTATACAAGATTCATATTGGGTCGCTGTTCTATGTTTCGCTTTCTTGCTGATGTATAGTTTTTTAACACAAAAAATATTATCAAAACAAAATCTGCTATAAATGCAAAGGAGAAAATTCATAAAAAAAACATCATTACTCTCTATGGGATTAGGGATTACTAATAATGCATTGTCAAATGTACAAAAACAAAAAGTTAATTTAAACAGAGATGCATTACCTGTTGTTATCGCAACTTGGGATGTGAAAAATGCAACAAAAAAAGCATGGGAAACGATGGAAAATCATGAGAGCTCCTTAGATGCTATTGAAAAAGGATGTATGATTGAAGAGGCAAACGAAAAAGGGCAATCTGTTGGTAAAGGAGGTCTGCCTGATAGGGATGGGAATGTAACGCTAGATGCATGCATAATGAATAGCAAAGGAGATTGCGGATCAGTGGTTTTTTTAAAAAACATAAAACATGCTATTTCATTAGCAAGAAAAGTAATGGAAGATACCCCACATGTTATGTTGTCTGGAATTGGAGCTGAGGAATTTGGATATTCAATGGGCTTTATAAAGGAAGACCTGCTAACTGAAGCATCAAAAAAAGCATGGAATAAATGGAAAAAAACTTCAAAATATGAACCAATTATAAACATAGAAAATCATGATACAATTGGTATGTTAGCAATTGATAGTAGTGGAAATATCTCTGGGGGGTGTACTACAAGTGGATTAGCCTATAAAATGCATGGCAGAGTTGGGGATTCTCCAATTATAGGCTCTGGATTATATGTAGATAATGGAATCGGAGGAGCAGTAGCAACAGGCCTAGGCGAAGAAGTCGTCAAAACAGTAGGAAGCTTTTTAATTGTTGAATTAATGCGTCAAGGTTATAGCCCTCAAAAAGCCTGTGAAATAGCGATTAAAAGGATTGTATATAAACCTAATAGCAATTACAAAAATTTTCAAGTCGGCTATATCGCATTAAATAAAAATGGAGATGTAGGATGTTATTCAATACAAAAAGGGTTTAGCATGACTAAATACCAATCAAATAAAAATGTCAATATCAAATCAGACTCTTACATAATTTCTTAATAAATGTGATTTTTATTACATCATTATATACCTATGGAGAATAAAAAACGCCTTTTTTTAATTGATGCATATGCTCTAATTTTTAGAGGATATTATGCATTTATAAAAAATCCTAGAATTAATTCAAAAGGAATAGACACATCTGCTATTTTAGGTTTTACTAATTCTTTATTTGATGTCATAAAAAGAGAGAGGCCAGAATATATTGCCGTGTGTTTTGATAAAGGTGGAAGTCAAGACAGAATAGAAATATTCCCTGAATATAAGGCCAATAGAGATGAAACTCCAGAAGCCATTAAGATAGCTGTTCCATATATTCAAGAAATATTAAATGCACTTGGAATATGTATAATGGTTAAAGAAGGATATGAAGCAGATGATATAATAGGAACATTAGCAAAAAAAGCTGAAGAAGAAAATTTTGAAACATATATGGTAACACCTGATAAGGATTTTGCTCAATTGGTTAATAAAAAAACTTTTATATATAAGCCTCTTTTTGGAGGAGGGTATGAAACATGGGGGATAGAAGAGGTAAATAATAAATTTGAAATATCAGATCCAATACAAGTAATTGACTTCTTAGCAATGAAGGGTGATTCTGTAGATAATATCCCCGGACTACCTGGTGTTGGAGATAAAACTGCGAAAAAATTTCTTAAAGAATATGGTAGTATTGAAAATTTATTATCAAATACTGATAAAATAAAAGGGAAACTGCGTGAAAAAATAGAGGCTAATAGTGATGCTGGGCTGCTTTCAAAGAAGCTTGCTACTATTATTACAGATGTTCCTGTAGATTTTGATTCCAATAAATTCAAGCTAAGTTTAGATGAGCCTGATAAGCTCTATGAAATATTTTCAGATTTAGAATTTAGGAGATTAGCTGAAAATTTCAAAAAAATATTTGATATTAAAACTAAAGAAAATACAGAAGTAATTCAGGAAAAGCAGCCTGAAACTGGCTCAATTATTGCAGGTAGTGGTCAATTTTCTCTTTTTGATCAAGTAAAAGAAAAAACAGATAAAAATTCTTCAATAAGAATATCTAAGAAAGAAATATCTCATCTTTTCCAAATTGTCGATACAAAAATAAGCCTAAACATATTCCTAGAGAAATTAATGAAACAAACTTCAGTTGCATTTAAATTATTGTTAGATAATCATAATCCTTTGCTATCAAATCTAGTTGGAATTTCATTTTGTTGGAGCAAAAACAAAGTCTATTACATAGATTATTTAGAAATACAAAAAACTGATAAAAAAATACTTCAAAAAATAAAATTATTTTTTGAAGATCATTCAATTGAAAAAATTAGCGAAAATATAAAGCATGATATAAAATCTCTAAAAAAGCATGATATAGATATAAATGGAGAAATATTTGATACAATGCTAGCTCATTACCTAATTAATCCTGATATTAATCATACTACTGAAGTTGTGTCCGAAAATTATTTAAACTACTCAATAAATCAGAAGGAATCTAGTATTGATAACACCTCTGAAAAAGCAAATATTATATTTCAATTAAAAGATCTTCTAGAAAATGAGCTAAAACTAAATAAACATATATCATTGTATAAAGAAATTGAAATTCCTCTTCTTAAAGTTTTAGCAAATATGGAAATTGAAGGAATTAGTTTAAATGTCACATATTTAAATAAATTATCAAAATCTACAGATCAAGAGATTGAAAAGACAAAAAAGATTATATATGCTGAGTCAAAAGAAGAATTCAATATATCTTCTCCAAAACAATTAGGTGAAATTTTATTTGATAAAATGAAAATAGCTACTAACCCAAAAAAAACAAAAACAGGACAATATTCAACTTCTGAGGAAATTTTATCCTACCTAGCAAAAGAGAATGATTTTGTAAAAACTATTCTAGAATACAGAAGTCTTAGTAAACTACAGAATACATATATTAAAGCTTTGCCTAATCAAATATCAAAAAATACTGGCAAAATTCATACTGAATATTAACAAACTGTTGCTGCAACTGGTAGATTAAGCAGCATAAATCCAAACCTGCAAAACATACCAATAAGAACAGAAAGGGGTAAAGAGATCAGAAAAGCATTTATACCTAGGAATAAAGATTTTGTTATTTTATCAGCAGATTATTCCCAAATTGAATTAAGAATAATAGCAGCATTAAGTGGAGAGGAAAATATGATCAATGCCTTTGAAAATAATGAGGATATTCATACGTCTACAGCAGCCTTAGTTTTTAATACAAAAATTAAGAATGTTACTAAAATGCAAAGGACTAATGCAAAAACTGTAAATTTTGGAATTATATATGGAGTATCAGCTTTTGGGCTAAGTAATCAGACCAATCTATCAAGAAAAGAATCTAAAGAATTAATTGAGACATATTATAATAAGTATCCTAAATTGAAAAAATATATTGCCTCACAAATTTCTTTTGCCAGAGAAAAAGGTTATGTAGAAACATTACTTGGAAGAAGGAGATATTTGAAGGATATTAACTCACGGAATTCTATAGTCAGAGGGGGGGCAGAAAGAAATGCGATTAATGCTCCCATTCAAGGAAGTGCGGCAGATATAATAAAAATTTCCATGATTAATATTCAATCAAAGTTTAACGATAGTAAATTCAAAAGTAAAATGCTTCTACAAGTACATGATGAATTGGTTTTTGATGTGTTTAAACCTGAATTAAATGATGTAATTACATTAGTTAAACATGAAATGGAAAATGCATTCACTCTTAAAGTTCCTTTAACGGTAGATATTGATTATGGAGAAAATTGGCTAGAAGCCCATTAATTATATCTATTTCGTCCAAAATCTATAGATAGGATTCCCTGAAAATAATTTTGATTATTCTATTTGGTAATATAATATATAATTGTAGATTTGCATCCTCTTTTGAGATAAAGATTATTTTAACTTAAAAACTATAGATGGATACATTAAGTTATAAAACAATTGCAACTAATAAATCTACAGCAAATAAACTGTGGGTTTTAATTGATGCTGAAGGTCAAACTCTAGGGAGGCTTGCTTCTAAAGTAGCTATTCTTTTAAGAGGGAAACATAAGCCAAACTTCACTCCTCATGTAGACTGTGGAGATAATGTCGTTGTTGTAAATGCCTCAAAAGTAAATTTGACTGGGAAAAAGTGGGAAGATAAGACCTATATTCGATATACAGGTTATCCTGGAGGACAAAGGACACTTACTGCAAAGCAATTATTTGACAAAAATCCCAGCACAATTATTGAGAAATCAGTAAAAGGAATGCTGCCAAAAAATAAATTGGGAGCTACATTATTTCGCAACCTACATGTCTATAATAATACCAATCATAATCATGAGGCTCAAAAACCAGTTTCAATTAATCTAAATGAAGTTAATTAGATGGAAAATGTAATTCACAAAATTGGTCGAAGAAAGACTGCAGTAGCTAGAGTTTATTTAAAAAAGGGCAAAGGGAATATTATGGTAAATAAAAAAGATTATAAAATTTATTTTCCAACTCTATCCCTTCAATTTAAAATTAATCAACCTTTTAATCTGACTAAAAACGAGAAAAAATTTGATACTAGCATAAATGTTTATGGAGGAGGGGCAACTGGGCAAGCTGAAGCCATTAGATTAGCCTTATCTAGAGCATTATGTGAGCTTGATGAAAAAAATAGAGAAATATTAAAGCCTGAAGGGTTATTGACTAGAGATCCTAGAATGGTTGAAAGGAAAAAATTTGGTCAGAAAAAGGCAAGGAAAAAATTCCAATTCTCAAAACGATAATATTATAAAATATGTAATAAATCAAAAATTTAGTTTAGCATCTAAATAACTAAGGCTTAATTTATTTATACCACTTAGATATTGCTATAATTAAGAACGTAAACTAATTCAAAATGGGAAAAATAGAAGTAAAAGATTTAATTAAAGCGGGTGTTCATTTTGGGCATCTTACCAGAAAATGGAACCCTAATATGGCTCCATTTATATATATGGAAAGAAATGGGATCCATATAATCAATTTATATAAAACAATAAGTAAACTAGAAGAAGCTTCTGAAGCACTAAAAAAGATTGCAATATCAGGAAGAAAAATTCTATTTGTTGCAACAAAGAAACAGGCTAAAGATATAGTTGGTGAAGCTGCAAAGAAAGTTAACATGCCTTATATAACTGAAAGATGGCCTGGAGGAATGCTGACTAATTTTATTACGATTAGAAAAGCGGTTAAGAAAATGAGTTCAATTGATCGAATGAAAAAAGATGGGACATTCAATACGCTGTCAAAAAAAGAAAAATTACAAATAGGAAGACTTAGAGAAAAGTTAGAAAAAAATTTAGGATCAATAGCAGATATGACTAGACTTCCTGGTGCTATTTTTGTAGTAGATATTGTAAGGGAGAATATTGCTGTCAAAGAAGCTCAAAAATTGAATATTCCTATTTTTGCAATGGTTGATACAAACTCTGATCCAACAGGAATTCAATATATCATACCATCAAATGATGACGCGTCTAAATCAATATCTAAAATTCTAGAATATATTTCTGATTCTATCCAAACTGGTCTAGAAGAAAGAAAATCAGAAAAAGCAGCTGAGGAAAAGGAAAAAGCAGAAGCTGAAGAAGCTAAAAAAGCAGCAGCTGAGGAAAAGGAAAAAGCAGAAGCTGAAGAAGCTAAAAAAGCAGCCACTAAAAAAAAGGGGAAAGCAGAAGCTAAAAAATAAAATAACAAACAATCAGTTGGATGACAAAAATTTCTGCATCAGAAGTAAATAACCTGCGAAAATCAACAGGAGCTGGCATGATGGATTGTAAAAATGCATTGGTAGAAGCTAATGGAAATTTGGATAAAGCAATAGAAATTTTAAGAAAAAAAGGCCAAAAAGTAGCAGCAAAAAGAGCTGACAGAGACTCCCATCAAGGGGCAGCAATAGCAATGACTAATAAAGAAAAAACTGTTGGTGTAGCAATTGTATTAGCATGCGAAACTGATTTTGTCGGAAAAAATACTGATTTTGTTAATCTAGCTTATAAACTAGCAAGTATAGCGCTTGACTGTGATTCCAAGGAAAATCTTTTGAAAGCCTCAATTGATGGCCTTACTGTTAAAGAAAAACTTTTAGAACAAACTGGAGTTATTGGAGAAAAAATTCAAATCAATAAGTTTGTTAAAATTGTTGCACCATATATTGGTTCATATATACATGCTGGGAATAAAATTGCAACTATTGTTGGGCTATCCAAGACAGGCGATAGTTTGCTTCCCCATTCCATAGTGAATGTATCAAAAGATATTGCTATGCAAGTTGCAGCCATGAATCCTATTGCTCTAGATGAATCAAGTGTAAAATCAGATGTAATAGAAAAAGAAATCGAAATTGCTAAAGATCAGTTGCGAGCTGAAGGTAAGCCAGAGGCTATGTTAGATAATATTGCCAAAGGGAAGCTAAAACGATTCTTTAAAGATAATACCTTGTTAAATCAAGCATTTATAAAAGATACCAAGATTAGTGTCTCCAATTATCTCTCATCATTCGATGAAAATTTAACAGTAACCTCCTATGAAAGAGTTTCAATTGGCTAGTTTGCAACACTAAAGTTTTCTAATTTTAATGGTTTTTATCAATTAAAAAATGTATAGTATATTTGTATACATTTATTAATTATGAGCTACAATAGAGTTCTCCTAAAACTTTCTGGAGAAGCCCTTATGGGAGATAAAAAAGCAGGTATTGATTCAAAAAAATTATTGCACTACGCCAATGAAATTAAAAAAATATACGATATAGATGTTCAAATTGCAATTGTAATTGGAGGAGGAAATATTTATAGAGGATTTAACAATACAGAGCATAGAATTGATAGAGTTCAAGGAGATTATATGGGAATGCTAGCTACTATAATTAATGGTTTGGCTCTTCAAAACACACTGGAAAATATTGGAATTCCTACTAGACTCCAAACCGCAATAAATGTCAACCAAGTCGCTGAACCATATATAAAAAGAAAAGCTATTAGGCACCTAGAAAAAAATCGAATAGTAATTTTTGCGGCTGGTACAGGAAATCCATATTTCACAACGGATTCAGCAGCTGTTCTAAGAGCTATTGAAATTGAAGCAAATGTAATTTTAAAAGGCACTAAAGTTGATGGTATATATGACTGTGATCCTGAAATCAATTCAGATGCTATAAAATTTGAAAATATTACATTTAGTGAAGCTATAAAAAAAGGCCTAAAAATAATGGATACTACTGCTTTTACTCTCAGCCAGGAAAATAATTTGCCCATAATTGTCTTTGACATTAATTCATCGGGTAATTTATTGAAGGCTGTTTCTAGAGAAAAAGTTGGTACTATTGTAAATATTTAATACTAATAAAATGAATGAAGAATTAGATCTAATCCTTGATTTAGCTAAAGAATCAATGTCCAATGCAATAACACATTTAGAAAAAAAATTAATGAATATTCGAGCAGGAAAAGCTAATCCAAATATGCTCTCTAATGTAACAATCGAATATTATGGGACTAACACCCCTTTATCTCAAGTCGCAAACATAAATACTCCTGATGGGAGAACAATTATTATTCAACCATGGGAAAAGACAATACTTCCTGAAATAGAAAAAGGAATAGAAATAGCTAATCTTGGTTTTAACCCAATGAATAATGGAGAAAATATAATTATTAATGTCCCTACTCTTACTGAAGAAAGAAGGACAGAATTAGCTAAACAAGCAAAAACAGAAACTGAAGAAGCAAAAATTGCTATTAGAAATGCTAGGAAGGAGGCAAATAATGAGATTAAAAAATATTCTAATTTCTCTGAAGATTTGAAAAAGAACTCTGAATTAGATATTCAAGAAATAACCAACAATTATATAGACAAAGTAGATAAAATTTTTGATCTAAAGGAAAAAGAAATAATGACTCTATAATACTCTTTTTTCTTTAAGTTGTTTTCAGAACTAATTAATACCTTTATAAAAGATAATTTATAAAAAATGTCAGAAAAAAATGTAGGTGGATTATGGGAATCAGTTGCTAGAATTATTCTCAATAATAGAATACTTATAATAATTTCTCTAATATTAGCCACATACTTTTTTAGTACACACTGGCATAAAATTAAATTTACTTATACAGAAGCAAACCTTTTGCCAGATAATCATGAAGAGAATTTAAAATACAATTCTTTTACAAACAAGTTTGGAGAAGAAGGAAATCTAATTGTAATTGGTGTAAAAGATAGCTTATTATTTACATTGGAAAATTTAAATGCATGGAATAAACTTTCTAATAGTTTTAGAGAACTTCCTGAAGTTGAAACAGTAATTGCATTTGGAGATCTGCAAAAATTAATAAAAGATAAAGATGAAAGACAATTCTATATTGAGCCATTCATCAAAGATTCTATTAATTCTAATATTGAACTAAAAAATCTGAAAGATGAGCTTTTCTTTAAATCCCCTTTTTACGATAAATTCTTAATTAACACTGAGACAAAATCTGTTAGAAGTGCAATTAATTTAAAAACATCCATTGTTAATACCGTTAAACGAGAAGAATTTATAAATAAAGTTCTTTTACCTAGAGTTAATGCTTTTGAGGAAGCTTACAATATAGACGTTAGAATCTCAGGAATGCCTTATGTTAGAACTAAATACTCAGAAACTATAAAAGCTGAACTTGGAGAGTTTGTCGTTCTTGCAATTCTTGTTACTTCTCTAATTTTTTTCTTCTTTTTTAGATCAGTTAGGGCAACTGCTATTTCTATCTGCACAGTATGTATAGGAGTAATGTGGACTTTAGGAATAATTGGAATCCTCGAGTATGAGCTTACTGTATTAACAGCAGTAATTCCTCCATTAATTATTGTTATAGGAATGCCAAATTGTATTTATTTGATAAAGAAATATCA
>CAZBCJ010000031.1:0-12437 GCA_964490545.1 uncultured Flavobacteriaceae bacterium | reverse complement strand
AAATTCATTATTAAACAAATCTAATGAATCATGTGGGTTTTGTGGGAAAACTCCAGATCAATTCAAAGATTGTGATGTCGAAAGTTAATAAACTTCTAAAAAAATTAGGACCAGGTTTATTGTTTGCAGGAGCAGCTATAGGAGTTTCTCATCTAGTACAATCAACAAGAGCAGGAGCAGATTTTGGCATGGGATTGCTTTGGGCATTAATCCTTGTAAATATATTCAAATATCCATTTTTTCAATATGGTCCTAGATATGCTACTGCAACGGGAGAAAGTCTGCTAGATGGATACTATAAGTTGGGAAAAGGCATATTAATTGCATATGCTATAATTACTCTAGCTACAATGTTTACAATACAAACTGCTGTGACAATAGTTACAGCAGGATTAGCTGCATCCCTTACTAATGGAGTTTTTAGTACAGAGATATGGACAATAATCATTATTGTAATTTGTTCAGTAGTTTTATTTTTTGGCAAATACAAACTCCTTGACAGATTAATTAAGTATGTAATAATTCTTTTAGCTATAAGTACAATCTTAGCTACTGTAATGGCATTCAATAATAATACTAATGAAATAGTTTTATCCCAGTTCCTGCCAGAAATTACTGCAGAAATAGCTTTTCTTATAGCATTTATGGGATGGATGCCAGCTCCATTAGATGTTTCTGTTTGGCATTCCTTGTGGTCCCTAGAAAAACAAAAAACTAATAAAAATTTCACTTATAAATCTTCACTATTTGATTTTAATGTTGGTTATATTGGCACAGTGATATTAGGTATTGCATTTATGTCTTTAGGATATCTAGTAATGTTTGGTGGTGATACGTCCTTTAGCTCATCTGCAAGTCTTTTTTCTAACCAACTAATTGAGATGTACACTTCAAGTCTTGGTGAATGGTCTTATTATATTATTGGAATAGCTGCATTTACCACTATGTTAAGTACTAGCATTACTACTCTGGACGCTTCCCCAAGATCTATGAGTAGAACAATAAAGCTCTTAATTAATAAAGATTTTAAGC
The DNA here is from genome assembly GCA_964490545.1 of uncultured Flavobacteriaceae bacterium. Taxonomy (GTDB): domain Bacteria; phylum Bacteroidota; class Bacteroidia; order Flavobacteriales; family Flavobacteriaceae. The sequence continues at coordinate 11,405 of CAZBCJ010000031.1, read as the reverse complement.
ATGGGTACCTGTTTTGGTTGGCAATTTTATCTGTTGGAACTATTTTCATATTCTTTTTATTCTCATCAAAAATGGGACTACTTGTTAAAATTGCTACTATCCTATCATTTCTAACAGCTCCTTTTTATGCTATAATTAATTATATTTTAATAAGTAGCGAACATACGCCTAAAGAATATAGGCCTTCAATAAAATTGCATATACTAAGTATACTTGGAATTGCATTTCTTATAGGATTTAGTATATGGTTTTTAGCAAAAGGGATATAATTTCAATTTATAGTTTATATCTTTACATTGTTGATGATAGAGCAAAATAAAATACCAGGAAATTCAACTGAAATAAAAGAAAATTCAACTTGGCATAAAGTAGATCTTTCAAATAAAAAAGCCAAACATCAGCCTAAGCCAAAATGGCTTAGAGTTAAATTACCTATAGGAGATAAATACACCCAATTAAGAAATTTAGTTGATAAATATAATTTGCATACAATTTGTACTTCAGGAAGTTGTCCAAATATGGGGGAATGTTGGGGTGAGGGAACTGCTACATTTATGATATTAGGAAATATCTGTACTCGTTCATGTAAATTTTGTGGAGTTAAAACAGGAAGACCAGGCCCTGTAGACTGGGAAGAACCTGAAAAAGTCGCTAAATCAATTCAAATAATGGAGATTAAACATGCGGTTTTAACTAGTGTAGACAGAGATGATTTAAAAGATGATATGGGAAGTAAATTGTGGGTTAAAACTATTGAAAAAGTTAGAGAATATAATCCTGAAATTACAATTGAGGCATTAATTCCTGATTTCCAAGGAATACACGAACATATTGATAGACTAATAAATATAAAACCTGAGGTTATTTCACACAATATTGAAACCGTAAGAAGGTTAACAAAACAAGTAAGGATTCAAGCTAAGTATGATAGAAGTTTAGAAGTTTTAAAATATTTAAAGGATGCTGGCCAAAGACGAACAAAATCAGGTATAATGCTAGGACTTGGAGAATTCAAAGAAGAAGTTATTGAAACGATGAATGAGCTCAAAGAAGCAAGAGTTGATGTAATAACTATTGGTCAGTACCTTCAACCAAGCAAAAAACACCTTCAGGTTGAAAGATTTGTAACCCCTGAAGAATTTAAAGAATATAAAGAAATAGGTCTAAAAATGGGATTTAGACACGTTGAAAGCAGTGCATTAGTAAGATCATCTTACAAAGCCCAAAAACATATTCATTAAGAATTTCTAGTCTGAATATAATCTAATATTTGCTTTCTAAAATCTACTTCATTATCTATAACAAATTCTATGGGCAAGTAATATAAGCTACTAGTAATTTTTGTAAATAATTTTACATAGTCCTTTTCAGTGGTAATAATTAAATTATTTCGATCAATTTTTATTATGTCTGGATCAGAAAAATTATGATGATCCTTAAAAAGAATATGATTAAAATTATAGCCACTATCATTTAAATAATTAATTAAATGGGAGCTGTCTGCTATTCCTGTAACAAGAGTAAATTTTATATTCCTAAATTCACTTAATGGTTTCGAGCCTTCTTTATCATATACCATTTTAGAGTACTTGATAGAGCTAAAATAAATTTTTTGATTATCACTAATATTAAGTTTTTCAATAACCTGAATTTTATCATTTTCATTAATATTTTTATTACATTTTGTTACAATTATAATATCTGCCCTATTTGCATTTATTTTTGACTCTCTCAAATTGCCTAAAGGAAAAATATTATCATCTGAATATAAATCATTAAACTCTGTTAATAATATTGATATTCCAGGCTTTACTTTCCTGTGTTGGTAAGCATCATCTAATAACACTATTTCAGGTTTTGAATCTAATTTAATTAACTTATTAATTCCTCTAACCCTACTAGAGTCTACCGATACAATAATATTTTTAAATTTTCTATAATACTGCATTGGCTCATCTCCTATTATTTCTGCATCTGAACTAGAATCAGCCAATACAAAGCCTGTTGATTTTCTACCATACCCCCTGCTTAATACAGCAACATTATAATTATCAGATATTAGCCTTACTAAATATTCAATTATTGGAGTCTTTCCTGAACCTCCTAAAACTAGATTGCCAACAGAAATTATTGGGAGATTAAATTGGTGTGATTTTATTACTCCAATGTTATATAGAAGATTCCTTATTGATGTAACTAATAAAAATGGGGTACATAATATCCAAAACAATATTTTTTTAATCATTTTCACAGCAACTAAAGTAATTATTTATCTTTGAAAAAAATATAAATATATATGATTGTCAAGGAAGTAATAGATTCTCTAGATGAATTCGCACCTTTATGTTATGCAGAAGAATTTGATAATGTAGGCCTAATAATAGGTGATTATACTCAAAAAGTTAACGGAATACTAGTTACTCTAGACTCTACAGAATCAGTAATTGATGAAGCAATAAAATCAAAATGTAATCTAATTATTAGTTTTCACCCTATTATTTTCAATGACATAAAAAGCATTACTACCAAAACGTATGTTGATAGAGTAATTCATAAGACCATTAAAAATAATATATCAATAGTTGCCATGCACACTTCACTTGATAATTCGATGAAAGGTGTAAATAGTGCTATATGCAAGAAACTAGACATTAAAAATTATAAAATTTTAATTCCAAAAAGGGAAACTATAAAAAAACTTACAACATATATCCCATCTGAAAATGTAGCTGAACTTAAATCAGAAATATTTAAGATTGGAGGAGGTTCATTAGGAAAATATGAGAATTGTAGTTTTTCTTATAAAGGATTAGGCTCTTTTAAAGGAAATGAAAAATCAAATCCAAAAATTGGGAGTAAACTAATATATACTGAAACACAGGAAGTATGTGTTAACATAACTTTTCTAAAACATCTTGAACATAAGGTAATCAATACATTAAAAGAAAACCATCCATATGAAGAAATTGCATATGAAATTACTACACTAGACAATCTTAACCAAAATATAGGTATGGGAATGGTAGGCGAATTAAATTCTCCAATGGATGAAAACAAATTCCTAAGCTTCTTAAAGAAAAAGATGAAATCTAAATTGATCAAACATTCAATAAAATTAGGAGAGAAAGTGTCTAAAATAGCTGTGCTAGGTGGATCAGGGAGTTTTGCGATTGAAAATGCAATCAATAGTGGTGCTAATGCATTTGTTACATCAGATTTAAAATATCATGATTATTTTAAGGCAGAAAATAAGATATTATTAGTAGATATTGGGCATTATGAAAGTGAACAATACACAAAAGATTTAATCTTTAACTTTCTTACAAAAAAATTTCCTAATTTTGCGATCGTTTTATCAAAAACAAATACTAATCCAATAATGTATAGTTAAGATGGCTAAAAAGAAAGAAATAACAGTAGAGGATAAACTTAGATCCTTATATAATCTACAATTGATTGATTCGCAAATAGATAAGATTCGTGATATAAGAGGAGAGCTACCTCTAGAAGTTAGAGATCTAGAAGATGAAATAGAAGGGTTAAAAAATAGAATTAAGAGACTCGAACAAGGACTTGAAGAAATTAATGAACAAATATCAATTAAAAAGAACCTAATTGCTGAGGCAAAAGCATTAATAAAGAAATATACAGAACAGCAAAAAAATGTAAGAAATAACAGAGAGTTCGATTCATTAACAAAGGAAACTGAATACCAAGAACTCGAAATACAATTAGCAGAAAAAAATATTAATGAGTTTAAAGCCCAAATCGAGCAAAAAAATGAATCAGTTGATGAAATAAAATCCATTTCTTCTGAAAAGACTAAACACTTAAAACACAAAAAAAGTGAATTAGATACAATCCTAAAAGAGACTGAAAAAGAAGAAAATGTATTACTAAAAAAATCTGCAACCTATAAGAAAAAAATTGAAGATAGATTGATTTTTGCTTATAGCAGAATAAGAGCTAATGTAAAAAATGGATTGGCAATAGTACCTATTGAAAGAGGAGCAGCTGGCGGATCATATTTTACTATTCCTCCGCAAATTCAAATGGAAATAGCCTCTAGAAAAAAAATTATAACTGATGAGCATAGTGGTAGAATTCTAATAGATGAAGTTCTCGCAAATGAGCAAAAACAAAAAATGGAAAAATTATTTTCTAAATTGTAAAAACCTGTTATAAACTATTATAATTTAAAAAAAGCTTCTATATTTAGAAGCTTTTTTTATGTAATGAAATCACTATCAATTAAATTTTGTTTATTTCTATTTCTATATACAAACTATAGTTATGCTCAGGATTATACATCCAAACTAAATACTATTAAGAAATCATATCCACATGTAGTAAATAATGATACCATTCACAGAGCATATTTTGCAAGTGGATGCTTTTGGTGCGTTGAAGTTATCTATGAGAGTCTAAAAGGTGTAATCGAAGTCAATAGTGGCTATTCTGGTGGATTTACAAAAAACCCAACATACGAGTTGGTAAACACGGAAACTACTGGGCATGCTGAAACTGTAGAAATAATATACAACCCTAAGATTATTAGCTTTAGTCAATTAGTTGATGTTTATTTTGGGTCTCAAAATATTGAACAAATAAATGGTCAAGGTCCTGATAACGGAACACAGTATAGATCAATTATATTTTTTCAAAATGAAAAACAAAAAACAATAATTAATGATAAAATATCATATTTAAAAAAAGAGTTCTCATTAAATGTAGCAGCTGAATTATATCCATTTCAAAAGTTCTGGATTGGAGAAGATTATCATCAAGATTTTAAAAAGAACAATGAGAATAACATCTATATAATCAAGGTCTCTAACCCAAGATTTGAAAAATTTAGTAATCAATTTAATCATTTAATAAAAAACAAATAGCATATTAAAAATGAATTTTATATCAGAAAAATTAAATGATTACATTAAAAACCATTCTAATAAAGAATCTGATTTACTTAAAGAGCTTTCGAGAGAAACAAAGTTAAAAATTCTAAATCCAAGAATGTTATGTGGAAGTTACCAAGGAAGAATATTAAGTATGATTTCAAAGCTAACTAAACCAAAATATATTCTTGAAATTGGAACATATACAGGTTATTCTAGCCTTTGCCTAGCTGAAGGAATGAAAAATGATGGAGAATTACATACTATTGATAAAAATGAAGAATTATACGATTTTCAAAGAAAGTATTTTAATAAGTCACATTACAAGGATAAAATTTTTCAACATCTTGGAAATGCATTAGAATTAATAGAGAGTATTAATAAAAAATTTGATTTAATTTTTCTAGATGCAGATAAAGAAAATTATACTAAATATCTAGAACTATTAGTAAATAAACTAAACACCAACGGTATTTTAGTTACTGATAATGTTCTATGGAGTGGAAAAGTAACAATGCCTATATCAGATGAAGATTTAAGCACGCAGGAGATAGATAAATTTAATAAGCTACTTAATCAAAGAAGTGATATGGAAACCATAATATTTCCTATTAGGGATGGAATTAGCGTAAGCAGAAAAAAGTAGGATTATAAATCTCTCTTTATAGAAGATGAAATTGAATCTAAATCTTCTTTTGCTTTTTTTATTTCCTTTGTAATATTTGAGGATTTATTCTCTAGCTCTGACGATGATTTTTTTATCTCACCCTTTATCTCATTAGTTGCATGCTTTATTTCATTAATACCTTTTCCTAAGGATCTTGCAAATGACGGTATTTTATCTGCTCCCATTACAAGCACAGCAATAAATAAAATAAAAGCAATCTCAACGCCACTTATAAATAAAAAAAATTGGTTTAATAGCATTATACAAATATAATGAGTAAGTTTATTTACAGTAAACTTAGTTAGTTTTTTTTAATTATGAAAAAAATGATATTGGCAAGTACTTCCACAATTTATGGAAGCAAATACTTGGAATATTTGTTTCCGGTAATTAAAAATCTTTTCTCAAACTCTAAAAATATTTTATTTATTCCTTATGCAAGGCCTAATGGTATTTCTCACAAATCATATAAAAATCTTGTAAATGATACATTCGGCCAATTAAATATGAGTGTTTTTGGAATTGATGATTTCAAAGACCCTGTTGAAAATGTTAATAGATGTGATGGGATCTTTATTGGGGGAGGTAATTCATTCTTATTACTCGACTGTATTCAAAAGTATAATCTAATAAAACCTGTTACAAAAAAAATTAATTCTGGCACTCCATTCTTAGGAACCAGTGCAGGGACAAATATTTGTGGAACTAGTATAGGAACAACTAATGATATGCCAATTGTATACCCTTCAAGTCTAAAAAGCTTAAATCTTATTCCATTTAATATTAACCCTCACTATATTGATCCAATTAAAGGAAGTAAGCATATGGGTGAAAGTAGAGAAATGAGAATTAAAGAATTTCATAAGTTTAATAATCAAATAGTAATTGGCCTTAGAGAAGGAAGCTATCTACAGACTCAAGGAAACAACATAATCCTCAAAGGTCCAAATACGGCAAGAGTTTTTAAAAAAGGTTGTGATCCCCTTGAAATAGAACCTGAGTATAATTTAATTAAACTACACAATTAGGTAGGATTTATTTTATCTTTGGACTTATTTCTATAGTTCTATGAATAAAAAGGTTGTTTTAATGATTTTAGATGGATGGGGTGAATCAAAAGACCCGAAAAATTCAGCTATTGACCAAGCATATACTCCATTTATTGATAATTTATATGATAATTACCCCAACTCCAAACTAAAAACAGATGGAATTAGTGTTGGTTTGCCTGATGGTCAAATGGGAAATAGCGAAGTTGGGCATCTAAATCTTGGTGCAGGAAGAATTATTTTACAAGAACTTGCAAAAATTAATAAATCAATTGAAAAGAAGGAATTTGAAAAAAATAAAGTTATAATTGATGCATTTAAATATGCTGAAAATAACAATAATGCTGTTCATTTTTTAGGACTCGTTAGTAATGGAGGTGTACATTCCCATCAAAATCATTTATATGAACTAATTAAACTCTCTGCAAAATATAAATTCAATTCATATATTCATGCTTTTACTGATGGAAGAGATGTAGATCCAAAATCAGCTTACGATGATATTAGTAAGCTGGAGAAATTTTTAGTTGATTATAAAACCACATTTCTAGCATCGGTTACTGGAAGATATTTTGCAATGGATAGAGATAATAGATGGGATAGAACAAAATTAGCATATGATGCATTGACAAATGGAAAAGGGAGAAAGACTAGTAGCCTATATAAAGAGATAAAGGAAAGTTATTCTAAAGATTGCACTGATGAATTTATAAAACCAATAATTAAAGTTGATAAATCAATGAATCCCATAGGTAATATAGAAAAAAATGATGTAGTGATTTTCTTTAATTTTAGAACAGATAGAGGGAGGCAACTAACTAATGCATTAACACAAAGAACTTTTTCAGAATTCAAAGTCAATAATATGAACCTTTACTTTGTCTCCATGACTAATTATGATACTTCTTTTTCAGGAATTAAAGTTATTTATGAAAATGAAAATATTAAAAATACATTAGGGGAAGTATTAGAGAAAAACAATAAAAAACAACTTAGAATCTCTGAAACTGAGAAATATCCTCACGTCACATTTTTCTTTTCTGGTGGAAGAGAAAAGCCTTTTGAAGGAGAAAAAAGAATACTAAAAGATTCACCTAAAGTTGCCACCTATGATTTAAAACCAGAAATGAGTGCATTTTCAGTAACAGAAGCATTAATTAAAGAAATTAAAGGTAAGTTCCATGATTTTATCTGCTTAAATTTTGCTAATGGGGACATGGTTGGCCATACAGGAATAATGAGTGCAGCGATACGGGCATGTGAAACAGTTGATAAATGTGTAAAAGAAATTGTAAATGCTGCACTAAATAATGATTACAGCGTTTTACTAATTGCAGATCATGGAAATTGTGAAACAATGTCTAATCCTGATGGATCTCCAAATACTGCACATACAAAGAATCTTGTTCCAGTAATTTTAGTTGATAATGATATAAAACATATTAATAGTGGTATTCTTGCAAATATTGCACCAACAATTTTAGAACTAATGGGTATCAGAAGTCCTAATGAGATGACTCACGATTCTCTTTTGAAATAAATATTATGGGGATTATAAAAGACATTGAAGAAATTAAACTCATCAGAGAAAGCGCACTATTGGTTTCAAAAACTCTTGGATTAATTGCAAAAGAAATAAAAGAAGGAAAAACAACATTAGAATTAGATAAAATTGCAGAAGATTTTATAAGATCCAACAATGCAGTCCCAGGATTCTTAGGGCTGTATGGTTTTCCAAATACTTTATGTATAAGTCCAAATTCTCAAGTAGTACATGGAATCCCAAATAATAAACCACTAAAAAAAGGAGATATCATTTCAATAGACTGTGGTGCATTAAAAAACGGTTATTATGGAGACCATGCATATACATTTACAGTTGGAGAAACTAATGAGGAAACCCAAAGACTATTGAATATTACAAAAGAATCATTATACCTTGGAATTAGAGAGTTTAAAAAAGGAAATAGAGTCGGTGATGTAGGATATGCAATTCAAAATCATTGCGAAAAAAATGGATATGGGGTTGTAAGAGAATTAGTTGGGCATGGTATTGGTAAGGTTATGCATGAGAAACCTGAAATGCCAAACTATGGAAGAAAAGGAACTGGAAAAAAATTTAAAGATGGAATGGTAGTAGCTATAGAGCCTATGATTAATCAAGGAACTCACAAAATTTTTCAGCATAGTGATGGATGGACAATTACTACTCAAGACAATAAGCCAAGCGCACATTTTGAACACAACATAGCCATTATAGATGGTAAACCAGAAATATTATCAACCTTCAACTATATTTATGAAGCTCTTGGAATAAAATCTAATGAAGAAAAAGAATTTCAAAATTTTTTTAAATAAATGGAATCAATAATAAAACTTATTTTAAATTATATTCCTCGAACTATTTTAACAACAATTGGCCTATTTGTCAAACCATGTGCTAGATTGTATTTAAAAGGAGATAAATATACAGATCCTATTGATGGAAAGAGCTTTAGAAAATTTATTCCTTATGGATATAATAATGTTAGAAAAAATGCTCTATCCCCTTCCACATATTCGTTAGAAAGACATAGGATGCTATGGCTCTATTTAAAAAATGAAACAGATATTTTTACTAAAAAAGTTAAATTATTGCACTTTGCGCCTGAACCAGCATTTCACAAAGTTTTTAAAAATTCTACTAATATATCATATGATACTATTGACTTAAATTCACCTCTAGCTGAAATTAAAGCTGATATTTGTAATCTTCCTCTAGAAGATAATACATATGATTACATATTATGTAATCATGTATTAGAGCATGTAGATAATGATATAAAAGCAATGAGCGAATTATTCAGAGTGCTAAAAAAAGGAGGGACAGGTATTTTTCAAATCCCTATAGATTTAAAAAGAGAAAATACTTATGAAGATAATTCAATAAAGAGCATTAAAGATAGGAATCAAGCATTTGGACAATATGACCACGTTAGAATTTATGGGATGGACTATTTTGAAAGACTAAGCTCTGTTGGTTTTTCTGTAAAAAAAGTAAAATATGCTAATAAACTTAGTGATCAAGAGATTGCAAAATATTGTCTATCACCAAATGAAATAATTCCTGTGTGTAAGAAGTAAGGTAATCTAATTCTAGAAGCCATTATAAGCCTTACCAATCATCTCTCCACTTTCATTTTCATAAATTATATATACGCTAAGATCTTTATTGTAAACAAGGAAACCTTCTATTTCATTAATATTCATAAGATGTAGTGCTGTAGCATATGCATCAGCCTCTATACAAGTCTCAGATATAACTGAAACACTTAATATATTTGTTCTGGCAGGTATTCCCGATAAAGGATCCAAAATATGGGCATACCTTCTGCCATTAGAATCAATATTATATTTTCTATAAACACCAGAAGTTGCCATTGCTACATTATTTAATTCAGTTGTTATGAAAATATTTTGACTATCATCAAATCTAGGTTCATCAATTCCAATAATCCAATTGTTATTTTTAGAAAGATTTGATCCTTTTGCTCTTAGTTCGCCTCCAATCTCAACTAAATAGTTGTTAATATTATTATCGTCTAAAAGACCTGATATTAAATCTACTGTATATCCTTTTGCAATAGCATTAAAGTCTAAAAATGAGTTTTTTGGTCTTAAAACAATATTTGTATCATCTATTTTAAACTTCTCAAATCCAACAAGTATTTTTAAATTATCTATAGCTAATGAATCCATAGGAATATTGGTAAACTTAGGTCCAAAACCCCAAAAGTTTACCAATATGCCTATTGAAGGATCGAATTTTCCTTTTGTTTTATCAAATATCTTTTTTGATGTATTAAATACATTAACAAAATGATTGTCAACCTTTACAGACTCATTATTATTAACTCTTGAGATAATAGAAGTATCAATATAAGTTGACATAGAATTATTTATTAGATCAAATATGCTATCTAATTGAATAGAATAATCTATCTGATCTTCTGAAAAGTATTGAACAGAATATGAAGTGCCGAATGCTATCCCTTTTAAAGTTGTTTTAGGATTCTGATTACAAGAAAATATAAAAAAAAGAAATATAATAACTCTGTTCATAAACTTCTATGCTTAGACTAAACACCAAAATCATCAAATCTGATATTCTCATCAGGAATACCAAAATCTTCACCCATTTTTTGAACAGCCTGATTCATTAGTGGTGGGCCACAGAAATATAGCTCAATATCTTCAGGAGATTCATGATGATTTAGGTAATTCTCAATAACACAATTATGGATAAAACCAACAAAGCCATCACCATCAGAATTAATGTCTTTTTTAATTTTCCAATTATCTTCAGGAAGAGGTTCAGAAAGAGATATATAAAATTTGAAATTTGGAAAAGATTTTTCAAGTTTATAAAAATGATCAAGGTAGAATAGCTCTCTTCTAGATCTTCCTCCATACCAGTAAGTAACTTTTCTTCCAGTCTTCAAAGTATTAAACAAATGATATAGGTGAGACCTCAATGGAGCCATCCCAGCACCTCCGCCAACATACAACATTTCAGCTTCAGAATGATTGATAAAAAACTCACCAAATGGACCTGAAATAGTCACTTTATCTCCCGGTTTTCTTGAAAACATATATGAAGATGCAATACCAGGGTTAACATCCATCCAAGAGTTCCTATCTCTGTCCCAAGGAGGAGTAGCTATTCTTACTTTTAACATTATGTCTCTACCTTCTACAGGATATGAAGCCATAGAATATGCTCTTTCAGTAATTTCAGAATTCTACATTACT